>NZ_JBWKKP010000009.1:0-324136 GCF_056431485.1 Streptomyces sp. NPDC045899
GACTCCGCCGTCCGCGAGGCGGTGGCCGCCTTCGGCCGCGGCGAATGCTTCGTCGAGCGCTACCTCGACAAGCCCCGCCACGTGGAGACCCAGTGTCTGGCCGACACCCACGGCAACGTCGTGGTCGTCTCCACCCGCGACTGCTCCCTCCAGCGCCGCCACCAGAAACTCGTCGAGGAAGCCCCGGCACCGTTCCTGAGCGAGGAGCAGAACGCCGAGCTCTACGCCGCCTCCAAGGCCATCCTCAAGGAAGCCGGCTACGTCGGCGCCGGCACGGTGGAGTTCCTCGTCGGCAACGACGGCACCATCTCCTTCCTGGAGGTCAACACCCGCCTCCAGGTCGAACACCCGGTGACGGAGGAGGTGTCCGGTATCGACCTGGTGCGGGAGATGTTCCGGATCGCCGACGGGGAGGCCATCGGCTATGACGATCCGCCGTCGCGGGGCCACTCGTTCGAGTTCCGCATCAACGGTGAGGACCCGGGGCGCAACTTCCTCCCGGCTCCGGGGTCGGTGACCCTCTTCGCGCCGCCCTCCGGTCCGGGTGTCCGGCTGGACGCGGGGGTGGAGTCCGGCAGTGTGATCGGTCCGGCGTGGGACTCGCTGCTGGCGAAGCTGATCGTCACCGGCGCCACCCGCACCCAGGCGCTCCAGCGCGCCGCCCGTGCGCTGGCGGAGTTCCAGGTCGAGGGCATGGCCACCGCCATCCCCTTCCACCAGGCCGCGGTGGTCGACCCGGCGTTCACCAGTGACCCGTTCACGGTCCACACCCGCTGGATCGAGACCGAGTTCCAGAACACCATCGCCCCCTTCACCCCGACCGGCGCGGACGAGGCCGAGGACACCGGCGCCCGCGAAACCGTCGTCGTCGAGGTCGGGAGCAAGCGGCTGGAGATCTCCCTCCCGGCCGTTCTCGGACTGGCGGTCGCCCCGGCGGAGGGCGCGGGGGCGAAGAAGCCCAAGCGCAAGGCGGTCAAGAAGTCCGGCTCGGCGGCCTCGGGCGACGCACTGGCCTCGCCGATGCAGGGCACCATCGTGAAGGTGGCCGTCGCCGAGGGCGACACGGTGGCCGAGGGCGACCTCGTGGTCGTCCTGGAGGCCATGAAGATGGAACAGCCCCTCAACGCCCACCGGGCCGGGATCATCAAGAACCTGAACGCGGACGTGGGCGCCTCGGTCAGCTCGGGCGCGGTCATCTGCGAGATCAAGGACTGACACCCGCCCGGCCGGTCCTTCCCCGCAGGCGGTGCGGGGAGGACCGCTGCCCGGCCTCAGTCCTTGAGGGTGCGGTCCAGGAAGCCCAGTACGGTGTCGGCGTAGAGGTCCGGCTGGGTTTTGATGCCCTGGATGTGCGGGGTGTCCGGCAGGGTGTGCACCTCGGCCAGCGGATAGCGCTCGCCCAGCGCGTGCACCCCGGCGGCGGGGATCATCGAGTCACGCTCACCGGCAAGGAAGAGCATCGGCGTCCGCTCGTAGGCGCCCTCCGCCGCCGGGGGCCACTGGACCCGCAGCATCGCCACCGCTGCCGAGGAGGCGACCGTCTCCAGCACCGTGCGGGAGGGTCCGGACCGCAGCGGCCCCGGGACCGGCAGTCCGCCGGAGGCGACGAAGTTGCGGAACAGCGGGGCCAGTTCGAGGGCCGGACCGCTGTCGCAGATCAGCGCGTCCACCGGACACTCCTCCCCCCTGCGCAGCATGTAGAAGGAGGGGAAGGCGGAGATGGAGAAGCCGTATACGGCGATCCGCGCGGCGGCGTACTCCTCCAGGGAGCGCAGGTACCGGACCACGGCCACCACGTCATCCGTATGACGGTCGCTCATGCCCCAGCAGGCCCGGTCGGCCGTGCTCCTGCCGTGGTTGCGGTGGTCGAAGAGGGCGACCGTGTACCCCGCTTGATGCAGCAGCTTCGCCTGGGCCAGGCTCGCGGACTTGCTCAGCCCCAGTCCGTGGCCGAGCACCACCACCCGCCGCGGATCGGCCGGGCAGAGCCAGACGTGCAGTCCGCGTCCCTTGAAGCCGTCCAGCGGCACCGTGACGTCCGTACTGTCGATGCCCAGGTCGGCCGGGGTCCTGTGATGGCGTTTACGGGGCGGGTGGTAGATGAAGTACGAGAGGAACGCGCCGTACAGCGGCGCCACCGGGAGGGTGGCCGTGGACACCGCCTTCGCCAGGAATCCCGTCGCCATATCGCAAAACCCCCATCACCGGTTGTGCACGGACGTGCGCGATCGTAGTGGCGCGGCCCCGTGACCGGGGGCCCGCGAGGTGAACGTGTCCTAACTCACCGGCTGTTCCGGTGCCGTAACGCCCGCCCCCGGCGGGGGCGTTGGACCGGCGGGGACGGGCCGCGACGGCAGCTTCCTGCCGTGCCGCCGTACGGGTGAGCCGGGTCCGCACCGGTAACGTCGTCCCGACGGGATGCCGGAAGGCGACGAGTCGTGCGGAGGAGATACGAACAGTGCCGTTCACCAGCCCGGCCGAGCCCACCGGGAACCCCGGGTCCTGGGGTCCGGCCCGCACCCTGCCCCGCCCCGAGGACCGGCCGGGCCCGGGTGAGGTGGCCGTCTGGCTGCTGCGCATACCGCCCGCCGTGGCGGCGGCCGAGGCGGCCGCCGGAATGCTGGACGAGCGTGAGCGCGACCGCGCCGCCCGCTTCCGCCACACCACCCTGCGGGAGCGCTACGTCGCCTCGCACGTGGGGCTGCGGACCCTGCTCGCGGGCTATCTGGGGGCCGATCCGGCCGAGGTGGAGTTCACCCGGGACCTGTGCGGGATGCCGGACTGCGACAAGCCCCACGGCCGTCCCGCCCTGGCCGGGGACCCCACCCTGTGCTTCTCCCTGTCCCACGCCGGGGACGCCGCGCTCTGCGCGGTGGCCGGGGTGACCGTCGGCGCCGATATCGAGGAGCGCGAACCCCGGCGGGCGGGCACCCGGCTGACCGGACTGGTCGGGCAGCTGCACCCCGGGGAGCGGGCGGCGATCGAGGCACTGCCCGAGGAGCTGCGGGAGGAGGCGTTCCTCGGCTGCTGGGTGCGGAAGGAGGCGTATCTCAAGGGCATCGGCACCGGACTGCCCGGAGGCTTGCGCACCCATCACGTCGGTCTCGCCGAGGGGCTGGCGTCCGCGGACGCGCCGCCCGGCCCGGACGGCTGGACGCTCGCCGATGTGGACGCGCCCCCTGGCTATCACGCGGCGGTCGCGGTGCGCGGCCACGAGGCCCCGGTGGTCACCGTGGGCGCGCTGCCACTGGGCTGAGGACGGACGGGGGAGCGCTGTCGGTGCGGCGGCGTACCGTCGGGAGTATGTGCAGATCCATCAAGACACTCCGCCCGCCCTTTGCCGAGACCGTCACCGAGGAGGACATGCGCGCGGCGGCGCTCCAGTACGTGCGCAAGATCTCCGGCTTCCGGCAGCCCGCCGCGCATAACGCGGAGGCGTTCGACCGAGCGGTCGAGGCGGTCACCGCCGCCACCGCGGAGCTGCTGGGCTCGCTGGAGGTGCGGGGTGGATGAGGGCTTCACCGGAAAAAAGTCAGGGCGTTCTCGGAAACCGAGAACGCCCCAGGTCAGCTACCTGATCATCGGTGCGCCGCCAGGGACTCGAACCCCGGACCCGCTGATTAAGAGTCAGCTGCTCTAACCAACTGAGCTAGCGGCGCCTGCTGACGACGTAAATACTACCCGGTCCCGGGAGGTGCTTCGGACCACCGCCGGCGGGAGGAGCGCGGCCGGGCTCAGATGGTCAGGGAGAGCAGCATCGGGGCCGCCTCCCGGTTCAGGGCGTAGGCGGCCTGGCGCAGCCGGTGGGCGTGCTCCAGCGGGAGCGAGAGGGCCAGACAGCCGACGGAGCGGCCCGCGGTGATCGGCACGGCCGCGCAGACGGTGCCCACCGCGTACTCCTGGAGGTCGAGCACGGGCACGGTGGCGGGCTGGCTGTCCAGCTTGCGGAACAGCACCTTCTCGTTGGTCGTCGTCCGGGAGGTGAGCCGGACCGTCCTGTGGCGGGAGAGGTGGTCCCGGCGGCCGTCGTGGTCGAGCTGGGTGAGCAGGCACTTGCCGGCCGCCATGGCGTGGGCCGCGGACCGGAAGTCCACCCACTCGTTGACCCTCGGCATCCGCGGGCCGTCGGCGTACTGCGTGATCTTGACTTCCCCGTCGACGTAGCGGCTGAGGTAGACGGCGGCGCCCACCGAGTCGCGCAGCGCGGCCAGTGAGCGCTGGAGCTTGTTCTCCACGGCCTGGACGCGGTCGGCCGCGGCGGAGCCGAGCAGGGTCAGGGATTCGCCGCCGATGTACGCCCCGTCGCCGATCTGCTCCACATAGCCCTCGCGGCGCAGCATCCGCAGCAGTTCGCCGAGCCGGTGGCCGGGCAGCCGGGTCTCGCGCGCGATGACGGTGTCGTCCACGCCGCCGGAGTGCCTGGCGACGACCTCCAGGATGCGCAGGGCGTGCTGCACCGAGTGGAATGGCGCGGTCGGCTCGGGCTTGAGCGCCACGGTGTCCCCCCTCGCAGGCCTCGCAGGTTGTGACCGCTTGCGTACCACGATAGCCGCCAAGGGCGGGACGCGGGGGGTGTGTTGGGCATTTCGGCGGTGGGTCCGCCCCGGTCGGCGCGGGGTCGGCACCAGGCCGTCTCTGCGGCTGTGCCATGAGCATGCCCCCGCCGGTCTCGGCGGGGGCATGGTGGCGCTCAGGGCCGGGGGCCGGGTGGGACCGGCCCCCGGAGCGGTGTCAGAGGACCGCGCTCAGGAACTCACGGGTCCGCTCGTGCTCCGGTTCCGTGAAGATCTTCTCCGGCGGACCGGATTCTATGACCCGGCCCGAGTCGAACATCAGGACGTCGTCCGAGATGTCCCGGGCGAAGTTCATCTCATGGGTCACGCACAGCATGGTGATGTCGGTGGTGTGCGCGATGTCGCGCAGCACGTCCAGCACCCCGGCCACCAGCTCCGGGTCCAGCGCCGAGGTCACCTCGTCCAGCAGCATCACCTGCGGACGCATGGCCAGCGCCCGGGCGATCGCCACCCGCTGCTGCTGTCCGCCGGACAGCTGCGTCGGGTACGCGTCGCACTTGTCGCCGAGGCCGACCAGGTCGAGCAGTTCCCGTGCGCGGGCCTCGGCCTCGTCCTTGTCCAGCCCCAGGACGTGTACCGGGGCCTCGGTGATGTTGCGCAGCACCCGCATGTTGGGGAAGAGGTTGAACTGCTGGAAGACCATGCCGATCTTCTTGCGCACCTCACGGGTGTGCTTCTCGCCCGCGGGGACCAGCTTGCCGCCCTTGTCCTCGTGGGTGAGGTAGTCCCCGTCGACCTTGATCGTGCCCTCGTCGGGCTTGAGCAGCGTCATCAGCAGCCGCAGGATCGTGGTCTTGCCGGAGCCGGACGGGCCGATCAGGGTGACGTGCTTGCCCGAGGAGACCGAGAAGTCCAGGTTGTCCAGGACGACGTTGTCGCCGAAGCGCTTGGTCACCTGGTCGAAGCGGATCAGTTCACTGCCGTCCACGGCAGGATTCGTGTGGTCGGTTTCAGTGGCCAAGACGACGCTCCAGGGCTCGCATGAGAAGGGATGCCGGGTAGGCGATGAGGATGAAGGCGATGCCGACCATGGTGAACGGCTCGATGTAGTTGAAGGACGAGGAGCCCTCGGCCCGCGCGTTCTGCAACATGTCGACGACGCCGATCAGCGCGAGCATCGGGGAGTCCTTCAGCATCGCGATCACGTAGTTGCCCAGGGCGGGCACCACGCGGCGGATCGCCTGCGGCAGGATCACCGCCAGCCAGGTGCGGCTGCGGGAGAGGCTGAGCGCGGTGGCCGCTTCCCACTGGCCCACGGGTACGCCGTCGATACCGGCCCGGTAGACCTCGGCGGTGTACGTCGAGTAGTGGAGCCCCAGCGCGATCACACCGGTGGTCAGCGCCGAGAACTTGATGTCCCAGGTGGGCAGCACGTAGAAGAAGAAGAACAGCTGCACCAGCAGCGGGGTGTTGCGGATGAACTCCACGACCGCCGAGACCGGCCAGCGCACGAAGCGGCTGGGGGAGCGGAAGGCCATCGCCCAGACCAGGCCCAGCGCGAACGCCAGCACCGAGCCGAGGGCGGTGGCTTCCAGCGTGATCACCAGACCGTCGAGCAGGTCCGGAAGGAAGTCCTTGGCTACGTCCCAGTTCCAGTTCACTGGACTCCACCTCCAGTGATCAGGTTCGACGACTGCGCGCTCTCCTTGCTGGGCGAGAGCTTCCGCGTCACCAGCGGGCCGCGCTTCTCCGGGAACTGTCCGATGCCCGCCTTCGCGCGCCGCTCCAGCAGCCGCATCAGCCGGGTGAGGACGAAGGCCAGGACGAAGTACATGACCAGGATGAGCGAGTAGATCTCGGCACTCTCACCCGTCGCCAGCCGCGAGAGCTGGGCGGAGAAGGTGATGTCCGGGACCATCACCGCCGAGACCAGGGCCGTGCCCTTCAGCAGCTCGATGAGCAGGTTGTTGAAGGGCGGGATCATCTCGGGGATCGCCTGCGGCAGGATCACCCGGCGCATCCGCTGCGCCGGGCTGAAGCTGAGCGCGATGGCCGCCTCCTGCTGGGCCGGGGCGACGGACGCGACGGCACCGCGCACGATCTCCGAGCCGTAGGCGCCATAGGTGAGGCCCAGGGCCAGAACGGCCGCCCACATCGGGAAGAGCTGCCACTGGAAGGCCAGCGGCATCACGAACGCCAGCCAGAACATCAGCACCAGCGCCGAGGTGCCGCGGAAGATCTCCACGTAGAAGCCCGACAGGAAGCGGACGATCCACAGCGGCGAGTTCCGCACCAGGCCTATGCCGAAGGCCACCACGGTGGCGAAGGCGGCGCTGTACAGGGTCAGCTGGATCGTGATCCAGACGCCCGGGAGGAGCCAGTTTTCCCACAGTCCGGCTGTCATTTGCACAGCTCCTCTGCGGTCAGGTCGGTCATCTCTGCCTTGGTGAAGCCGAAGGGGCGCACGATCCTGAGCAGCTCGCCGCTCTTCTTTATCTTGTGCAACTCCTCGTTGAAGGCGTCGCGCAGCGCGGTCTCCTCGGGCCGGAAGGCGAAGCCGCCCGCCCCGATGTCCGGTTTGCCGTCCACGTACGCCTGGAACGGCTCGGTCGCCTCCGCTCGCTGGCTGTTCCGCTGCTTCACCACGTTGTGGACGGTCACGGTCGTGCCCGCGAAGACATCGGCCCGGCCCTGCTCCACGGCCAGCAGACCGGCCAGCTGGTCGGGAAGGGTCATGATGTCGTCCTTCTTCACTCCGGCGGCTTCCGCGTAGCCGATCTGGGCATAAGCGGTACCGGTCGCCATCGTGGCCTTGGATTTCGCGATGTCGTCGTAATTGTGGAGATTCTTCGGATTCCCCTTGCGTACGATGAACGCGTCACGCATGCGGTAGTCGGGATCGGAGAAGATCACCTGAGCGCAGCGCTCCGGATTGATGTACATCCCCGCCGAGACCACGTCGAACTGCTGCGATCGCAGCCCCGGGATCAGCGATCCGAACTCGGTCGGCACCGGCTGGACCCTGTCCACGCCCAGCCGTTTGAAGATGACCTTCGCGAGTTCCGGTGCCTCACCGGTGAAATCGCCGTTTTTGTCGATATAGCCGAATGGGATCTCCCCCGCGATTCCCAGCCGCACCGTGCCTTGCGACCGCAGCCGCTCCAGCAGATTGCCCCCGTCCTTGCCACCAGAGCTGGACACCCGGCTACAGCCGGCCGCGCCCAGCAGACCCAGGGCCGCGGCGCCGGTCAGGAGTGACCGGCGAGCGAGCCCTTTTCCTCTGCTTTCGATGTCTTTCCCACGTGGTGGAGCCATGGGCGCGCGACTACCCGACTCGGCGAAATGTATGCGGGCTGTTTCCAGCCCTTGATGTAGCCGATGCTGGGTATGTCCCTACGACAGCATTGACTCCGAACTGGCCTGGAGGAATGTCCATGGTTGACCGAGCTGACCGGTTCATCGAGGTCTCGCTCGACAAGCGCGGGGTGGCCTGCACGGCGAAACTCCTTGACGATCGTGCGCCGATCACCTGCGAGGCGGTCTGGAACGCGCTGCCCCTCGGAGGTGATGTGTATCACGCCAAGTACGCGCGGAACGAGATCTACACGTTGCTGCCGCCGTTCGCGCCGGAAGAGCCCCCGCTCGAGAATCCGACGATCACCCCCATCCCGGGCGATCTGTGCTACTTCACCTTCACGGACACCCAGCTCGGAACGAAGTCCTACGGCTATGAGACGGACGCCAAGCACCAGGGCCGCAACCAGGTCATCGACCTGGCGCTGTTCTACGAGCGGAACAACCTGCTGATCAACGGTGACGCGGGGTGGGTGCCCGGCATCGTGTGGGGCACCATCGTGGACGGTCTGGACCGCATGGCCGACGCCTGCCAGGACCTGTGGCGGGCCGGTGCACTGGGGGAGACGCTCAACTTCCGCCGGGCATGACGAACCGCCGGACGGACCACTCGGTCCGTCCGGCGTCGGGTCCCGGGCCACCGGCCGTCCGCCGCGGTGGCGGCCGCGGCGGGCGGCCCGGCCTCAGGCCGCGGGCGGTCCCGTCTCAGGCGGCGGGCGGCCGTACGCCGTCCGCCAGCCCCGCCCCGTACAGCGCATGCGCGGCCCGCAGCACCATCGCGTCCGCGTGGCGCGCGCCCACCAGCTGCACCCCGATCGGCAGCCCCGCCGAGGAAAGTCCGCACGGCATCGACGCCGCGGGCTGCTGGGTGAGGTTGAACGGGTAGGTGAACGGCGTCCACCCGGTCCAGCGGGTGTGCTCCGAGCCCGGCGGCACCTCCACCCCGGCCTCGAAGGCGGTGATCGGCATGGTCGGGGTGACCAGCAGGTCGTACGCGGAGTGGAAGCGGCCCATGGCGTGGCCGAGGGCCATCCGCACGTCCACCGCCGCCAGGTAGTCCAGTGCGCTGTACGCCGCGCCCTGGTCGCAGACCTCGCGGAGCCCCGGGTCCAGCAGCTCCCGCTGGTCCTGCGACAGCGGCTGCACCACCCGGGCCGCCCCGCTGAACCACAGCGTGTGGAACGCCTCCACAGGATCCTCGAACCCCGGGTCGATCTCCTCGACCACCGCGCCCAGCCGCTCCAGCAGGTCCACCGCCCGCCGGACCGCCGCGGCCACCTCCGGGTCCACCGCCGCCGTACCGCCGAGCGCGGGGCTGTAGGCCACCCGCAGACCGTCGACCCCGCCGCCGCCCGCGGTGAGGGCGTCCCGGAAGCCCGCACCGCCCTCCGGAACGGGCGCCAGCTGGGACCAGTCGCGCCAGTCCGCACCGGAGATGACGTCCATCAGGAGCGCGGCGTCGGCCGCGTCCCGGGTCATCGGACCCACATGGGCCAGCGTGCCGAAGGCGCTCGCCGGATAGAGCGGAACCCTCCCGTAGGTGGGTTTGAGCGCGAAGACACCGCAGAAGGACGCCGGGATGCGGACCGAGCCGCCGCCGTCCGTCCCCAGGCTGAGCGGACCCGCGCCCAGCGCCACCGCCGCGGCGCTGCCGCCGCTGGAGCCCCCCGCGGTCAGCCCCGGGTCGTACGGATTGCCGGTCACCCCGTGGACCGGACTGTCCGTGACGCCCTTCCAGCCGAATTCCGGGGTGGTGGTCTTGCCCACGAACACCGCGCCGTGTTCCCGCAGCCGGGCCACCGACGGCGCGTCCTCGTCCCACTCCCGGCCCTCCGCGCGCACGGTCCGCGAACCGCGCAGCGTGGGCGCGCCGCGCTGGAGCAGGATGTCCTTCACCGACACCGGCACCCCGTCCAGCAGCCCCACGGGGGTGCCGCGCCGCCACCGCTCGGCGGACTCCTCCGCCTGCCGCAGCGCCTCCTCGGCGTTCAGCCGGCAGAACGCGTTGACCTCGGGCTGGATCTGCTCGATCCGCTGGAGGGCGGCCCGGGTGGCCTCGACGGGGGACAGTTCGCCGGAGGCGTACCGCTCCAGGAGTTGAACCGCTGTCAGATCGTGGATATCGGTCATCCAACTCTCCGTTCCAGGTCGTGCGTTCAGTCCACCGGTACGTATCCGAGCCGCTTGTCGACGACGTTGCGCAGCGGCTCATCCGCGGCCCAGCGGTCGAAGTTGTCCTGGAACTGCTCGGCCAGGTGATCGCGCCAGCCGACCGTGTCGCCGCTCATATGGGGCGAGACGAACAGCCCCGGCACGTCCCACAGCGGGTCGTCGGCGGCCAGCGGCTCGTTCTCGAAGACGTCCAGCGCGGCGCCCGCGATCTGCCGGGAGACCAGGGCCGCCGAGAGATCCTTCTCGATCACCAGGGGGCCGCGGCCGACGTTGATGAACCGGGCGGTGGAATTCATCCGGGCGAAGGCGGCCCGGTCGAACATCCCGCGGGTGGACTCGGTGAGCGGCGCCGCGCACACCACCCAGTCGGCCCCGGGGAGCAGCCCGGGCAGCTCGTCACCGCCGCGCACCCCGTCCCGGGCGGTGCGGCCGACCAGGTCCACGACGACGCCGAGCGCTTCCAGGGTGGAGCCGATGGCCCGGCCGATGGGGCCCGCGCCCACGACCACCGCGCGGCTGCCCGCCAGCCGCATGGTCTCGCGGTGCCGCCAGCGACGCTGCCGCTGGAGCTCCCAGCTCCCCTGGAAATCCTTGGCCATGGCGATGACCAGGCCCGCGACGTACTCGGCGATGGGCTGCTCGAAGACGCCCCGGGCGTTGGTCAGGACGGTGTCGGAGGCGGTCAGTTCGGGGGAGAGCAGGCGGTCGACGCCCGCGCTCGCGGTGTGTACCCAGCGCGGCCGGGGCCCCTCGCCGGGCCAGGCGTCGCGGACCGCGTCGGAGGTGAAGTCCCATACGAGGAGCACGTCCGCGGAGGGGAGGGCTCCGGGCAGGGACTCCTCGTCGCAGACCACGACCCGGGCCCGGCCGGCCAGCCGGTCCAGCCGGACCGGCGGCTGGTCGCCGAAGACGACAACAGTGCATTCGGACATAGGCGGGAAACCGTTTCGAAACGTGGATGGGTTTGGCTTTACCAGCACTGGGCAGACGCCTCAGTTTGCAGGATTGACCACGCTAGGCAGCGGAAACTACCGTCGTCAACAACGGCATCTGTTCCGGCGTCCCGGCATCAGGCCGGCTTCTTCTGTATCTCTGGCCAATGGTCCAGCCCTCCGTTCTGATTTGGGGCTCGATATGGACGTCTCTTTCCTCGGTGGTCCACAGCCGCAGCTCGGCGTGGGCGTCGTAGCACCGTTCGACTTCGCTCTCGACCGGGAGCTGTGGCGCTGGGTACCCGATGAGGTCTCCCTGCACCTCACCCGGACCCCCTTCGTCCCGGTCGAGGTCAGCCTCGACCTGGCACGCCTCGTCAGTGAACACGAGACCTTGCACGAAGCGGTGCGGGCGCTGAGCGCGGTCGCACCGGAGGTGGTGGCCTACGCCTGCACCTCCGGCAGCTTCGTCGGCGGCGTCGCCGGCGAGCGCGCCATGTGCGCGGCCATGACCCACGCGGGGGAGCTCCCCTCGCTGACCACCTCGGGCGCCTTGCTGGAGGCGCTCCACGAGATCGGCGCCCGGCGGGTGGCGGTGGTGACGCCGTACACCCGGTCGGTGACCGACTCGCTGGGGGACTACCTCGGCGAGGGCGGTATCACCGTCACCGGGCGCGCCTACCTGGGACTCACCCGGCACATCTGGAAGGTGCCCTACCGCGATGTGGTCGACATGGCGCGGGAGGCGGTGGTCGGGTCCCCCGACGCGCTGTTCATCAGCTGCACCAATCTGCCCACCTACGACGTGATCCCACAGCTCGAGGCGGAGCTGCGGATGCCGGTGCTGTCCGCCAACCAGGTCACGATGTGGGCGGCGCTGCGCAGGATCGGCGCCCAGGCCGTCGGGCCGTACCAGGCGCTGCTGGACCCGGTCGCCCGGTCCGGTCCGGCGGGGATGTCCGCGTCCTCGCAGAGCGCGCCGGTCGCCCAGCAGGTGGCCGACGTCGAACCGGGACCCGAGGCGGCGCTGGCGGGCGCGGCGTCACCGGGGCCGGACCTGGACCCCGGGGACGGGCTGGACCCCGGATTCGCTTCCGGGCTCGGCGAGGGTCCCTACCTCGACGACACGGGCGGCCCGTCGGTGTGAGGAACCGATGCGTGCCGCCTGGACCGGGCGCGGGGCGGGGTGGTCACTCCGATGGCCCCTCGGTCGGTGTCCGGACCGTTCCGATGACCGATCCGACGATCCATGAGCCGGACGGTACCGCCGGGTGAGGGAACCCGGCGGGCGTCCGCGGTGTACAAGAAGTGTCAGAGCACGGGGCGGCGCTCACGGGGGCCGCCGGATGAGGAGGCAGTGCCAGTGGCAGTGGACACGACGCGCCCGACCCCGGACACCGTGGGCTTTCTCTACCCCGGCTATTCCGCCGAGGACGACTATCCGCGTCTGGAGGGCATCCTGGGCGACGGCATCCGGCTCCCGCTGGTCCATACGGACATCGGGGAGGACGCCCACCGGGTGGACGCGCTGCTGGAGATGGGATCGGCCCGGCGGCTCGCGGACGGGGTCGGCGAGCTGAAGGAGCGCGGCGCCCAGGCCGTGGTCTGGGCCTGCACCAGCGCCAGCTTCGTCTTCGGCTGGGAGGGCGCGCACGATCAGGTGCGTGAGCTGGGGGAGACGGCCGGGCTGCCCGCCTCCAGCACCTCGTTCGCCTTCGCCCACGCGGTGCAGGCGCTCGGGGCCGAGCGGGTGGCCATCGCCGCCACCTATCCGGAGGACGTGGCCGAGTGTTTCCGCGCCTTCCTGAAGGCCGCGGGCGCGGAAGTGGTCTCCACCCGGGGCAGCGGCATCATCACCGCCGCGGAGGTCGGCACCTGGGGCCGGGAGGAGGTGCTGCACCTGGCCCGTACCGGCGACCACCCGGAGGCGCAGGCGGTGCTGTTGCCGGACACCGCGCTGCACACCGCGGCCTGGTTGCCCGATCTGGAGGAGGAGTTGGGCAAGCCGGTGCTCACGGCCAACCAGGTCACGGTCTGGGAGGGACTGCGGCTGCTGGGCCGGGAACCGGTCCATGACCGGCTGGGCACCCTGTTCGCCAAGGCGGGCCGATGACCGGGTGCTGACGGAGCGCTGACCCGGCGCTGACCGGGCGCTGGCCGGGCGCGGCGCACCGGGAATAAAGCGGAGCCCTTCTCCGGTTGTTCGGGTCGCTGTCCGCGGGGGCTCCCGCGGACAGCGACCGGAACGAACGTGACCAGGGAGGCGGGCCACCGTGGCCGAAGAGCGGGACCGGCGAGACGACCAGCGCGACACCGTCCGGGGCGAGGCCCTCGGCAGCGCGCCCGTACCCCTGTCGGTGCTGGACCTCGCGACCGTCGGCAGCGGGGTCACCGCCACCCAGGCGCTGAAGACCTCGGTCTCCCTGGCCCGGCTCGCCGAGCGCCGCGGCTTCCACCGCTTCTGGGTGGCCGAGCATCACTCCATGCCCGGTGTGGCCAGCTCCTCCCCGGCCGTGATCCTGGGCCATCTCGCCGCCCACACCGAGCGCATCCGGCTGGGCTCCGGCGGGGTGATGCTGCCCAATCACGCCCCGCTGGTCATCGCCGAGCAGTTCGGCACCCTGGAGGCGCTCGCCCCCGGCCGGGTGGACCTCGGACTCGGCCGGGCGCCCGGCACCGACGGGGGCACCGCCGCCGCCCTGCGCCGCACCGACCGACTGAGGGAGGGAGCCGATGAGTTTCCGCAGGCGCTGTCCGAGCTGATCCGGTTCCTCGACGACGACTTCCCGGACGGTCACGCCTACGCCCGCGTGCATGCCGTGCCCGGCCCGGTGCAGGGGACCGTCCCCGGCGGGGTGCAGTCCGCCGACCGGCCCTCGGTGTGGCTGCTGGGGTCCAGCGGGTTCAGCGCCCGGCTCGCGGGCACCCTCGGTCTGCCGTTCTCGTTCGCCCACCACTTCTCCGCCGCGAACACCATTCCGGCGCTCGACCTCTACCGCGAGACGTTCCGCCCCTCCGCCGTACTGGACCGGCCGTACGCCTCGATCGGCGTCTCCGCGCTCGCGGCCGAGGACCGCGCGCAGGCCCACCGCCAGGTGCTCACCGGTGCGCTGTCCATGATCCGGCTGCGCACCGGCCGTCCCGGTCTGGTCCCCACCCCGGAGGAGGCCGAGGCGTATCCGTTCAGCGAGCTGGAGCGTGAGTTCGTGGACAGCTGGCTGGCGAACGTGGAGTACGGAACGCCGGACGAGGTCCGTGAGGGGCTCGACGGACTGGTCAAGCGGACCGGCGCCGATGAGCTCATGATCACGTCCACCGCGCACGGCCGGGAGGCGCGGCTGCGCTCCTACGAGCTGATCGCCGACGCCTACGGTCTGCCCGGCGCGAACACCTGAGCCATGTCCCGCGGCCCCGGCGGGACCCCGAGCGCCACGCCGCGGACATCTCTAGGACGCCGCCGACGAGGCCCGTGACGTGGCGATCATGGCGGTGATGCGGTCCGGTGGCACCGGGCGGGAGTAGAACCACCCCTGTCCGGTGTCGCAGCCGATCCGCCCCAGCCGCTCCGCCTGCTCCGCGCTCTCCACACATTCGGCCGTGACCGTCAGCCCCAGCCGGTGGGCGAGCTGCACCAGCGCCTCGACGATCGTCTCGTCCGCCGGATTCGGATGCTCCGCCGTCCGGAAGCCCTGGACGAACGACCCGTCCAGCTTCAGCGTGGAGACCGGCAGCCGGCTGAGATAGGCCAGATTGGAGTAGCCGGTCCCGAAGTCGTCGATGGCGATCGCCACCCCCATGTCGCTGAGCCGCTGGAGCGCCTGGAGAGGGCGTCCCGCCGAGCCCATCACCGCGGACTCGGTCAGCTCCAGTTGCAGCAGATGCGGCGGCAGCCCGGTCTCCTGGAGGATCGTGCCCACATCGGCGACCAGGTCCGAGTCCCAGACCTGGCGGACCGCCACGTTCACGCTGACCACCAGCGGCCGCAGCGGATGCGCCCGCTGCCAGGCGCGGGCCTGGTGGCAGGCGCTGCGCAGCACCCACCGGCCCAGCGGCACGATCGCGCCGTTCTCCTCCGCCAGCGGGATGAAGCGGTTCGGCGACAGCCGCCCGAACTGCGGATGGTCCCAGCGCACCAGCGCCTCCACTCCGCGCAGCACCCCGTCCACCAGCCCCACCAGCGGCTGGTAGTCCAGGACGAACTCCTCCCGCTCGACTGCCGGACGCAGGGTGCTGGAGAGCGCCTGACGGGTCATCCGGTGGGCGTTGCGCTCGGGGTCGAACAGGGTCCAGCGCGCCTTGCCGTCCTCCTTGGCCCAGTACAGCGTGGTGTCCGCGGCCTGCATCAGCCAGGTGGTGTGGGTGCCCGCGGCGGGCCGTTCCACCACACCGATGCTGGCCGACACCGAAAGCCGCTGGCCCACCACGTCGAACGGCCGCTGGAGCGCGGCCAGTACCGTCCGGGCCAGATCGCAGAGCTCCTCGGTGCCGCTGGAGTTGCGCACCAGCAGCGCGAACTCATCGCCGCCGAGCCGGGCCACCAGATGGCCGCCGGGCGCCGCGCATTCGGCCAGCCGCTGGGCCACCGCGCCCAGCAGCCGGTCGCCGACCCGGTGGCCCAGGGTGTCGTTGACCGCCTTGAAACCGTCCAGGTCCAGGTAGCACAGCCCGATCCGGCCGGTGCCCTCCTGGTCGTAGGCGGCCGACTCCAGCGCCGAGGCCAGCCGCTCGAAGAACAGATGGCGGTTGGGCAGCCGGGTCACCGGGTCGTGCATCTGGAGGTGGCGCAACCGCCCCTGGAGGTCCCGGCGGTCGCTGATGTCCGCCATCGACAGCAGCATGCCGCGGCTGTCCGTGGCGGGCTCGACCGTGATCTCCGCCCACAGCGCATGGCCGTCGGTGTGCTGGAGCCGCCGGGTGCAGCACAGCCGTGCCCGGCGCCCGCACAGCACCTCGCGGTACTCGGTCCAGGTCCGCGGGTCCTCCCGCAGACCGGCCAGATCGGCGGCGCTGCGGGTGGCCAGTACGGCCGGATCGGTGCCCAATAACGCGCCGAGCGCCGGGTTGGCGTCCAGCACCCTGCCCTCGCGGTCGACGACGGCCATCGCCAGCCGCGCCGTATGGAACGCGGCGCGGTAGTCGGCGGGTGCGGCGCCCGGGGGAGCGCCGGAGCCGGAGCCGGGTGCGCCGGCGCCCGTTCGAAGGGGTGGAGCGCTGGGCTCCGCATCACGTTCTGTGACTTTCGGCAGCGTCGCGCCGGGCGCGCGGCCCTGCCCGTCGGGGATTCCGCTCACCGCTCGCTCCCGCGTGGCGTCCGTCGTGGCCAGGTCTGTCGTACACGTCTCGCACATGTCTCACACCGGGTGCCGGGCGGGCCGAGATCGCCCGTCCACGTAGGGAATCCCCGTGGGAAATGTGCCGATCATAGAGGCTCGTACTCCGGGCGTTCCATCGACGTCATCGCGCTCTCCGCAGCCTTGACCCTGTGTTTGGTCGTAACTGTTCGACTCTGCGCGGGCCAACGGCCCGCCTGACCGATTGTGACCGTCTGTTACGTACCCGCATCGCGGCCGGTTCACTCGACCGGTCCAGCCGAACAGGGCGTACCGCCCCTTTCGACCGCAGGGTGGAGTGGGTGTTCCCACTATGCCCGGGAGGTCGACATGGTGCGTCCTCAGGTACCCGAGGGGGTGCACCGACCGCCCCGGCTGCGGCGGGCCGGAGCCGTGCTGACCTCGCTGAGCGCACTGATCGCCACCTCCGTGCTGGCGGGCCCCGCGGCCGCGGCGGGCGCGGGCGGCCCCTGTGACCTGGAGCGCACCGGAGCCCACCACTCCGAGGGCCTGGACAGCTGGAACTCGCGCTATCCGCGCCCGGTCCGCTCCCTGGACGCGGTGATGGTCTTCCTCCGCTTCCCGGACGCCAAGCCCAAGGTGACCCCGCGCCGACTCGCCGCCGACCACACCCCGGCCACGGCCGACTTCTTCGAGAAGTCCTCCTACGGCAGGTTCCGGTTGCGGGTGCATCCGCGGCAGAACTGGATCACCATGCCCCAGGCGTCCACCGCGTACGCGATACAGCGGGACTGGAACTCCGGGCGCCGGGCGGCCTATCTGCGGGATGCCATCGCCGTCTCCGATCCCCGGGTGGACTTCAGCCGCTACGACATCGTCTATCTGGTCGCCGATCCCGACGCCCCGGGCGTGGACGCCGACGCGACCAAGGTGGTCAACTTCGAACGTCCGATCCGTGCGGACGGTACCGATCTGCGACGCCTGGTGACCGTATTCGAACACCATCCGCCGGACCGCAATGTGCTCGCCCATGAGACCGGCCATGTCTTCGATCTGCCGGACCTCTACCACCGCCCCGAGGACACCGACAACAGCGGTGAGTGGGACACCTACGTCGGCGACTGGGACCTGATGGGCAGCCAGTTCGGACTGGCTCCGGACCCCTTCGGCTGGCACAAGTGGAAGCTGGGCTGGCTCGATGACCGCCAGGTGACCTGCGACCGCGCCCTCGGCTCACGGATGTACACCCTCGAACCGCTCGGCGCCCCCATGAACGGGAGCCGATCCGGCCTCGACACCCGCACCCGGCTGGTCGTGGTCCGCACCGGCCCCACCACGGCCCTGGCCATCGAGGTCCGCGGCCGCTACGGCAACGACTCCCGGCTGTGCACCGAAGGGGTGCTGGTCTACCGGGTGCACAATGACACCGCCTCCGGTGACGGCCCCATCCAGGTGCTCGACGGCCACCCCGCCAGCTCCGCCTGCTGGAGCGAATCGGTCTACCCCGCGCTGGCCGACGCCCCGCTGGGGATCGGCGACAGCCTCGCCGTCAAGGACGACGGCGTCCGGGTCACGGTGACCGGCCGCGCCACCGGGGGCGGCTGGAGCATCAAGGTCACCCGCCGGGAACTGGGCTCCTGACCGTACCGGGGGCGGATACGGGGGCGTGAGGTTGCGTTTCCGGTTGCGTTGGAGCGTTGCGCCCACCGGTGATCGAGCCGCCTTCGAGGTGGCGCTCCGAGACTGTGGGCCCTTTCCGACCTCGGGCGCCCGGGAGTTGTGCATGACGCGATACGCGAATCTGGCGGAGGCCCTGAAGGAACGCGCCCTCCAGCGCTCCGGCCACGACGCGCTGGTGCACCCGGCCGGGGCCACCTCCCCCGGCCACCGGCTCTCCTACGCCGAGCTCGACGCCCGCGCCACCGCCGTGTCCGCCTGGCTGCGCGCCCGGGACGCCGGTGGCCGCCGGGTGCTGATCGCCATGGACCCCGGCCCGTACGCGGCGGTGGCCCTGCTCGGCTGCCTCCTGGCGGGGGCCGTCGCGGTGCCGGTGCCCGCGCCGTACGACTCCCGGACCGACGCCGAGCGCACCGCCGCCATCGCCCGGGACGCCGCCGTGGACCTCGTCCTCACCGAGACCGCGCACGCCACCGAGACCTCGCGGCGCCTCTCGCTCGTCGGCCGTACCGGTCTCACCTGCCTCGCCGTGGACGGACTGCGTCCGGACGACCACCCCCACGGCGCGCGGGGCGCCCGGCGCGATCCGGCTCCCCACGCCCCCGCCCGTACCGGGCCCGAGAGCCTCGCGCTGCTCGCGTACGACTCCGGCCCCGCCATCGCCCCGCGCGGCGCCCGGCTCACCCACGGCCATCTGCTGGCCGCCATGGTCGCGCTGCGCCGGACGCTCGGCACCGGCCGCCACTCCCGGATCGGCGGCTGGCTGCCCCGCCACCACACCCCCGGTCTGGTCGGACAGGTACTGCATCCGCTCTGGCTGGGCGCCACCGCCGTCACCCTCCCGCCCCGTCCGCTGCGCGCCGATCCGGCCGCCTGGCTGCGGGCGGTCAGCCGCCACGGCATCACCGAGACCGTGGCCCCCGACAGCCTCTACGCCCGCGGCGCCGCAGCGGCCACCCAGGAACTGCTGGCCGGACTCGACCTGTCCCGCTGGCGCACCGCGCTGAACGCCGGGGAACCGGTCTCGGCCGCCACCATGGCCGCCTTCACCCGCCGCTGTGCCGCCGCCGGGCTGCGGACCGGCACCCTGGTCGGCGGCTACGCCCCGGCCGAGGGCGCCCCGGTGCTGTTCGCCGCGGGCCGGGACCCGGGGTCCGGCGCCGACGCCGCGGTCGTCGATCCGCAGACCTCCCGCCGGCTGCCGGACGGGACGACGGGGGAGATCTGGCTGCGCGGACCGGCCGTGGCCACCGGCCACTGGGGCGGACCGCCGGACACCGCCCCGCTGTTCGCCGCCCGCGCCGCCGGGGGAACGGGCGGCTTCCTGCGCACCGGCGACCTCGGCCTCGCCGTGGACGGCGGGCTCCGGATGACCGGACGGCTGCGCGACACCCTGCTCGTGGACGGGCGCACCCTGCATCCCCAGGATGTCGAACGCGAACTGCTGGACTGCGGACGTCCGCTGGGGTCCGCGCGGGTCTTCTGCGACGGCCCCGGCACCGGCCGGCTGGTGGTCGTCCAGGAGGTCCGCGCGGCGGGCGGCGCCCGTGCCCGGCTGCCGCTGCTGGCCGCACGGGTCCGGGCCGCGGTGGCGGCGGAGTTCGGGGTCACCACCGGCGCACTGCTGCTCGTCCGCCCCGGCACCGTGCGCGGGGTCGGCGCGGTCAAGGTGCGCCGCTCCCTGCTGCGCGAACGCTATCTCGGCGGCGAACTGCGATCCCTGCACACCGAGTTCGCGACCGGGTTGCGCGAACCGGCGCGCGGCGGCGCGGCCTGACCGCCCGCGCACGGCTCGCGCGCCGCAGGGGACGGGTGTTCGACGGGCGGATTCGGCCCGGGAATGGTGAAACAGCCGTCCTGATGCGGGAATACTTGGAGAGGGGGCGATAAAGGGGCGGAATACAACCGGGGGCCACATGGTTCGCGTGCTCATAGCCGAAGACATGCATATGCTGCGCAAGGCCCTGGTCGCCTTGCTGGAATTCGAACCCGATATCGAAGTCGTGGCGGAATTCTCCAGCGGTACCGACATCCTGCCGCGCGCCCGGGAACTCCGGCCGGACGTCGCCGTCCTGGACATCGACCTGCCCGGCATGGACGGACTCACCGCCGCCGCGGAGCTGCACACCGCCGTTCCCGAGTGCCGGACCATGATGCTCACCAGCCTCGGCCGGCCCGGGAACCTGCGCCGCGCCCTGGCCGCCCATGTCTCGGGCTTCCTGTTGAAGGACAGCAGTCCGGACAAGCTGTCGGACGCGATCCGGGCGGTGGCCAAGGGCGAGCGGGTGATCGACCCCCAACTGGCGCTGGCCGCGCTGGACGACGGTCCGCAGCCGCTGACCCCGCGTGAGCTGGAAGTGCTGCGACTGGCCTCGGATGGGGCGGAGTCGTCCCAGATCGCGGCCACGCTCTTCCTGTCGGTGGGGACCGTGCGCAACTACCTGACGTCCGCGGTGACCAAGCTGAACGGCCGTAACCGGGTGGACGCCATCCGGATCGCCCGTGAGGCCGGCTGGATCTGACGTCATCGCCCCGGTGGCCCGGGAGGAGGCAGGGGACCGGTTCAGGCCGTCACGGCCGGCCCCGGACCGTACTCCTCCTCGGCCCCGCGGCGCGCCCGCCGCCGGGGCTCCTGCTCCATGGACAGCTCCAGCTCCGCCCGCAGCTCGAACCAGCCGTCCGGGCGGACCCCCGCGCACAGCCGCCCGCCCAGGCCCTCCAGCCGCACCTTGAGGTTGCCGATCCCGCTGCCGCCGTCCGTACTGTCGGCGCGCAGGATCGTGGAGGGTTTGCCCACCCCGTCGTTGACCAGCGTCAGCCGCACCCGGCCCCCGGTGCGCCGTGCCTCGATCGCGCAGGTTTCCGCCTTGCTGTGGCGCAGTACGTTGGTCAGCCCCTCGCGCAGCACGCTCGCCAGCACCGTGTCCACCAGCTCGGGCAGATCGCCGCAGCCGATGTCCGAGGTGGCGCTGATCCCGGCCGCGGCCAGCATGGACCGCGCGGACTCCGCCTCCGCCGACAGCGACATGGTGCGGTAGCCGCTGGCCACCGCGCGGACATCGGCCAGCGCCTGCCGGGAGGTCTGGAGGATCTCCGAAAGCTCGCGCTGCGCACGGGAGTTCTGCCGCGGCACCAGCCGGTGCACCAGTTCACACTTGAGGGTGATGGTGGAGAGGCTGTAGCCGAGCAGGTCATGGACGTCCCGGGAGAACCGCAGCCGCTCCTGCGCGACCGCCAGCCGGGCCAGTTCGGCGCGTGACCGAGAGACCTCGGCGACCAGTCCGGACAGCCGGGAGAGCCCGAAGACCACCAGTCCGGTCAGCGCCGTGGAGACCGTGGTGTAGCCGACCTTGCCCCAGCCGAAGCCCACTTGGAACAGCAGCACATCGGTACAGAGCATGACCGTGGCGAACGCCGTCCAGCCCAGCGCCGGTGAGAGCACCAGCAGCGCGGAGCCCGCCAGGAACCCCGGCATGCCCAGCCACGCCTGCTCGAAGACGGCGAACGGCAGGAAGGTCAGCAGCGCCTGCAAGGTCAGCGTCCAGTGCCGGGCGTCGGCGAACCGGGGCACCAGCCCGGGGAAGGAGTGGACCAGCTGGAGACCCAGCAGCGCGGCCATCGGCAGGAGGGCCAGCACCAGCTTGGCCGTGCCCATCGCCCGGCCCGAGGGGCGGGAGTCGAGCACATAGGTCACCGCGACGCAGAAGTAGCCCATGAGGACCACCACGGTGATCACGACGGCCAGGCGCGGCGCCAGGTTCTCATGAGGGCGCGGCCGGTTGTCCCCGGGATCGCCGGGAAAGAGGCTCCGCTGCACTCGTCCTCCGGATGGTCGGGCCGGATTGGGCGGCTTGCCCGAGAGTATCCGATCTAAGCCGCAGGTGGAGAGGCCGCGTAGCGCGTTGATATGACGCTGGGTGTGTCGAGGGAGCACCGGGGGTTCACAGGAAGAGGGGAATGGGGTTGAGACAGCGGTAGGGCGTGGGGTCGGGCAGCCGGCCGAGGGTCACCGGAACGTCGAAGAGCCGGCCGGGCGCGAACCGGGGCCAGTGCGGGCGCAGTCCGGGGACGAGGACCTTGGCCACGGGCAGTCCGACATCGGGCCGGGTCTGGTCCAGCACCAGCAGCTCCATCCCGCGCCGACGGACCATCTCACCTATGGAGGCCACCGACAAGCCGTCCGGCGGGGTGGATATCGCGGGGGGCGCGGCGTCCGGATCCGGCGCCAGATAGGGGTGGCCGGCGGTGGTCGCGGTGCGGAACCAGCGCAGTGCCTCGGGGTCGGCCGCGCCGTAACCCCCGCCGTCGGCACGGGCCTCGACCACCGCCGGGAGCATCTGGTTGAGCTCGGCCAGGGCGTGGCACAGCGCGGTGAGCCGGTCGGGGTGGGCGCCGAAGCCCAGGGTGATGTCCTCGGCGGGTTTGTCGGTCCGGCGGGAGAGCGCCGCTACCACGGGGACACCGAAGTCCGTGGTGAGGTCCAGGGCCCAGACCTCCCGGCGCAGTCCGGTGTGCAGCTCGCGCACCTCGTCCGGCCAGGGGTCGCCGAGGCCGTCCAGGGCTATCCCGGGCTGCCGGGTGCGGTTGTACCACCACAGGGCGACCGCGTCCCGCTCCACGAGCTCCAGGAAGCCGCGGACCACCGCGTCCTCCAACGTGGCCCCGGCCGCCGCCCCGTTGGAGTCGGCCCGGCAGAAGCGGCGGCCCGGGGCCTGCGGCGCTCCGTAGTACAGCAGCGCGGTGGGCAGCAGCCGGTGGCGCCCGGCCGTCACGGACCACACCGGCGTCCAGTCCAGCTCCGCGCCCTCGTCGAACGGGTCGTGGACCCGGTGGCGTGCGGCGGCCGTCCGGTCCCGGAACTGGCGGGCCGCGAAGAGCTGGACGGTGTCGGGGTGGACGGCGTCCCCGGGGGCCAGGTCGCGGTAGCGGGCGCGCTGCCGGGGCTCGTCCCCCTGGAAGTGGCCGCTGTAGTGCTCCAGGGCCTCGCACAGGGCGCCCGCGCGGGCCTGTTCGGCGGTACGGCCCTTGCCGTGGGCCGCGGCGCCCAGACCGGCGCGCAGCGCGTCCAGGCCGCCCAGGAGGTCCGCCCCGGTGAACGAGGGGTGGCGCGCGTGGAAGCAGTTGAGCCCGTCGGGACCGCGCGGATCGCGGCGGATCTCGGTGATCAGCCCGGTGACGGGGTCGATGAGATGGCCGTAGGTCTCCAGGACGCGGCGGGGCGAGGTGTCGGCGGGCGCGCGCCGCTCCGCCAGGTCCAGTGGCGCCCGCACCCGCGCCGCCACCAGCTCCGGATCGCCGCAGCCGGGGCACTGCGGACGGCGGAACAGCGGATGGCGGTCCACCGTGGTGCTCAGGCTGTCCAGTACGGACAGGGCGCGCTGGCCCGGATGCCGGTGCCCGGCCAGCCACGTGGCCGCCTCCAGGGCGGCCAGCTGCAGCGCGGCGGCCCTGCTCGCGGGCAGTGACGCGGGCGGCCTGGGCACCGGTCCGGACCGGCCCAGTCTGCGCTGGAGGTACGCCTCGGCCTGGCGCCCGCGCCACAGCCGGTCGGCCATGCAGGACCAGCAGGGGTCGTCGGGGGCGCCGAGGAACGGGCCCAGCCATGCCTGGGTGCCCACGGGTTTGACGGGCAGCCAGCGGCGCCCGGCGGCACGGTGTTCACGGTCGACCGCGGCCAGCCGGGGGTCGAGATAGTCGTCGCAGACGACCAGGGTGAGATCGGCATCGTGAGGTTGACACGGTCCCACGGGGCATATGTCGCCGGGGAGTTCGGCGCCCACGGCGGTCCGCGCCCCGCCCGCCGGTGTGCCCTCCGCGGTCCGCAGACCGGCGGCCCGCAGCGCCCGCAGTGCCTCCTCCGGATCGGCGGAGCCGAGGGCCAGCACCGCCACGGCCGCCGCCGCGGGGGCCCGCGGGGACGCCGCCCGGCAGCCCTCCGGGCCCGGCCCGGCCAGCTCCCAGTACGCCTCCTCCGGGCCCGGGGGACCGGCGCTCCCGCGCTCGCAGACCAGCCCCGCCTCCCGCAGCCGGGCGATCACCAGCTCGGCCTGTTCCTCGGGGACGGCGCTCGCCCGGTCCGCCGCGGCGGCCGCCTCGGCCAGGATGCGCGCGAGGTCCCGGGAACCGTCCAGCAGCGGGGCGAGGGTGGCGACGGTCCGTCCGTGGAGTGCCGTGACGCCGTGCTCGGAGACGAGGTAGACGGCCTCGCCCGGGACCGGCTCGACCCGCAGGTGCGGGGTGAAGCCCAATTCCCCTGACATCCGGCGGTCAGTCTCCGGCGGTGCAGATGCAGATGCAGGCGCGTGGTGCGACAACTCCCCGCGAGGCGTCGGTCAGTTCCTCGATGACCAGGTCGTCCTGGAAGACCGGGAGCGATCCGGCCCGCGCGGTCACCGCCGCGACGGACGCCAACTCGGCGGTGCTGGAGGGGGATGTGAAAGCGGGCGCGTCGATCATCGCGCTCTCCTCGGATGAGAGGGGCAGTTCCCCGCGGAGGGGCCGCGTCGCGGCCACATGCAGGTCACTACCTATCTTGTCGCCAAGGTATGAATTTATCATGGTTTTGCACCCCAGAACTCATATGGGGTTCGGTATTCCGGCACTGGCCGGAGACGACCTCCGCACGCGAGTCTCTTAGGTGCCTCGGTGGCTGGGCCGCGCGGCACAAGAGGCACTTGACGGACCGTTGACGGAGGTACAGGACCATGGACATCAAGGTGTTGGGGCCACTGAGCGTCGAAGCGTGCGGTCAGTCGATCGTGCCCACAGCGGGCAAACCGCGGCAGATCCTCGCACTGCTTTCCGTCTACGCCAACCACATGCTGCCGGTGCCCACTCTTATGGAGGAAATCTGGGGCACACAGATGCCGCGCAGCGCACTGACCACCCTGCAGACCTATATCCTCCAGCTCCGCCGGAGACTGGCCGCCGCCTACGGACCGCAGGCCCCGAACGCCTCGAAGAACGTACTGGCCACCCGGTACGGGGGCTATGTGCTGGAGGCCCAGCCGGGCGCGGTGGACATCCATGAGTACGACCGGCTGGTGGCCGCGGGCCGTGACGCGCTGGACGCCGGGGACGACGTGGAGGCGTCCCTGCTGCTGCGCGAGGCCCTCGCGGTCTGGCGCGGCCCGGCGCTGGTGGACGTGCGGGTCGGACCGGTCCTGGAGATCGAGCTGGCCCGGCTGGAGGAGAGCCGCCTCGGTGTCCTGGAGCGCCGGATCGAGGCCGATCTGCGGCT
This sequence comes from Streptomyces sp. NPDC045899, assembly GCF_056431485.1. Classification (NCBI taxonomy): domain Bacteria; kingdom Bacillati; phylum Actinomycetota; class Actinomycetes; order Kitasatosporales; family Streptomycetaceae; genus Streptomyces; species Streptomyces sp. NPDC045899. Next base: position 25,181 of record NZ_JBWKKP010000009.1, read on the forward strand.
CGGCCGCCATGCCGAACTACTTACCGAACTCACCGAACTGACTGCTCGTCATCCGTTGCACGAGGGGCTGCACGCCCAGTGCATGGCCGCCCTCTACCGGGCCGGCCGTCCCTGGCAGGCGCTGGAGGTCTACCAGGGGCTGCGGGCCCGGCTGGTGGAGGACCTCGGGCTGGAGCCGTCACCGCGGCTGCAGAAGCTCCAGCAGGCGGTGCTCGCCTCCGACCCCGCCCTCGATCTGGACGCGGACGCCCAGTGGCGGCGCCCGGTGCTCGATCTGTTCGCCGCCTGACCCGGGGGAGCCCACACCCCGCCCCGCCGAGCGCTCCGTCCGCGTACACCGTCAGCAGTCTCCCCGCGCGCCACCCGTCCCCCGTCCGGAGAGCCCTCCCCCCGAAACGCCCGGCGCCGCCCTTCAGCCGGGTCCGCTACGGCTCCGCTGCCCGATCCCCCCGCGCGGGCAAGCGGAGCCGTAGTGCTTCTCCCGCCGTCCAACGCACCAGCCGAGGGGGCGCCTTGCGCGTCATCGACCTGACCACACCCGAGGACGGCCGCGCGCCGGAGCCGGACCCCGGGGCGGCCACGCGATGGGCTCCCCGCCCGGCCCATGTGCTGGACCTCAGCGCCGTGGCCCCGCCGACCCGCACCGCCGGGGTCGCGGACATCGACCGGGCGCTGGCCCGGCTCGGCTGTCGCCCCCGCCCCCGGGACGTGGTCCTGCTGCGCACCGGCGCCTCCGGTCTGGCCGGAACCCCGCGCTACTTCACCGACTTCACCGGGCTGGACGGACCGGCCACCGACCGGCTGCTCGCCCTCGGGGTGCGGGTCATCGGCACCGACGCGTTCAGCCTCGACGCGCCCTTCCGTGCGATGATCCGCCGTTACCACGCCACCGGCGACCGCTCGGTGCTGTGGCCCGCGCTGTTCGCGGGCCGCCGTCACGCCTGCCGCAGGATCGAGCGGCTGGCCCGGCTGGACATCCTGCCGCCCACCGGCTTCCGGGTCGTCTGTCTGCCCGCGCGGGGCGCGGGGCCGGGGGCGCAGCCGACCCGGGCGGTGGCGCTGCTCGACGACTAGGCCCGTCCACGGCCCCGGTGCCGTTCCGCCGACCACGAGGAGGTGGGGGAGTGCGCGAGATCGACACCGATGTGTGTGTGGTCGGCGGCGGCCCGGCCGGGCTGGTGCTGGCCCTGCTGATGCTGCGTTCCGGCCTGGGCGTGGTCGTCCTGGAGCGACTCCGTGCCCATCAGCGGGAGTTCCGGGGCGACATCCTCCAACCGGGCGCGCTGGCGCTGCTGGACGCGCTCGGGGTGCTCAGCGGCGCGCGGGAGCGCGGCGCCCGTGAACTGGACCGGTTCCGCCTCCTGGACGGTGACCGGGTGCTGATGGAGGCGGACTACCGACTGCTCCCGCCCCCGTACGACCACCTGTTGACCGTTCCGCGCCCCCATCTGCTCGATGAACTGCTCGCCCACTGCCGCAGGTCACCACACTTCCGCTATCTGCCCGGGCGGCGGGCCGGAGGGCTGCTGCGGCGCGAGGGACGGATCGCCGGGGTCGTCGCCGACGGACCGTCGGGGCGCTGCGCGGTGCGCGCCCGGGTCGTCGTCGGCGCCGACGGCCGCCTCTCGCGGATCCGGCGGCTCGCGGGCATCGGGGCGGGCCGTACCGGACCCCTCGGCCAGGCCGTGCTGTGGTGCTCGCTGCGGACGTCGTCCGGCGGGGCGCCGCCGCCGGACGAGGTCCGCGTGGTGCGCACCCCGGCCGGCCCGGTGCTCGTCCACGGCGGCTGGCCCGACCGGATCCAGCTCGGCTGGACCCTGCCGCCCGGCCACGGCGGCGCGCTGACCGCCTCCGGTCTGGAACCGGTCGCCGAGCGGCTGGCGCGGGCCGTCCCGGAGTACCGCGGGCCGATCCTCGATCAGCTCCGCGCACCGGAGGACCTCACCGTGGTGGACGTCTTCTCCGCACGTGCCGAGCGATGGGTCGACGACGGTCTCGTGCTCATCGGCGACGCCGCCCACACCCACGGCCTCCTCGGCGCCCAGGGCGTTCATCTGGCCGTCCAGGACGCCGTGGTGCTGCATCCGGTGCTGACCGCGGCGCTGGCCGCCGGGGACACCGGCGCGGCCCGGCTCGCCGCCTTCGAGCGGCGCCGCGGGCCGGACATCACGGCCGTCATGCGCCGCCAGAGCCTCCACAACCGGGTGATGCACGCCCAAGGCACGTACGCCACCCGCGTACGCCCCCGGCTTGCGCGCGCACTGCGCCATACGCCGCTCTACCGCCGGGCACTCCAGCGCGTCGCCTACGGCAATCCATCGATCCGGATCACCGATGACCGGGCCTGCGGCTGGGCGTAGCGGGAGCGCGCCGGCCGCTGGCTGCTGGCCGGAATCAGCTGCCCCCTCCGATTCCGGCCAGGGCCGACCTAGGGTGGCCGCATGCACACCGTTGCCGTCCTGGCGCTGGACCAGCTGATCCCCTTCGATCTGGCCACGCCGATCGAGGCGTTCTCCCGCACCCGGCTGCCCGACGGCCGGGCGCCCTACCGGGTCCGGGTCTGTGCCCCCGCGCCGTCGGTGGACGCCGGGCTGTTCACCCTCCGGGCGCCGTACGGACTGGAGGCGCTGGCCGACGCGGACACCATCGTGCTGCCCGGGGTGAGCGACCCCCGGGTCCCCGTCCCGGACGAGGTGACCGACGCGCTGCGGCGCGCGGCCGCCCGTGGCGCCCGCCTCGCCTCGATCTGCTCCGGCGCGTTCGTCCTGGCCGCCACCGGACTGCTCGACGGCCACCGGGCCACCACCCACTGGCAGGCCGCGGCGCTGCTGGCCGAGCTCCATCCCCGGGTGGAGGTGGACCCCGGAGTGCTCTACGTCGACAACGGCCAGTTCCTCACCTCCGCGGGCGCGGCGGCCGGACTCGACCTGTGTCTGCACATCATCCGGCGGGACCACGGTTCGGCCGTGGCTGCCGACACCGCCCGTCAGGCCGTGATGCCGCTGGAACGCGAGGGCGGCCAGGCCCAGTTCATCGTCCACGACCATCCGCCGGTGCCGCGGGGCTCCCAACTGGAGCCGGTGCTGCGGTGGATGGAGGAGAACGCCGGACGTGAGCTCACCCTCGCCGAGATCGCCGCGCATGTCGGGATGAGCACCCGTACCCTCAACCGCCGCTTCCGGCAGCACACCGGTACCAGTCCGCTCCAGTGGCTGCACCGGGCCCGGATCCGGCAGGCGCAGTACCTGCTGGAGTCCACCGGCCATCCGGTGGAGCGGATCGCCGGGCAGGTCGGCTTCGGATCGCCGACCGCGTTCCGCGACCGCTTCAAGCGGGTGGTCGGCACCAGCCCGCACAGCTACCGGGCAGCCTTCCAGCACCCCTCCGGCTGACCGCACCGCTCCCGCCCGGACGATGGCGGGCCGTCACCGGGTACGGGTCGAGGCGGGCTCGAGTCACGGCGGCGACCATGGGCGTCCCCAGCGAGAACACAGAGGAGCGCCGATGGTGTCACACGCAGCCGGACTGTCGGTCGTGGTGCTCGGCGGCACCGGCGCCCTGGGCCGCCAGGTGTGCCGGGCCTTCCAGGACGCGGGCGCCCGGGTGCTGACCGTCTCCCGCGGCGGCCCGCCCGACGGCCCCGCCGGGCCCCCGGACCACCTCCGGCTGGACCTGACCCGCGCCCCGGCCGACGCCCTGGCCGGACTGCTCGCCGCGGCCGGCGCCGATGTGGTGGTCAACGCGGCGGGCCGGACCGGGGGCGGCGCCGGGGAGCCGCCGCTCGCCGCGGTCAACTCCCGGCTGGTGGACGTCCTGGTGGAGGCCACCGCCGCGCTGGAGCGCCGCCCCCGGCTGGTCCACCTGGGCACCGTCGAGGAGTACGGACCGGTCTGCCGGGGCGTGAGCGTCACCGAGGACCTGCCCCCCTCACCGGTCAGCGGCTACGGCCGGAGCAAGCTGCTGGGCGCCCGTACGGTGCTGGACGCCACCCGGGCCGGGGCGGTGGACGGCACCGTGCTGCGGATCGCCCATGTCTTCGGCCCCGGGGCGCCGCGCGGCAGTCTGCTGGGCACGGTCGCCCACCATCTGGCGGTGCGGCGCCCGGCGGCGCTGCGGCTGGGCTCGCTGGACGGCCGGTGGGACTTCGTGGACATCCGGGACGTGGCCACCGCCGCGGTGGCGGCGGCCGCCTCACCGCGCGCGGTCGGACAGGTCGTCAACATCGGCGGGGGACAGGCGCTGGGCGTACGACGGCTGGTCGAGCGGATGATCGTGCTCAGCGGGTACCCGGTGCCGCTGGTGGAGGACCCCGGCGCGGACGGCGGGTTCGGGCCCGGCCCCGACTGGCAGCGGGTGGACATCTCCCGGGCCCGGCTGCTGCTGGGCTGGCGGCCCCGGCAGCGTACCGCCCGCTCGCTGCGCGACCAGCTCGCGGCGGCGGGGGTGCCCGAGCGGGGCGGGGCGTTCGCCCGTGCGGTCAGCCCGCCCTGGGCCGCCGCCCTGGAGCGCGCGACCGCTCCCGGACGTCCGGGAACCCCGGGGAGCGCCGGGAGCCGTGGGCCGCTGGCGGTGGAGCGCCCGTGATGGACCTCGGTCTGGAGGAGCGCACCGTCCTGGTCACCGGTGCCACGGGCGCCGTCGGCCGCGCCGCCGCCCGTGCCTTCGCGGATCAGGGCGCCCGGGTCGCGCTCGCCTACCGCCACCGGCGGGACGCCGCGGAGGAGTTGGCCGCCGAGCTGGCCGGGCCCACCGGCGGCCGGGCCTTCGCCGTGCCGTACGCGCTGGAGGACTCCGCCTCACCGCGCTGGGTGGTGGCGGCCGTGGAGGAGCGCTGGGGCGGGCTGGACGTCCTGGTGGCCAACGCCTGGCGGTGGGGCGAGCGGCAGGGCGCGGGCGCCCGCTTCGAGGAGGTCAGCGAGCAGGACTGGCTGCCGGTCGTGGCGGACAACCTGACCCCCGCCATCCGTACCGTCCAGTGCGCGGTCGCCGGGATGCGCAAGCGCGGCTGGGGCCGGATCGCGCTGGTCTCCCCGCACCCCGCGCTCGTCGCCGGGCACGGCGGCGAGTTCCACGGGGTGGCGAAGGCCGGGCTGCACGGTCTGGCGCGCGCACTGACCGAGGGCGGCGCGGGCGTCGACGGGGTCCTGGTCAACGCCGTCTGCGCGGGCCCCACCGCGGCCGGGGAGGCGAGCGCCCCCGAGGACGTCGCCCGGGTGCTGCTGTTCCTCTGCTCGGCCGCCAACGCCGCCGTCGGCGGCCAGACGCTCACGGTCGCGGGGGCCCGCTGACGGATCCGGCCCGAGACCCACCCGGCGGGCGGCCACCCGGCGCCGGACCGACCGGTCCGGCCTCGCTCGACATCCCGGAGGAGACTGTGCGCGTCCTCTTCACCACCTGGGCCTCCGGGGCCCATCTCGTTCCCCTGGTGCCGCTGGCCCGTTCCCTGCTGGCCGCCGGTCACCAGGTGCGGTTCGCGGTGCCGTCCGGCTGTGCGGCGGCCGTCGCCCGGACCGGTCTGGTCCCGGTCCCGGTCGGTTCGCTGCCCCCGGCCGCGGTCAGGGTGGCGGCGGCCGCGCGCCGTCCGGCCGGGCACTGGCCCGCGGACTGGCCGGTGCGGCCCGCCGTGCTCAGCCCCGAACAGCACGGTGTGCTGCGGGCGTTCGGCGACCGGCAGGTGCGGATCGCCGAGGGGATGGCCCAGGGTCTGGTGGCCTTCGCCCGCTGCTGGCAGCCCGATCTGGTGGTGCATGACGCCAGCGCCTACGCGGGCACGGTGGCCGCGGCGGCGCTGGGGGTGCCCGCGGTGGGCCAACTCTGGGGCAGTACCGCCGTGGTGCGGCTGGAGCGGCACCGGCTGGAGGGACCGCCGCTGCCCGGTTACTCCCGCCTGATGCGCCGTTACGGGGCGGACCCGGAGCGGGAACCCGATCTGTGGCTGGATCCGTGTCCCCCGAGCCTGGCGCTGCCCTCGCGGTCCCGGCGGCTGCCGGTGCGCTTCGTCCCCGTCGATCTCCCGGCCGACCCGCCGTACGCGGCGCCCCGGACGTCGCCCGCCCCGCCCCGGCCCCGGGCCGCGCCCGTGCCCCCCGGCCGTCCTCCGTACCGCCCGATGCGGTCCGGGCCGGTGCGCGTCTGCGCGGTCTGGGACGACGCCGCGGGTCCGCCGGAGGCAGTGCGGGCCGCGCTGCGGGTGGCCGAGTCACGGGGCGTGGAGGTGGTGCGGGTGGGCAGTGCCGCCGAGGGGCGGCCGCCCGCCGGACCGCTGCACCGGGTGCTGCCCGGCTGCGGCGCGGTGCTCCACCCCGGCGGCGGTACGACCCTGATGGCCGCGACGCTCGCCGGGGTGCCGCAGTTGGTGGTGGCGCCCCGGCTCGAACAGCAGCTCAACGGGGCGCGGCTGGCGCGGGTGGGCGCCGGGACGCTGGTGCCCGCCGATCACCTCGACGGTTCGCCGAGGACGTCCGCGGCGGCCGGGGCGCGGCTGGCCCGCCATCTGTTCGCGCTGCTGGAGCAGCCCTCGTACGCCGCCGCGGCGCGCACCCTGCGGCGGGAGGCGCTGGGGATGCCGGGGCCGGACGAGGCGGTGGGCATGGTGACCCGGCTGACGGACCCGGACCGGGGCCGGGCGGACCGTTCCGCCACCGACCGGGACGGCCGTCGCCGTGCCGATGAGTCATGACCGCGCCGCTGCTCCTGGGCATGCGCAACGGGCATGCGAAAGGCCCCCCACCGAAGTGAGGGGCCTCACACATGTCTGTGCGCCGCCAGGGACTCGAACCCCGGACCCGCTGATTAAGAGTCAGCTGCTCTAACCAACTGAGCTAGCGGCGCCTGCTGACGTAGAAGACCTTAGCACCCTGGTCGGGCTGGGTGAAAATCGATATCCCTCAGCCCGGGAAAACGGCGGGAGTGCTGGTCACAGGGGTGGTGGCGGTGAGATCGGCACCACCCGCGCGGGCGGCCCGGACACATGCCCACAGCAGCACCTCGGGACCGGGCAGCCAGGGGTTGCGCACATCCGGGGCCACCAGCCAGCGCGGGGACGGCGCCGCCCCGGTGTCCCCGGAGGGCTCGGCCGCGGGGGGCTCCGGGGGGAACAGCGGCGGAACGGTCACCGCGTCGCCCCAGCCGTAGCAGAGCAGCGGGGGAGCGGCGGCGCCCCACTCCTCCCAGCCGAGCAGTGCGGGCAGCCGCTGGGCCGCGCCCGGGGTGGCGAAGAGCATGACGCGGCCCCCCTGGGCGGCCACCGGGCCGGTACCCGGGCCGTCCGTCCATAACCGGCTCACCACCCGGCGGCCGAAGAGCGCGTCCATGCTCACCACGTCGAAGGCCGTACCGCAGGGCAGGGCCACGGACGCGGACGGATGCCGGGCCCACAGGGCGTGCACATCGCGGGGGGAGTGGCTGGCCGAAGCGAGCCAGTCCGCGCCCGCCGGGGTGACGAACGCGGCGGTGTGCTGGATTTCCCGAGGCCATCTGCTCATGTTTCTACCTTTACCGTCGGTACGGACGGCGTAGGGGGATGAGTCAAAACCGGGACACGGCGGCGCGGGATGGAGTACCTTCCGCCCGCATATGCCCCCGGCTTGTGATCGCGGCACCGGGACCGACGTCCCCTCCGCACCGCGGGGCACAACCCGCACATCAGCCACCCCTCCTTCACCACGGATGCCACAACCGTCAGTCCGACGGGTCGCCGCCCCGCATCAGCTCCCGGCCGAACTCGACCATCTTCTTCGCGTAGTCCTCGGTCCACTCCGCCCGCTCGGCGATCACGGCCGGGGTCAGCCGGTCGAACCGCCGCGGGTCGGCGAGCTGGGCGGCGGCCATCGCCTGGAACTCCATGGCACGGTCGGTCGCCGCGCGGAACGCCAGTACCAGCTCGGTGGAGCGGGCCAGCAGCTCCCGCGGGTCCTCGATGGACTCCAGGTCGAAGAAGTGCGCCTCGTCCTTGACGGCGGCCGCCGGCTCGAAGAGCAACGGTGCGGGTTTCAGCCGCCGGGGCGCGGCGCCGTGCGGGCCTTGAGCCGGATCCGGCTCGGGCATGTGATCGCTCCTCCTGGGTCGTGAGACACGGTCGGTTCGCGGTGCTTCCCGCTCTCCATTGTCGCGCGCGGGGCAAGAGCGCCCCCGCCGTACGCCGCCGACCAGGGTTTCTCTCCCCACCCCGCCGCCCCGTGAACCATGCGGCGGGCAGAAGCCGTGGATCGGCGCCTCCCCGGACCGCTCCGGCACGCCCCCCGGCCGGCCCGGGAGGGCGGGTCAAGGGGCCGGGCGGTCCGGCGTCGGGATCCGGACAGGGCCTATGGCCGCCAGGGCACCCGGTGCTCGGAGAGATGGGACAGTACCGCGTGGTTGGCCTCCCAGCCGTCCGGGAACTTCACCGTGACGCCCAGCTGGACCGGCTCGGTGGACGGGTGCTCGTCCAGCAGCTCGGCCACCCCCGCACGGCAGACCACCACACAGGCGTGCCGGTGCCGGGAGGCGAGGACGCACAGCCGCCCGGTCTCCAGGTGGAAGGCGGTGGCGTCCGGCCGCCCGGACAGCGGGTGCAGGACCACCGTCACATCGAACTCACGCCCTTGGAGGCGGTTGGCGGTGTCGACGGTGACGCCGCGGACCCCGAGCCCGCCGAGCGCCGCCCGTACCGCCGCCGCCTGGTCCCGGTGCGCGGTGCCGACCGCGATCCGGTCCGCGGTGAGCGGCACCGGCTCCGCCGAGCGCTCGCTGACCGAGGCGCCGCCCCGGTCCAGCAGCCGCCGCACCACCTGGGCGACGGCCGTCACCGCCTCCGGGTCGGTGCGCGGGGTGCGGCGCGCGGGCAGCTCCAGCAGCCCCCAGCCCGAGACGGCCGCCTCGTCCAGCACCCGGTCCGGCCCCGAGCCGTCCGAGGCGACCCCGAAGCTCAGCCGCCGCTCACCGTGGCCGGTACCGCTGCGGAACGGGGTGTACGGGTAGAAGGCGTCCGAGACCAGCGGCGCCGCCGAGGCGGGCAGCCGCCAGGACACCGGCAGCCGGTGCTGCGGAAGCGTCGGGTTGTGCGCGAGCAGCGTGGTCACCGCGCTCGCCGACGGGTCGTACGACAGCCCCGCCCACTGGTCCGCGCCGACCACGCTGAACGGGTCCAGCTGCCCGGGGTCACCGACGAACAGCGCCCGTTCGAAGAGCCCGGCGACGGCCAGCAGCGCGTCGGAGCGCATCTGGTACGCCTCGTCGACGATCGCGTGCCGCCACGGCTCCACATTCTTGATGTGCGCCCACTTGGCGGCGGTGGACACCACGACGTCCAGCCCGGCGAGATCCGCGACCTTCGCCGAGGCGCGCACCGACGGATGCTCGTCGAGCACCGGGTCGTAGGGGTGCGGATCGCTGCTGTGCAGCCGCCCCACCGGAAGGTCCGGATCGGCGGTGGCCAGCCGGTCCACCAGATCGTCCACCTGGGCGTTGGTCTGCGCGACCACCATCAGCGGCCGCCCGGCGGCGGCCAGCTCCCGCGCCGCCCGCACCACCAGCGTCGACTTGCCCGCGCCGGGCGGGGAGTCGACCACCACCCCGCGGTGGGCGCCGTGCAGGGTGTCGCGCAGGATCGCGTCGGTCGCGCGGGCCGCGGCGGCCGACGGGTCGAACGGCCCGTCCCCGTGCAACCCCCCGGCCGTCCCCGGGCCACCGTCGACACAGTCCGTGCCGGTCACAGATAGTCCTCCTCGGTCACCGGGTCGGGCGCGGGGCCGGGCGTCACGGCCTCCGGCGGACCGCCGTGGGTCCACGGGGTGCTCTCCGCGTCGGGCAGCTCCGGGCCGCCGCGCGGCGCGTGCTCGAACAGCGTCCAGCACGTCCGGTCACCCGGCTCGGGCACCGAACCCGGTTCCGGGGTCTTGCCGCGCCCCATCCCGCCGGTCAGCCGCACCACCAGGGCACCCGGCGCGTGCGCGCCCGCGAACTCCCCGGTCTGCGTCCGGCCGTCGGCCATCACCCGGTACAGCTTGACCTGCTCGGCCAGATGCGGACGGTCCTCGGTGACCACCGTGACCAGGGGCCGCGGCCGGGGCACCTTCGCCTCCGACCAGGCCATCTCCACCTCGGTGACCTCGCCCGCGAACGCCTCCCCGGCCAGCCGGCGCCCCGCCATCACCAGCGGGTCGTCCAGCGCCTCCTGGGCCTCCAGCTGTGCCTGCGCGGTCTCCCGCGCGGCCAGCTTCTGCGCCGCGGTCACCGCGTCGTCCCGCTTGGGCTGCGGCGGTTCGCCCGCGCGGACCCGGTCCCGGTGGCCGGTGAACGACCAGCGGTCCCGCTTCCAGCGCTCCGCCACCCGCTCGCCCGGCGGCAGCTCGCGCAGCAGGTCCACACCGTGCCAGAGCGCGTCCCAGGTGGGCCGCAGCTGGGACGCGATCAGCTCACGCAGTCCGTTCTCTGCGAGCCGCAGCCGGGCCTCGCCCCCGGCCACGCCACCGCCGGCCTCCGCGCGCGCCGCGTCGTAGCGGGCGATGGCCGGGGCCAGCAGCTTGTTGTCGAAGGCCGGGTCGGTGGCAGGGCCCGCGGGCGGGCACAGCAACTGGCCGTCGGCGTCCCGCGCGGACTCCGCCCGCAGCGCGGCCTCCGGTCCGGTGACCCCCGCCGGGGGGTCGATCCAGGCCAGCAGCGAGCCCAGGTGCTGGTCCTCCAGATTGCTCTGGCCGGTCGCCCAGTGGCGGCCCAGCAGCTCGGTCAGCGACAGCAGCAGACTCGACCCCGGCACCCGGGACCGCTCGCCGTAGTGCGTCAGCCAGCGGCCGAGCAGCGGTACCCGCGCGGGCGCGGGGTAGGGCGTGTCCGGGTCCTGGTCGGCCGTCCGCCGGAACCGCATCGAGCGGCCCAGCAGCCGGACGAAGGCCACGCCCGCCGCGCTGGGCACCAGCAGCTGCGGGGCGTCCGCGCACAGCTCCACCTGGACCGGCACCTTCTTGCCGGTCTCCGGATCGGTCTCCTTGCGCTCCTCCAGCTCCACGGCGTCGGCGTAGGAGTCCAGGTACGGCAGCGTCTCCTCGGCCAGCTCGGCGAGGAAGGCGAACCGCAGGTCACGGTTGCGCGGCTGGGGGACGACCAGCAGCCGCGGCGCGTCCCGGTCGGTGCCCACCAGCGCCCCCAGGGGCGCGCCCGCCTCACCGGCGGTGGTCAGCGGGACGAACGCCAGCGGACGGTCGGACAGATGGCGGTGGCGCACGGTGGCGACCGGCCGCGCCCGCCCGTCCCGGACGGCTTCCATCCGGGCCAGGGTGGTGATCAGCGACATACCGCCGCCCCGGGCGCGGCGAGCGCCTCGGCGCGCAGGGCCGCCGCCCGGCGCAGGGCGTCCACCGCCGGATCGCCGGTGGGCCCGGCGTCGGTCTCGAGGGCGGCGGCCAGCACGGCCTCCACCGTGGTCAGCCCGCCCAGCTCGCCCCGCACCCCGCGGCCCAGCGACTCCACGGCGCCCGCGCCCCGGGACCGCGCCCGGCAGTGGACCGCCAGCTCGCACGCGGCCAGGCACTCCGGGGCGTAGGCCGCGTCCACCGCGTCCACGGCGGCGGTCAGCTCGTCGACCGGGCGGGTCGCGGTACGGCCGTCGTCCGTCAGCCGCAGGTCGAACGTGGTGCCCTCGGGGAGGGCGGCGGCGATGTCCTCGATCCGGGTCAGCCGGGTGAGCTGCCGCCGGGTGACGGACAGCTGCTTGCGCACATCGACCAGTTCGGCCGTCGGCAGGTTGGAGAAGTCCTTGGGGCACACCAGCAGCACCTGGTGGCGCACCCGGGCGGTCCGCGCCGTGCCCCCGCCGTCCGGCTTGAGCTCGCCGACCCGCGCCGCGACCCGCTCCAGGGCCAGCGCGTACACCGCGGACTGCCGGGCGGCGGCGCCCACCTTGGCCGGGTCCGCCGAGCCGTCGACCATCGGGAAGGACTTGATCTCGACGACCGACCAGGAGCCGTCGGGGTGCACCACGATCGCGTCCGGCTCCAGGAAGGCGGGGGAGCCCGCCACGTCCAGGCTGACCATCGGGTGGTCCAGCAGCGCCCACCGCCCCGCCGCGGTGGCCTCGCGCAGCGCCAGGGCCGTCCGCGCGGTGCGGCCCTGGGGGCCCGCGGCGGTCAGATCGGGGGCGTCCACGCCGCCCGGAGCGGGTGCGGGCGAGCCGTCCCGCAGCCGCTCGTGCAGCAGCCGGACCAGTGCCTCACCGCGGTCGGCGGTGACCCGCGCCTCGAAGGAATGGCCGCGCTGGATCGCGAACTGGGACTGTCCGAAGGAGGCCGGGGAGCCCAGCGCCCGCGCGAGCGCGCCCTTGTCGATCCCGGCGCCGTCCAGCAGGGCACGGCGACGGCAGCCGGGGTTGGCGGCCAGCGCCGCCAGGGCGCGGGCGTCCATCGGATGGGGAACGGTCCGCGGACCGCGCAGCTCAGCGAGCCGCTGCCGCAGTGCTGTCGTCGGTCTCGGCCGCGGCACCGGCTCCTGCCGCGCCGTGGTTGCGTTCCCTGTCCGCGCCCCTGCTCTGCTGTCGGGGGATCCGTTCCCGTTCACGCGCCGCAGTCTCGCACTTGTCACTGACATTCGTGGCCGCACCGGGGTTTCCGGTGGCCGCGCCCGCCGGCCGGGCGGTCTGCGGAACGGCCTCCCCGGCCGGGCGGAACCGGGCGAACAGCCGGTCGGCCAGGCGCAGCGCGGGCTTGGCGAGCAGCGCGCCGACCCCCATGACGGCCGCACCGGCGGCGGCGTCCAGGAAGTAGTGGTTGGCGGTGCCCATCACCACGATCGTGATGGTCAGCGGGTAGAGGACCGCGAGCGCCTTGGCCCATGTGGCGCGGCCGTGCCGCCACAGCGCCACTCCGCACCACAGCGCCCAGCCCACATGGAGACTGGGCATCGCCGCGTACTGGTTGGTCAGCCCGCCGAGCCCGCGCGGCGCGCTCGCCTCACCGCCCCACCAGCCGTACGAGCCGTACTGGGCCATGGTGTCCACGAAGCCGTGTCCGCCGTCCAGCAGCCGGGGCGGGCAAGTGGGCAGCAGGGTGAAGCCGATCAGCCCGATGAGCGTGGAGACCAGCAGCCAGGTGCGCAGGAAGCGGTAGTCGGACGCCTTGCGGCGCTTCCACATCCACACCAGGACCGCGGGGGTCGCCACGTAGTGCAGCGAGGCGTAGGCGAAGTCCGCCGGTATGCCGATCGCGGCGTGCGCGGTGAAGATGTCGTTCAGCGGCGACTCGAAGTCCAGGTGGAAACGCTGTTCGAAGCGGAGGATGGCCAGACCGTGGTCCACCGCCGTGGACACATCACCGCGGGCCAGCAGACGACCTGCCGAATACGCGGCGTACACCACGGCTATCAGCGGCAGTTCGGTCCACCAACGGGGCCGACCGCCCTGTGATGCCCCGGCACGGGGCGCGGTAGCGGTAAGGGGCATCCGGGCGCTCTCCCAAATATCAGGCGACCACAACAAGGCGCTCGGCCAACCGTACGGTGTAGGCGGAGCGCCCCGCGCACCGCCCCCGGAATGCCCCGGTGACGGCGGGGACGCCCGTCGCCGGTCCCCCCGGCCGACAGATGCGCGAAGGGGAAGACGCCGGGATCGCCCCGCGGGTTGCCTCCAGAACGCGTGAGCGATGATGGGGGGCGGCGGACCGTGCGCGGTCCGCACCCGCGTTCGCATCGGTCCGCGGGCGGCGGTGTGCGACGGGGCACGGCGGCGCGCCGCGGTGGTCCAACCGCTGAAAGGCACCCCCATGGCGACACAGCCACCCCGCATCCTCCTGGCCCGGCACGGACAGACGGAGTGGTCGCTGCTCGGGAAGCACACCGGCCGCACCGACATCCCGCTGCTCGACGAGGGGCGGCGCGGCGCCAAGCTGCTCGGTGAGCGGCTGCACCGCGCGCCGTGGGCCGGACTGCCGGAGGCCGAGGTCCGCACCAGCCCGCTCTCGCGCGCCAGGGAGACCTGTGAGCTGGCGGGCTTCGGGGACCGGGCCCAGGAGTGGGACGCGCTGCTGGAGTGGGACTACGGAGCCTACGAGGGGCTGACCCCGGCCGAGATCAAGGCGTCCCGGCCGGACTGGCTGATCTGGCGCGACGGCGTCCCGGAGGGCGAGGCGCGCGAGGCGATCGCGGCCCGCGCCGACCAGGTGGTGGCGTGGGCGCTCGCGGCCGACCGCGATGTGCTGGTCTTCGCGCACGGTCACATCCTGCGCACCCTGGCCGCGCGCTGGCTCGGTTACGACATCTCCTTCGCGTCCCGGATCCGGCTGGACCCGACATCGCTGTCGATCCTGGGCTGGGCGTACGGCGAACCGGCCCTGGAGCGCTGGAACGACACGGGTCATCTGGCCTGACCCCCGTCCGGCCGTGGCCGCCCGCTCCACCGGATGTCGGTTGTCGCCGCGCGCAGCCGACCCCCGCCCGGCCGCGGCCGCCCGACGGCCCGCGGTGCCGCCTCCGGCGGGCGGGGGCGTGGCGTCGCGCGGGGCCCGGGTCCGCGTCGTGTCGTGGTGGTCGCGTCGTTCCGGGCGGTCGCGGGCACCCCGGGGTCTCCAGGAGCCGCCCACCGGCGAGGGGCGGGGGCGGGACCACCGGGCGCCGCCGCGTCCGGTGGGAACGGACGGATCAGGTGCCGTCCGCGGGCGGGTGCCCGGCCCCGGGCGTGCCGGGCAGGCCGGTCCGGGGCCGGCGTCGGCGATTCCGGGTCCCGTGCGGCATGTCACACCCGGTGGGCGGCCGTCTCATAGCGGTCGAGGAAGTCCGCGACCGGGACCTCGCCGCCGTGGGGGCGGAGCCGCCGGGCGGTCTCGTCGAGCATGCGGCGGATCCGGGACGAGGTGACCTGGTCCATCAGCCGCAGGGCGCGGCCCGCCGCGGCGGCGGCCTCGTCCGGCGCGCCCTGCTGTGCGAGATCGCCCGCCAGCTCGGTGGTGAACAGCGCGATGTTGCGGGTGAAATGGGGGTCCTGGAGCGCGACCGCGCGGCGCGCGTGGTCGACGGCGCGCCCCCAGTCGCCCAGTGCGGACCAGCACTGGGCCTCCAGCCCCTCCAGCTCCGCCTCACCGTAGAAGCTCATCCACTCGGGGTCCGCGTCCGAGGCGCCGCGGCCGAACAGGGTCTGGGCGCGCAGCAGGGCCGTCTCACAGCCGCCGCGGTCGCCGAGCCAGGCCCAGCCACCCGCCTCGCGCAGCGCCAGCAGGGACAGCAGCCGCGGCGAGGAGAGCCGTTCGGCGACCCGCTGGGCGGCCTGGGCGGCCCGGACCGCCTCGCGGGGGCGGCCCGCGTCGCGCGCCAGGAAGGCGGTGTTGCAGAAGGCGTGGGCCTCCAGGGCGGCGTCACCGCTGACCCGCGCGGTGGCCAGCGCCTCGGCGTAGTGCGAGCGGGCGTCCGAGAGGCGGCCGGAGTCATGGGCCAGCCAGCCCACCGAGATGGCCAGTTCACCGGCGCCCGCGTAGAGCCGCGCGGCGACCGAGCGGCTGTAGCCGCCCGCGTCGAGCAGGGCGTAGGCGGCGCTCAGCGGTTTGGCGGTGTGGCTGTAGAGGGTGTCCGCGCCGTGCCGGTCGTCCAGGACCCGGATCCGGCGCACGGCTTCCTCCACGGCGGCGGCCTCCGCCTCGCCCACCCGGCGCCCGGACCGCCGGGGCGGGGGGACGAGCGGGGTCGCGGCCACGGCGGCGGCCGCCGCCCCACTGGTCATGAAGGCACGGCGTAGCAGTTCGCTCTCCTCGAAGACGTCGACGGACGCCCCCGCCCCGGGTGCGGGCACGGGGACGGTGCCCGCGCCGTGGCGGGCGCCGTGGCCGCGGACCGACTCCCGGGAGGCGAAGCCCAGATCGGTCAGCGAGCGGCCGGGGAACATATGGCGGAAGACGCGCTCGTAGGCGTAGTTGGGGCAGCGGATCGCCCCGGACTCGACCCGGCCGATGTAGCGGGCGTCGCAGGAGACCTGTTCGCCGATCTCCCGGGCGGCGCGGCGCACGGAGGCCGCGAACTCGGCGGCGGAGAGCGGGCCCCGCAGCCGCCGGAACGCGTCGTTCGGCCGGGGCGGCGGAAGGTCTGGAAGCGGCGTCATGTGCAGCCTCTCCCTTGGGTACTGCCAGGTGGGCGGGGGGAGAACCGTACCGGCTGGGAGATTCCCACCATTGGGAGAATTCCAGCAAACAGGACATGTCACCCACGATCTGCCATGAACTGCCATCCTTTACGGCGGCATTCGGCCGTAGCCGTTGACACCGTCCGGGCGTTGAACCCCTTGCAACCCGATGAAGAGGGAGGCCGGAGTGGACATCAGCCGCTCACGGACGACTGCCCAGCATCCCCCGCGCACCGCTCACCATCACCATCCCCCGCGCCAGGACTGCGATCTGGTCACCGTGCCCGCCCGGCAGGGGCTGGAGGCGGTGGACATCCTGCGCCGCGCGTGCGACGGACTCGGTCCCGTCCTGCATGACACCGCCTGCGACACCCTCGGCTTCCTGGTGCCGCCGGGTACCGCGGACGGCTGGGATCTGCCGGGCAGCGCCTGCACCCAGACCTCCGGGCGCGGTATCCGGATAAGCGCCGGGCCCGGCTCAGGTCCGGGAGGTGATCCGGCGACCGGGGCGCCGCCGCCCCGCGCGCCGGACGAGCCCCCGGGCATCGGCACCGGCTGGCTGGTGCCGCCGGACGCCGCGTACACGGTGGCCACCGACCCGGTGGAACTGCGCGCGGCGCTCGGTGAGGCGGCCCGCACCATCGAGGCCGTCGACCGCTGCCAGTGAGCACGGCGACGCCCCGGTGATTCCCGGGCGTGATTCCCGGGCCTGATCCCCCAGGCGTGATTCCTGGGCGCCGGTGACCGTCCGCGGCCGCTGTCGGTGGCCGGACGCATACTGGGGTCCATGGCGAAAGGCACACACAAGCGAGCGGCGCACGGGCGCGGAGCGGGCCGGGGACGCACCCCGGAGCCGGCCGCGGCACCCGTGGACGGGGGGCTCGCCGAGCTGGTGCCGGACCGCGACCACCCGCGCGCCTTCACCCTGCTGCTGGACGGCAAGCCGCAGTCACATGTGGACCTCGACGACCCGGCCCGCCTCGGCTTCGAGTACCAGCGCCGGTTCGGCCACATCGCCGATCTCGCCGCGCCGCCCGGCCGTCCGCTGCACGCGGTCCACCTCGGCGGCGGCGCCTTCACCCTCGCCCGTTACATCGCGGCCACCCGCCCCCGCTCCACCCAGCAGGTCGTCGAGATCGACGCCCCGCTCGTCCAGTTCGTCCGGCGGGAGCTGCCGCTGGATCCCGGCGACCGGATACGGGTGCGCTCCACCGACGCCCGCGCGGGGCTGGCCAGGATCCCCGACGGCTGGGCCGACCTGATCATCGCGGACGTCTTCGGCGGTGGCCGTACCCCCGCCCATCTGACCAGTGTGGAGTTCCTCGGCGAGGTGCGGCGGGTGCTGCGGCCCGGCGGGAGCTATGCCGCCAATGTCGCCGACGGGCCCCCGCTGGCCCATCTGCGGGCCCAGATCGCCACCACCCGCGCGGTGTTCCCCGAGGTGTGTCTGACCGCGGACCCCGCCGTGCTGCGCGGCCGCCGCTTCGGGAACGCGGTGCTGCTCGCCGCCGACCGCGCACTGCCGCTGGCCGAGCTCACCCGCCGGGCCGCGAGCGATCCGCACCCCGCCCGGGTCGAACACGGCCGTCCACTCCAGGACTTCACCGGTGGCGCGGTCCCCGTCACCGACGCCACCGCGGCACCGTCCCCGGCCCCGCCGCCCGAGGTCTTCGACTGACGCGGAGGCCGCGAAAGGCAGCCGTGGCACCGGTCAGGGCTCGTCCACCCGCACCTTGGGGGGACCGTCGTGCCAGGTGCAGTAGACCGAGGTGGTGTCCGTACCCGAGACGAAGTCCACCCGGATCCACTGCGTCTGCTTCCACACCTGCATCCGCCAGCCGCTGTCCGGGGTGGCCGACACCAGATCCGCCCAGGAGTCACGGATGTCGAAGACGACCCGGCCGCCCCGCACCGGATAGCTGCGGACGTTCCCGCCCGCCTCCGGCTTCGACTCCTTCGTCGGCCGCGCCGTGGGACCCGTTCCGGTACCGCGCGACGGCGGCTTCGGGGAGCGGTCGGGTGACGGCGACGAGGGCCGCGCGTCCGCCGACTCCGGGGGCGGAGCGGGCTGGTGGGTCGAGGAGGAACGCTCCTGTGCCGCCGACCGGCCGTCGTCCGCGATCGTGAGCGCGCGCGGCGGATCGTAGGCCGTGCCGGTCAGCACCGTGCGCACGCCGAACCAGGACAGCGCGACCGCGGCTCCCGTGGCCAGCACCCACGCCAGGCATTGGACCAGACCTCGTTGCATTCCCCCATCCTGCCTCACCCGGATGGCGTACGGTGCCGCTCATGGCAAGTGTGCTCGTCGTCGAGGACGACCAGTTCGTGCGGTCGGCCCTCATCCGGCAGCTGACCGAGGCGTCCCATACCGTCCGCAGCGTGGGGACCGCCCTGGAGGCGCTGCGAGAGGTGGCGCAGATCGGATTCGACGTCGTCATCCTGGACCTCGGCCTGCCCGACCTGGACGGTGCCGAGGCGCTCAAGATGCTGCGCGGGATCACCGATGTCCCGGTCATCGTGGCGACCGCGCGGGACGACGAGGCGGAGATCGTCCGGCTGCTCAACGACGGTGCCGACGACTACCTCGTCAAACCCTTCTCGGTGGCCCACCTCTCGGCCCGGATGTCCGCCGTGCTGCGCCGTTCCCGCTCCGCCGCCGCCGGGGAGACCCCGCCCTCGGGGGTGCTGCGGGTCGGCGGCCTCACCGTCGATCCGATGCGCCGTCAGGCCGCCCTGGACGGGGCCGGACTCGACCTCACCCGGCGCGAGTTCGACCTGCTGGCCTTCCTCGCCGGACGCCCCGGCGTCGTGGTGCCCCGCAAGGAACTGCTGGCCGAGGTCTGGCAGCAGTCCTACGGCGACGACCAGACCATCGACGTCCATCTGTCCTGGCTGCGCCGGAAACTGGGCGAGACCGCGGCCCGCCCCCGCTATCTGCACACCTTGCGCGGTGTCGGGGTGAAACTGGAACCCCCGGTGCAGAGCGGGGAGTACCGGGAGCGCCGGGAGCACCGGTGAGATGGGCCCTGGTCAAGGTCTGCCTGGCCGTCACCGCCATGGTCGTGGTCGCCTTCGCCGTACCGCTCGGCCTCGTCGTCAAGGAGCTGGCCCGCGACCGGGCGTTCGCGGACGCCGAACGGCAGGCCGCCCAGATCGGTCCGGCCCTGGCCATCACCACCGAACGGGCCCGGCTCCAGCGCGCCGTGGCCAGCACCCAGGCGGGCGGGGACGGCCGGATGGCGGTCCACGTCCCCGATGTGCCGGGCAGCCGCGGCAGCGGGTACGACCTCGGCAGGACCCGGGCCGACCGGAGCGAGGTGGCCACCGCCCGCAAGCTGGGCCGGTCCTCGGTCTCCGAGGTGCCCGGTGGCTACACCCTGCTCCAGCCCACCGCGCTGAGCACCGCTCAGGTCGCCGTGGTGGAGGTGTTCGTGCCGCGCGCCACGGTCACCAGTGGGGTCACCACCTCCTGGCTGGTGCTGGCCGGGGTCGGCGTCGCCCTCATCGTCGGTGCCGTGGCCACCGCCGACCGGCTGGGCACCCGGCTGGTGCGCCCGGCGGAACGGCTCGCCGGGGCCGCCCACGACCTGGGCCAGGGGGAGCTGGGGGTGCGGGTCCCCGAGGAGGGGCCGGCCGAACTGCGCTCCGCGGCCGTGGCGTTCAACTCCATGGCCGACCGGGTGGTCCAGCTGCTGGCCGGGGAGCGTGAGCTGGCCGCCGACCTCTCCCACCGGCTGCGCACCCCGCTCACCGTGCTGCGGCTCAACGCGGCCTCGCTCGGCGACGGACCGGCCGCCGACCAGACCCGGGCCGCCGTCGCCCAGCTGGAGCGCGAGGTGGACCAGATCATCCGCACCGCGCGGCAGCAGAAGACCCAGGTCCCCTCCGGCTGCGATGTCTCCGAGGTGATCCGGGAGCGGATGGACTTCTGGTCCGCGCTCGCCGAGGACCAGGACCGCACCGTACGGCTGGCCGGGGTGGACCGCACCGTACGGGTCCCGGTCGCCCGCCCCGAACTCGCCGCCGCCCTCGACGCGCTGCTCGGCAACGTCTTCCGGCACACCCCCGAGGGCACCGCGTTCGCCATGGACGTCCACAACGGCGAGGACAGTGTGATCGTGCTGGTCTCCGACGCGGGGCCGGGGATCGCGGACCCGGAGGAGGCGCTGCGCCGCGGCCACGGTGACGGCGGACCCGGTTCGACCGGGCTCGGGCTCGACATCGTGCGCCGGGTCGCCGAGTCCACCGGTGGTGATCTGCGCATCGGGCGTTCGGTGCTGGGCGGTACCGAGGTGCGGGTGTGGCTCTCGCTGCGCGAGGACGGGACGGGGCGGGGCGCACGGCGCGGCAGCCGCCGCAGAACCCGGCTGAAGGCGCGCTCCCTCACCGGGCGGCTGACCTCGCGGCTGCCCCGAGGCTGACACGGCGCGGCGACGTTCCGGCGGGGGCAGGGGACCCGGAGCCCGGCTTAATCACCCCCGATGGCCTCCTTAAGGGCGTCATAAGAAGCGTGCCCGGTGTCCGGGAAGGGGGATTCGCCGCGTTCCGCCCCGCTAGCGTGCTGCCCCGCACCACCACCCCCACCCCCGTACGCCGAAGGCAGGCATCTGATGAGCACTACGCACCGTCGCAGGGTGAGCCGGACCAGCAAGGTGATCGGCGCGGTGGCCGCCGCCGCGGTGGCGGGCTGCGCGGCGTTCGCGCTCAGCGGTGCGGCGAACGCCGGAACGGCCGCCGAGAAGAAGCACTCCGCGGTCAAGGGCGCCACGAAGAGCGCGCACCAAGGCGTCACGAAGAAGGCCGCGAAGGGCAAGAAGGGGAAGCAAGGCAAGAGGACCCCGCGGGCGGGCGCGGGCTTCGCCCCGTATGTCGACACCTCGCTCTCGCCCGCCTTCGACCTGGTGGGCGCGGCGAAGAAGACCGGTGTCAAGGAGTTCAGCCTCGCCTTCATCACCTCGGGCGGCGGCTGTACGCCCAAGTGGGGCGGGGCCATCGACCTCGGCAGCGACGCCGTGGCCCGCCAGATAGGCGCGCTGCGCAAGGCCGGTGGTGACGTCCGGGTCTCCTTCGGCGGCGCCTCCGGCTCCGAACTGGGCCTGGCCTGCACCTCGGCCGACCAGCTCACCGCGGCGTACGCCAAGGCCGTGGACACCTTCGAGCTCACCAAGGTGGACTTCGACATCGAGGGCGCCGCGCTGCCGGACACCGCCGCCAACACCCGCCGCGCCCGGGCCATCGCCGCCCTCCAGAAGAGCCATCCGGGCCTGGACGTCTCCTTCACCCTGCCGGTGATGCCCACCGGGCTCACCCAGGACGGCGTCGAGCTGGTCGCCGACGCGAAGAAGAACGGTGTGAAGGTGTCCGCCGTCAACATCATGGCGATGGACTACGGCGCCTCCTTCGACGGCGATATGGGCCGGTACGCGATCGAGGCGGCCACCGCGACCCAGGGCCAGCTCAAGGGTGCCATCGGGCTGAGTGGCCGGGCCGCCTGGCGGACCGTCGTGGTGACCCCGATGATCGGCGTCAATGACGTGGTCACCGAGGTCTTCACGGTGGACGACGCCCGGCAGCTGGTCGACTTCGCGCGGTCCAGGAAACTGGGCGGGCTGTCCATGTGGTCCGCGACCCGTGACAAGGCGTGCCCGGGCGGTCCGCAGAACTCCGCGTCGCCCACCTGCAGCTCCGTCGAGCAGAAGGAGTTCGCGTTCTCCAAGGCGCTCGGCGCGTACCGGGGCTGACCGGCTGGCCCACCGCAGGGCGACGGCCCCCGGGAAGGACGTCCCGGGGGCCGTCGCCCTGCGGCCGGCCGGCTACGGATGGTGCTCCCGCTGCCGCTCGAACTCCTCGCGCGTGGGCTTGGCGATCTGGCCGTACTCACCGAAGTAGGCACGGGAGAGCCGCACCCGCAGCCGCTCCTTGAACGTCAGCTTCCGCTCGACCCCGGACGGGTCCACCGCGGGTGGCAGTTCCAGCGGCCGGTACTGGTCGAACGAGACCAGGGTGTACCGCTCGGCCGGTGTCAGCGGCTCGTGCAGCTCGGTGAACTCGCCGTGCGGCAGCCGCTGGATGACCCCGGTCTCCCGGCCGTGCAGCACCTTCTCGTGATCGCGCCGCTGGAGTCCCAGACAGACCCGTTTGGTGATGACGAACACCACGACCGGCGCCACGAAGAAGGAGATCCGGCAGGCCCAGGTGATGGTGTTGATCGACAGGTGGAAATGGGTGGCGACCAGGTCGTTGCCGCCGCCGATCAGCAGCACGATGTACAGGGCGATCCAGGCGGCGCCGAAGGCGGTGCGGGTCGGGGCGTTGCGCGGGCGTTCATTGAGGTGGTGCTCGCGTCTGTCCCCGGTGATCCACGCCTCCAGGAACGGATAGAGCCAGATCACCAGCAGGACCATCGGGAAGATCATCAGCGGGATGAACACCCCGAGGACGAGGGTGTGGCCCCAGAGATTGATCTCCCAGCCGGGCATCAGCCGGATCAGCCCCTCGGAGAAGCCCATGTACCAGTCGGGCTGGGCGTCGGTGGACACCTGGTCGGGGCGGTAGGGGCCGTAGGACCAGATCGGGTTGACCGTGGCGATGGCCGACATCAGGGCGGTGATGGCGAACACCAGGAAGAAGAACCCGCCGGACTTGGCCACGTAGACCGGCCACAGCGGCGGACCCACGATGTTCATGTCCCTGCGGCCGGGCCCCGGATGGTGCGAGTGCTTGTGGTAGACGAGCAGCATCATGTGCAGCGCCAGCAGCCCCAGCATGATGCCCGGGATCAGCAGGACGTGCACGGTGAACAGCCGCGGCACGATGATATGGCCCGGGAATTGTCCGCCGAAGAGGAAGAACGAGATGTAGGTGCCCACGATGGGCACCGAGAGGATCGCGCCCTCCATGAAGCGCAGACCGGTCCCGGAGAGCAGATCGTCGGGCAGTGAATAGCCCATGAAACCGTCGAACATGCCGAGGATCAGCAGTCCGGCGCCGGAGAGCCAGTTGATCTCACGCGGTTTGCGGAACACACCGTTGAAGAACGTGCGCATCATATGGACGAGCATGCTCGCGATGAACAGGATCGCCGCCCAGTGGTGCAGCTGCCGCAGCAGCAGACCGCCGCGTACATCGAAGCTGATGTCCAGTGTCGACTCATAGGCCGCGGACATCCGGATGCCCTGGAGCGGGGTGTAGCGGCCGTGGTAGACGACCTCGTTCATCGAGGGTTCGAAGAACATGGTCAGATACACACCGGTGAGAATGATGATGATGAAGGTGTAGAGGGCGATCTCACCGATCAGGAAGGACCAGTGGTCCGGGAAGACCTTCCGCAGATTGGCCTTGGCCATCGAGAAGAGGCCCACCCGCCCGTCCGCCCAGTCGGCGAGGGCCTCGCCCCTGCCGACCCGTTTGGTCCGGGCGGAGTCGTCGTCGCGGACCCTCTGCCGGCGCCCCGGGGAATCACTCATGTTTCGGATTTACCAGTCCCTCCAGCGCCCCGCCCGCGTCGGCCGGGCGCGGCTAGCCCCTTTGGCGGAAATGTTGGAGGAAACGTGGGAAGAAACGCGGCATTCGCATGGTCCGGGAAAACCGGGCACGGATCGAACAACCGCTCGGTCGGCGGGGCGCCCCGGCGGGCCGTCCGGAACGGGGGTCATACCTCCGGCAGCTCACCCGTCCCGGCCACCGCCGCGTACCAGCGGGCGCTGGATTTCGGAATGCGGGCCTGGGACGGATAGTCGATGTACACCGCGCCGAAACGCTTGCTGTAGCCGTACGCCCATTCGAAATTGTCCATCAGGGACCACAGGAAATAGCCGCGCAGATCGGCGCCGTCCGCCAGCGCCCGGTGCGCCGCCGCCAGGTGGCTCCGGAGGTAGTCGATCCGCTCCGGGTCGTGGACCCGGCCCTCCGCGTCCGGCTTGTCGTCGTAGGCCGCGCCGTTCTCCGTGATGTACAGCGGCACCCCCGGCGCCTCGTGGGTGCAGCGCATCAGCAGGTCGTACAGCCCGCTGGGATCCACCGACCAGCCCATCTCGGTGCGCTCGCCGGGCGGCTGGTGGAAGGCGACGTGCTCGGAGCCGGGCCAGGGGGAGTGGTCACCGGCCCCGTGGCCGTCACGGCGCGGCGCGGGCTCCTCCGCGGCCGGGGCGGAGACCAGGGACGGGGTGTAGTAGTTGAGGCCCAGCGCGTCCAGCGGCTGCCGGATGGCCGCCAGGTCGCCGTCGTGGACGAAGTCCCAGTCGGTGATGGACCGGGTGTCCTCGATCAGGTCCTTCGGATACGCGCCGCGCAGCAGCGGCCCGGTGAAGATCCGGTTGGCCAGCGCGTCGATCCGCCGTCGCGCGTCCTCGTCCGCCGGGCTCGCGGTCACCGGCCGCACCACCGCCGGATTGAGGCTGATGGCGATGCGGGCGCGGGCGGGCAGCGCGGCCCGTAGCGCCTGGGCGGCCAGACCGTGGGCGAGGTTGAGGTGGTGGGCGGCGCGCAGCGGGGCCAGCCGCTCGGAGCGCCCCGGTGCGTGCACCCCCGAGCCGTAGCCCAGGAAGGCGCTGCACCAGGGCTCGTTGAGGGTGGTCCAGAGGTCCACCCGGTCACCGAGTGCCCCGGCCACGATCCCGGCGTACTCGGCGAACCGCTCGGCCGTCTCCCGCTCCGGCCAGCCGCCGCCCGCCGCGGAGCCGCCGCGGAACCGGGACTCCAGCTCCTGTGGCAGATCCCAGTGGTAGAGCGTCAGGGCCGGCTGGATGCCCGCCGTCAGCAGCTCGTCCACCAGCGAGCGGTAGAAGTCCAGCCCGCGCTGGACGGCCGGGCCGCGCCCGGTGGGCTGGATCCGGGACCAGGAGACCGAGAAGCGGTACGCGCCCAGCCGCAGCTCGCTCATCAGCCGGACGTCCTCGCGGTAGCGGTGGTAGTGGTCGGCGGCGATGTCGCCGGTGTCACCGCCGAGCACCTTCCCGGGGATGCGGCTGAAGGTGTCCCAGATGGACGGGGTGCGGCCGTCCTGCTGTGCGGCGCCCTCGACCTGGTAGGCGGCCGTGGCCGCGCCCCACAGGAATCCGGGCGGAAAGGCGAGTGTCATGGAAGCGCTCCCCTGCGTACGGGTCGGGTGGGGTGGGACGGCGTGAGCTCAGCCCTTGACGGCGCCCTGCATGATGCCGCCCACGATCTGCTTGCCGAAGAGGACGAAGGCGATCAGCAGCGGGAGGGTGCCCAGCAGCGCACCCGCCATGATCACCGACTGGTCCGGGACGTATCCGCGGCCCAGACCGGTCAGGGCCACCTGCACGGTCGGGCTGCCGTTCTGGGTGAGGGCGATGACCGGCCAGAAGAAGTCGTTCCACGCCTGGACGAAGGTGAGCATGCCCAGGACGGCCATGGCCGGACGGGCCGCCGGGAAGACCACGTGCCAGATGATCCGCAGACTGCCCGCCCCGTCCATCCGGGCGGCCTCGACCAGTTCGGACGGCAGCGCCTGGAGCAGGTACTGCCGCATGAAGAACACCCCGAAGGCGCTGACCAGGGTGGGCAGGATGACCGCCTGGAGCTGGTCGGTCCAGCGCAGCTCGGCGATGGTCATGTACAGCGGCACCACGCTCAGCTGCGGCGGCACCATCATGGTCCCGATGGTGAGCAGCAGCAGCGCGTTCTTGAACCGGAACCGCAGCTTGGCGAAGGCGAACCCGGCGACGGTCGAGAACAGCACGGTCCCGGCCGCGATCGTCCCCGCCACCATCGCCGTGTTGAGCAGCGCCGCGCCCATGTCGGCGTCGTGCCAGGCGATGTCGAGGTTCCTGGCGAGGTTGCCGCCGAACCAGAACGGCGGTGGCGTCCCGGCCAGCCGGGTGTTGGTGCGGGACGCGGCGATCGCCGTCCACACCAGAGGGAACAGCGAGCCCGCGGTGAACAGGATCAGCACGGCGTAGGTCACCGGTCCGCCGTGCAGCTGACGCCCGGCCCGGCCGCGGCCGCGGGCACGCCCGGCCGGGGCCGCGGGACGCGGTGCGGACTCCGTCGTGGGGTCAGCCGCCGGACGGGACGGCACGGTGGCGGTCATGGCCCTCCCTCACCTCCTTCTTCGTCTGCTTCGTCGTCACGGGCCTCACCGGCTCTTCCGCAGCCGGCGCCCGATCAGCCAGTTCACGGCGCCGATCAGCAGCAGGATGAGGAACATCGTCCAGGCGATGGCGGAGGCCCGGCCGAGGTGGAGATTGACCCAGCCCTGCTCGTACAGATACAGACCGAGCGTCTGGTACTGGTGGTCGGCGCCCCCGGTGGCGCCCGCCGACCCGTTGAACAGCAGTGGCTCACCGAAGAGCTGGGTGGCCCCGATCGTGGAGACGACCACCGTGAACAGGATCGTCGGCCGCAGCGAGGGGATCGTGACATGGCGGAACTGCTGCCACCGCGAGGCCCCGTCCAGCGCCGCCGATTCGTACAGATCGCCCGGCACCGCCTGCATCGCCGCCAGGTAGATCAGCGCGTTGTAGCCCGTCCAGCGCCAGATCACGATCGTGGAGACCGCCAACTGCGAGGTCCAGGTGCCGTTCTGCCAGTCGATACCGTCGGATCCGAGGAGTCCCAGGACCCAGTTGACCATCCCGTAGTCCCGGCCGAAGAGCAGGACGAAGACCAGGGTCGCCGCCGCCACCGAGGTGGCGTACGGGGTGAGGATCGCGACCCGGAAGAACATTGAGCCGCGCAGCCGGTAGTTGAGCAGATGGGCGAGGCCGAGGGCCATCAGCAGCTGCGGCACCGTGGAGATCACCCCGATGGTGAAGGTGTTCCGCAGCGCGTTCCAGAAGAACTCGTCGTTCCACAGCCGGGAGTAGTTGTGCAGCCCCGCCCACTCCATATGGGTGGGGTCGGTCAGCTCCACCCGGTGCAGTGAGGCCCAGCCCGTGTAGAGGAGCGGGAACAGTCCGAAGGCGGCGAAGAAGAGGAAGAAGGGGGCGATGAAGGCGTACGGGCTCCAGCGGGTGGCCCGGCGGTGGCGGCGCGCACGGCGGGCGCGGCGGCGCTCCTCGGCGGGAGCGCGCGCCGCGGTGAGCGCCGTCACCGGTCCAGGGCGTTGTCGATGGACCGCACCGCGGCCTTCCACCCCTCCTCCGCGGACTTGCCCTGCTGGTCGACCTGGAGCAGTCCGACGTCGGTGATGTTCTGGTGGATGAGCAAGTCCTTGGGACCCAGCACCTGCGTGGGGACGCCCTCGGCCGCCTTGCTGAAGAGGGCGCCGATCGGGGCGTCACCGAAGTACGGGTGCCGGGCGTCCGCCACCTGCGGCAGCTCGTAGGCGGCCCGGGAGCTGGGGAAGCTGCCCTGCTTCTCGAAGAGCGCGGCCTGCTGTTCCGGCGCGGTCAGCCAGGCGGCCAGCTTCACCGCCTCATCGGTGTGCCGCCCCGCCCTGGGCACGGTCAGGAAGGAGCCGCCCCAGTTGCCGGGCCGGGGCGCGGCGGCCACGTCCCACTGGTCCTCGGCCTTGGCCCCGGCCTTCTCCTTGATGTAACCGAGCATCCACGGCGGGCAGGAGACGGTGGCGAACCGGCCGTTGGCGTACGCCTGGTCCCAGGTCTTCTGGAACTGCTGGAGCCGGGCGGTCAGCTTGCCCTCCGCGGCGGCGGTGGCGATCCGCCAGGCTTCCCTGACCGCAGGGCTGTCCTTGTAGACGGGCGTGCCGTCGGTGTCGTAGTAGCGCCGGGCGCTGCTGGAGACCGCCGCGTTGTAGACCCCGGCAGCCGAGTCGACGAAGGCGGTGCCGCCGGGGGCCCGCTTCAGGTACCGCTTCCCGGTGTCGAGGTACTTCTGCCAGTCGCCCGCCCACAGCCGGGCGACCTCCTTCCGGTCGGTGGGCAGTCCGGCGCGGCGGAAGAGGTCCTTGCGGTAGCAGATCGCCATGGGGCCGATGTCGGTTCCGAGGCCGATCGTCCGGCCGTCCTTGGTGGTGGATTGCGCCCATTTCCAGGGGATGAAGCTGTTCTTCTTCACCCCCTTTGCCTTCGAAAGATCAATGAACTTGTCCGCCTGGGTGGTGGTGACCTCATTGATGTTGGCCACCTCGACCGCCTGGATGTCGGCGAGCCCGCTGCCCGAGCCGAGGTGGGTGAGCAGCTGGGGGTAGTAGTTCTCGTTGCGCTCGATCGAGGTCTCCTCGATCCGGACGTCCGGGTGGAGCCTCATGTACCGGTCGTAGAGACCGGCCTGTTTGTAGCCGAAGACTCCGAAGACCCCGATGGTCACGGTGGTTCTGCCGCTTCCGCCACCGGCTCCGGAGGAGGTCCCCGCGCGGTCGTCGCCGTCGTCGGCGCAGCCGGTCAGCAGTCCCGCGCCGAGGGCGGCGGCGGCCATGAGGGCCACCGTCCGGCACCGGGGTCCGGCCGCTCTTCCTGAACTCGTGCGCATTGCGTCCTCCTCGCACCCTGACGTACCGCTCCCGGCCAAGGGGTGGGCATACGTGGGACTTCGGGCTGCGTCGGCTCGGGCGGGGAACGTGCGGCTTGTGTATGGCGAAGACAGTGTGGGAGCGCTCCCAGATTGATCTGTTGAAGGGTCGCGGCTCCCTGAGGGGGTGTCAAGGGAGCGTGCGGAACAACGTCACCCGAACGGCACTGCTGTTGAATGTCCCTTCGCAGCCGCCCAGGGAGGGGGAGCTGCCGGGTACGTACGGCTGGAGGCGCGACATGGCAGGAACGCGGCGGCGTGGCGCGGGGCGCGGTCGGCCCACGCTGGAGGAGGTCGCGGTCCGCGCCGGAGTCGGCCGGGGCACCGTCTCGCGGGTGATCAACGGCTCGCCGCGGGTCAGCGACCGCACCCGCGTCGCCGTGCAGCGGGCCGTCGCCGAACTCGGCTACGTCCCCAACCGGGTGGCCCGCGCGCTGGCCGCCGACCGGGCCGACGCGGTGGCCCTGGTGATCCCCGAGCCCGAGACCCGGCTGTTCGCCGAGCCCTACTTCTCCGACATCATCCGCGGGGTCGGCGCCGGACTCGCCGACACCGACCTCCAGTTGCTGCTGACCCTCATCCGCACCCCCAAGGAGCGCCAGCGCTTCGCGGACTACCTCGCCGCCCACCGGGTGGACGGGGTGCTGCTGGTCTCGGTGCACGCGGACGATCCGCTCCCGGACCTGCTGGAACGGATAGAGATCCCCGCGGTGCTCAGCGGACGCCGCTCGGCACATGAGTCGGTCGCGTATGTCGACTCGGACAACACCGGCGGCGCGCGGGCCGCGGTGGCACACCTCGTCGAGCGCGGCCGCGCCACGGTCGCCACCATCACCGGACCGCTGGACATGTATGTCGCCCAGTGCCGTCTGGACGGCTATCGCGACGCGCTGCGGGCGGCGGGCCGCGAGGTGGATCCGGCGCTCGCGGTGGCCGCGGACTTCACCGAGGAGGGCGGCCGCCGCGCGATGCGCGAACTACTGGTGCGCAGACCGGATCTGGACGCGGTCTTCGCGGCCTCGGACGTGATGGCCTCGGGCGCCCGGCAGGTGCTGCGCGAGGCGGGGCGCCGGGTGCCGGAGGACGTCGCGCTGGTCGGCTTCGAGGACTCCGCGGTCGCCCGCCACATGGATCCGCCGCTCACCAGCGTCCGGCAGGCCACCGAGGAGATGGGGCGGGCGATGGCGCGGGTGCTTCTGGAGGAGATCGAGGGCGCGGCGGGGCGTACGGCGGTGCCGCCCCGGCTGGTCCTGCCGACGGAGCTGGTGGCGCGCGCCTCGTCCTGAGAACGCCCCGGCCCGGTACGCCGGTTCAGCCGACCGGCCCGGGACCCGCCACCGCGTCCAGCGGCCCGGCCACCGCGTCCACCGCCTCCGCAGGTCTCCCGTCCCGCTGGGCCAACGCCGCCTCCAGTCGCTGGATGTGGCGGTGCTGGAGCCGGGCGGTGCGCTGGAGCGAGAGGACCGCCCGCAGGAACTGGTCCATATCGGCGGACCGGGTGAGGATGTCGTCCGGCACCCGTGCGTCGTCGTGGCAGTCCGGGGCCTCCCGGCCGAGCACGGCCTGCGCCCACGCCCGGGTCACCGGTTTGAACATCCGCGGGTGGTTGGCCACGATCCGGGCCCGCACCGCGAGGTCGTTCTCCGCGGCCTCCACATGCAGTCCATCGTCCTTGTTGCGTGCCCCGAAGAGCGGTTCGTGGAGGTGGTGGGCGGTGAAACCGCGTTCGGCGCAGGCGATCCAGAAGTCCCAGTCCTCCCCGGCGCGCATCTCCTCGTCGTAGCCGCCCACCGCCTCCCACACCTCACGGCGGTAGAGCGAGCAGTAGAACATGATCAGACGGCGCAGCAGCAGCCGCGGGTCGTACGCGGGGAGGGCCAGCACCTGTGGGGGGAGGTCCTTGTCGTCGGTGAAGGCGGAGACATCGGTGGAGGCGATGGCGATGTCCGCGTCTCCCTCCAGCACCGCGACGGTCTTCTCCAGCATGGTCGGGGCGATCACATCATCGGCGTCCAGCGGCAGCACATAGCGGCCGGTGGAGGCGGCGATCCCGGCGTTACGGGCCGCGGACACCCCGGCGTTGGCCTGGCGCAGCAGCCGGATCCGGCGGCCGGGGTGGCCGGCGATCAGGGACTCGGCCACCGCCGCGGTGTCGTCGGGGCTGCCGTCGTCCACGACGAGCAGTTCCCAGTCGTCGTAGGTCTGGGCCACGACGCTCGCCACCGCCTGCGGCAGATAGCGGCCATAGCCGTAGCAGGGGATCACCACGGAGACGGCGGGGCGCGGGGCGCGGTCGGCACACGAGCCGGACGCGGCCCCCGGGAGGCGAGTCTCCAGGGGGCCGCGCTCAGCCGTCGCGGACGCCGTCCTCACCGGGCTCCGGCCGCGGTCGTGGACGGCGCGGAGATGTTGATGCACTTGGGGTCGAACCTGATCGGTGCCACCACGACGTTGGCCGCGTTGGAGACGGCGGAGTCGCAGTGGTTCCGCTGGGTCACGGCCTTGTCGTCGCCGAAGACATGGGCGAAGTCCAGGCAGTCGACGGTGGTTCCGGCGGCGGACCCGGTCGCGCCGGCGCAGGCGACGCCGGAGTCGAGCGGGTCGGCCAGGGCCTGGCCGCCGATGAAGACCACCGCGCCCGCCGTCGCCGTCACCAGGGCGGCCGTTGTGCCGATGTTCATGAGAGCCTCCTCGTGGACGCTCCGCGGGGGTACCCGCGGGCCTGTGTCCAACGACGGTCCGCGGGGCGGGCATCGAAGCCGCGGGGGGCTTCACCTGTCCGGCGCAGCGAGCGGCGAAGGTGTCGCCGCGCGGGGCGGAGCGGGCCGCACGACGGTGCCGTCAGGGTGCGGTCCGCGGCTGCGGCAGGTCCGCCGTGGCCAGGGGCAGCCGGGCCGCCATCGCCCGCGTCCGCTCGTCGTACGCGCCGTCCGTCCACCGCCGGGTCGCCATCTCGAAGAGGCGGGCGAGATGCGCCGCGTCGCAGGTGTTGGCGCCGTGGCAGACGTAGGTGTACAGCTCCGGCGCGTCCACGGAGACCACGAGCCCCGCGCGCACCACCTCCAGCGTGACCGCCGAGTCCTCACCGCGCCGCAGCGCGGGGTAGCGCGGCATGATCTCCGTGGCGCAGAGCACGGAGTTCTCCCACACCCGCGCCCCGGAGAGGGCCAGGGCACGCCGGGCGGGCCACCACAGCCGCTCGCGGGCGAGGAAGCAGGCGTCCGCCCCTGTCCCGGCGACCGCGGCGAGCTGCACCTCCAGCCGCTCCGGGTCGTACACATCGTCGTCGTCCCACTGGCACACATACGGTCCGGCGGCCAGGTCGACCGCGAGGTTGCGCAGCTCGCCCAGGGTGAGCCCGGGGCGCGGGGCGTGATGGTGCCGGATCCGCGGGTCGGCGAGGGCCCGGAGGCGGCGGGCCAGGGTGTCGTCCGCGCCGTCGTCCACGACGACGAGTTCGGCAGGGGCGTGGGTCTGGGCGAGGAAGCACCGGACCGCGCGGGCCGCGAACCCCGGCCGGTCCCTGGTCACCATCAGGCAGGACACCAGCGGCGCCGGGGTGCCGGACGCCCACCGGGCGCGCCGGGCGTCGAGGTCGAGCTCACCGCGCGTGTCCGGCCGCCCCCGCAGGCCGGTCCAGTACCGGACGGTCCGCCACGGGCGGGGCGGTGTGTCCGGGTCCGTACCGGTCCGCCGATCAAGGGGAGGTGATCCGCTCTGCTCGGGCATCCGCACAGTATGTCCGGATACGGCGGAACCTCCGCCGAACGTGTCACCCGCTCGGCCCCACGGGGTGCGCGGATCGCCCGTCTGGGGCGCCCGGGGTGCGGGGGCGGGCCGTCAGCCGCACGTTGGACCCATGACCGAGAGTGAGATCCCACGTATCACCCGGCCGTCGATCGTGGTGCTCGGCGTCCAGCCGGGGGAGCCCCCCTACCGGCTGGTGGAGGTGGCCGGTGAGCTGGCGGGCAAGGCGCACTCGGTCCTGGACGTGATCGAGATCGCCCGGTCGGTCGGGCTCGACGACGTCGATCTCGACGACCCCGACGTCGTCCGCTGGGTGGGCGGCGACAAGTTCACCTGGACCTCGTGGTGGCCGTACCACCCGCCGCCGCACGAGGAGAGCGAACGGCACGGGAAGCGGCAGCGGCGACGCGGACGGAAGGAGCCGTCCGAAGGGCCCGAGGGGGGCGAGCCCGACGAGACGCACGACTGACGCCCGCGGGAACGCCGGCCGTCGGCAAACCGCGGCGCCCTCCGCGACGCCGCCGTTACGCGAGGTCCAGCAGCTGCTCGTAGAAGCCGCCGTAGCCCTTCTCCCGATGGACAGGAGCTCCAGGATCCGGCCTTCGCCCTGTCGTTGGTCTCGTGCGGGAACTCGCCGACCAGGCGTTCGGCCTCCGCGTACAGCTGCCTGCCGGTGATGTCCTCGTCCGCCTGGAAGGCGGCGCGGCCGGCGGCGAAGATACGCGGGAAGTCCTCCGGGAGCCGGTGCTTGCCGCGCCCGGGACCCCGTGGGTCGGCCGCGCCCGGCGGCCACCCCCGGGTGGAAAGACCCTGGTCACCGTATCGCGGCCACGGTGGCGGCTTTGGGGGCCGCCCAGTTCGCGGGAGCCCTCACTGTGGCGCCGACGGCGAGCGCGGTGGGCAGCAGTGCCTGCGCCAAGAACGTCACGAACCACTGGCGGCACATCTATGTCCTCGCCTCACAGGGCGCCTACGACTCGTACATGCACAGCGGTGCCGGCGAGACCTACAAGGTCGTCAAGGGTCTGGGCTACGGGGACGACTTCATGGCGTACTGCGGTGGTTACAGCTCCCACGGCAACTGGTGGTACTACTCCAAGCTGCCCAACGGCAAGAAGGGCTGGATCTTCGGGAGGGACAGCTCCAAGGGCCGCTTCTGAGGTCTGAGGTTCCGGGACGCTCGGGTCGGTGCGGGGCTCTTCCGCACCGCCCCGAGCGCCAGGCACTGCCGCGGTGTGCTCGAAGGGGCAGGGCTCCCGCCGGTGTGCCGGACCTTGCCCAGGACCTTGTCCCCCGGCTTTCCGCGTTCTCCCGGTGCCGCCGCGCCGCCGATCATCGACATGGACACGGCACGCTTGTCGATCAGCGATCCATCCGGTGCCGATCGCCAGGCTCCCGGGAATGACGAAGGCCCCCGTCCGCTTCCGCGGCCGGGGGCCCTCTTCGTTCAGGGTGAGTAACGGGACTTGAACCCGCGACATCCTGGACCACAACCAGGTGCTCTACCATCTGAGCTATACCCACCATGACCGGTGCTTTCCGCACCGGCCGAGAAAAAGTGTACAGGGTCGGCGGGGGTGCTCGCACCCGGCTTCCGGGACGCCGGGTGCGAGCGGTGGATCATGCGTGCCGGGCGGGCAGAACGTGCTTGGCCGCGATCGACTTCGCCGTGTCCGAGTCCGGCCCGGGCTGCGGTACGAAGACCGCCTCCCGGTAGTAGCGCAGCTCGGCGATCGACTCGTGGATATCGGCGAGCGCGCGGTGGTTGCCGTTCTTCTTGGGGCTGTTGAAGTAGGCCCGCGGGTACCAGCGGCGGGCCAGCTCCTTGACCGAGGAGACATCGACGATCCGGTAGTGCAGATAGCCCTCGAGGGTGGGCATGTCGCGGAGCAGGAAGCCGCGGTCGGTACCGACCGAGTTCCCGCACAGCGGAGCCTTGCCCGCGTCGGGGACGTGCTCGCGGATGTACGCCAGGACCTTCTCCTGGGCGTCCTCCAGCGTGGTGCCGCCGTCGAGTTCGGCGAGCAGGCCGGAGGCCGTGTGCATCTCCCGCACCACCTCGGGCATGGTGGCCAGTGACTCGGCGGGCGGCCGGACAACGATGTCCACTCCGTCGCCCAGGATGTTCAGCTCGGAGTCCGTGACCAGCGCGGCCACCTCGATGAGCGCGTCGTCCGACAGCGAGAGCCCGGTCATCTCGCAGTCGATCCACACCATGCGATCGTTCATACGTCTCACCCTACGGGGCGTTCCCGCTGGCCGGGCAGGGTCGGGCGGCCCGGAGCCCGTCCCGCCGCCTGCTCGGGCAGCCGGGGGGCATAGGCGTCCGACTCCGGTTTGCCCGGGTCCGCGCCCCCGTGCGGATGCGCGGGGTGATGGTGGTGCGCCGCGGAGTGACCGAGCGGCGCACCGGAACGCCGCAGCGGCAGGGCGTGCTCGCCCGGACGCTGCTCGATCACCTCGGCCCGCTCCGGCCGGTCCATCCGCTCGCCCCGCTCCAGCCGCTCCAGCCGGTCCGGCCGGTCCGCGGAACCGCCCTGCGGTCTGCGGGCCCGGTAGGCCGCCCGGTACGCGGCCGGGGAGGACCCCAGCTGCCGCCGGAAGTGCCCGCGCAGGGCCACCGGCGAACGGAAGCCGCAGCGCCCGGCGACCTCGTCGACCGAGTAGTCGGAGGTCTCCAGGAGCCGCTGCGCCTGGAGCACCCGCTGGGTGATCAACCACTGGAGTGGAGCGCTCCCAGTGAGGGAACGGAAACGCCGGTCGAAGGTGCGACGGCTCATATAGGCGCGGGCGGCCAGGGCTTCGACGTCGAACTGCTCATGCAAATGCTCAAGCGCCCACGCCACCACCTCGGCGAGCGGATCCGCGCCGATCTCCTCTGGTAAGGACCTGTCCAGGTAGCGCTCCTGGCCTCCACCGCGGCGCGGCGGTACGACGAGGCGGCGGGCCAGGGCCCCCGCGGCGTCGGCGCCGTGGTCGGTGCGCACGATGTGCAGGCACAGGTCGATCCCCGCGGCGGTGCCCGCCGAGGTCAGTACGTCGCCGTCGTCCACGAACAGTTCGCGTGGATCCACGTGGACGGACGGATAGCGTTTGGCAAGCGTCGGTGCGTACATCCAGTGCGTGGTCGCCGGGCGTCCGTCGAGCAGCCCGGCGGCCGCCAGGACGAAGGCCCCGGTGCACAGCCCCACGATCCGCGCACCCTCCTCGTGCGCGCGTCGCAGGGCGTCGAGCGCCGCGGCCGGTGGCGGCTGGGTGATCGACCGCCAGGCCGGTACGACGACGGTTCCGGCCCGGGACAGCGCCTCCAGGCCGTACGGTGCGGTCAGTTCCAGTCCGCCAGTCGTTCGCAGTGGCACATCTTCGCCCGCGCACACCAGCAGTCGGTAGCGCGGGACTCCGGCGTCCTGCCGGTCGATACCGAAGACGGAGAGCGGGATGGAGCTTTCGAAAATGGGGCCGCCGCTGAACAGCAGCACCGCGACGATTTCTCGTCGCCGGCGTCCGGAGAGCTTGCGCGAGGTCTCCGGTACGGTCGTGGAGTCCTGGCTCATGGCTCTAAGCCCCCCTCGGTGGTCGCGTCCTCTCGGTCCTGCACGTTTCCCCTCGGTCCTGAACGGTTCCCCCGCCGGTCATGGCCAAGATCGAATCTACTGTGTCGCGTGTGGTCGCCGTGACCAGTTCACCACCCGCCACTATGTCGACATGACAACTTGGCGCGAAGCATTCGATCACGAAGCGTTGCACTCGTAGCCCTCGCTGTGAAGTGCGCCTAGTGCGGACATCCACTTCGCGTAGGGGGTCAGAACACCGCACGCCCCTTTCTACGCTGGCCTGAACGCGGTTGAGCACGCTGTTTGCCAAGGGAAGAACTGTGACGCGAAGTTGGCCGAAAACAGCCGGGTGTAGATGTAGAAAAGCGTCATGCGACCGGCGTAGGTCCCTCTCGTACTCCATCACCGCAGGGTGTACGCGGCACTACACAGCGCTCCCCCGGGAGCGCTCCCACCGCGTTCCGTGCGTGCCCGGATACGCCTCAGCCGTGCCGTCCGCCGCGGTGCGCGCCGATCCCGGTGCGTCCGTGCCGTCCCCGGTGAGGGAGGGCCGCGTCCGGGTCCGGCCGGGCCGCCACCCGCTCGGAGTGGCGCAGCAGGGCGCGGCTGGCGGCGGTCACCGCGGCCAGGCCCGCGGCGGCGGCCAGTGCCACGCCGCACGGCAGCCCGCACAGCAGGAGGACGAACGGAACGACCGCGCAGCTGAAGGCCGCCCAGCGGATCAGCTCGTTCACCGTCCCGTCCGCCGGGGCCGCCTCGGGGAGGGCCGGCGGGAGCGCCGTCCGGGCGGCCGGGGCGGGGATCGCGGCGGGGGTCCGCGCGGCGGTCCCGGCGCGGCCGCGGGGGCGGCTGCGGGCCCGGCCGCGGGAGGCCGCGCGGGAAGCGGCGCGGGAGGTGGTCGCCGGGGTGCCGCGGCGGGCCGCGCCCCGGGTACGGCGGACGGCGCGGGCTCGGGGGACGGGCACGGGCGCAGGGCTCCTCTCGCGCCGCTGACGGGCACCGGCGGGGCCGGTCCCGGACGTCCGGCCGGGCCGCCGGGGCCCGGTGGCGTCCCGGTCGCGGCTACTACAACGCCGGGCCCGTCCCGAGGTCACTGCGTGGCCGCCGCACGGTGTACGCACAGGGACCGTAGGGCCCCATGGGGGACCACTTGGGGCATTGCGTATCGGGCCGCCCTCCGGCATGCTCCGGGGAACGCTTCGGGCGCTCCGCTGCCGAAGCGGCCTCTGGGCAGGCGAGGAATGGCGCCGTACCCTTAGGGGTAAGGGCTTGGAAAGATGAATCCCGGACGGATTTGGTTCGTTCGATCCCGTCCCCGAGCTCCAGCGGAGCTCCGTCCCCGACAACCTCAACCCGAGCCCCCGCCGATTCCCTCCGCACGAGGACATCCTTCGCCGAGACACCGATGGCCGGTCACGAAATCCCCGAACCCGCGGACCGCAAGCGGGTCGCCGATCACATGGCGCACCCCGAAGCGGCGGAAGAAACACGTCATTCCTGCGATCCGGCGTTCCAGCACGGAGTCGTGGTCGGATTCGACGGCTCCACATCCAGCGAACGCGCCCTCGCCTATGCGATCGGGATGGCCCGTCGCTCGGGCTCCGGCCTGATCATCGTGCATGTGGCCAACCGGCTGCCGACGACCGTGTGGGCGGGCTGTGAGCCGCCCGTCTTCGTCGATGTCCCCGATCACCGCACCGAGGTGCTGGGGCTGGAGCTGGCCTGCGCCGAGCATCTCTCCGAGGTGCCCTGGGTCCTCGTCGAGCGGGGCGGGGACATCTGCCATGAGCTGGAGGAGGTCGGCCGGGAGTACGCGGCCGACGCCATCGTGGTCGGCTCCACCCACGGTCTGGTGGGGCGGATCTTCGGATCGGTGGCGGGGCGGCTCGCGCGGCGGGCGCAGCGGCCCGTCGTGGTCATCCCCTGAGCGCTCCCGGCCCCGAGCGCCGCGTCTGCCGCCGGGCACTGCCCGACCCTGAGCGCTGTCCGCCCCTGAACACCGCCTGACCGGCGGCTGAGCGCCACTTGACGCTCGCCCGCGTCCCGCAGGACTCCGCTTGAATCTCTCTTGAGACCACCTCGAGGCCGTCTCGCGCAGGCGTCGCTCCGCGGTCGTATCCGCCCCCACCGCCCCCCTTGGCGCTCAAGCGAAACTCCGGCGGCACTCCAGCGAGCCGTCAACGGGCCTCCGGTCATCCTCCGCGCGGACTGTGGTGGACCACCGGCGCCGTGCCGGCGTTCCACGAGTCGGCGTACCTCTTCTCGTCCTGCCGCCCCAAACCGCCGTACCGCGCCGACGGTTGGTGATGCGCAGGGAATCGGACACCGCCAACTCCCCTCGACCGCAGGTGAGATGGCGTCAAGTCCATCTTGACAGTCGATAAATCTACCGATGCGTAGAGGTGGATTGTGTGCTGGTGAGGGGTACGTACGCAGCATTCGCGCTGTCGCGCGGGAAGTGACGGTTCCCGTGGGGCGGCCGCCGCCGGCGGAGGGCGACGCCGGCCAAGGGAGGCGGCCCCCGCGTGTGTTGGTGGCACACGCGGGGACCGCCGGACGGACTCCCGGAGTGGCTACTCCACCGTCACCGACTTGGCGAGGTTGCGGGGCTTGTCGATGTCCCGGCCCAGCGCCAGCGCCGTGTGGTAGGCGAGCAGCTGGAGCGGGATGCCCATGAGGATCGGGTCGAGCTCCACCTCGTTGCGGGGCACCACGATGGTGTGGTCCGCCTTCTCCTGCTCCTGGTGGGCGACGGCGAGGATCCGGCCGCTGCGGGCCTTGATCTCCTCCAGGGTCGCGCGGTTCTTCTCCAGCAGGTCGTCATCGGGGAGCACCGCCACCGTCGGCACCTCCGGCTCGATGAGCGCCAGCGGCCCGTGCTTGAGCTCGGAGGCCGGGTACGCCTCGGCGTGGACGTAGGAGACCTCCTTGAGCTTCAAGGACGCCTCGCGTGCGACCGGGTAGCCGCGGACCCGGCCGATGAACATCATGCTCTTTGCGTTCGCGTACTCCGCGGCCAGCTTCTTGATCTCCTCCTCGCCGCGCAGCACCTCGGCGATCTGCTCCGGCAGCCTGCGCAGTCCGGCGATGATCCGCTTGCCGTCGGCCACCGACAGATCGCGGATCCGGCCCAGGTGCAGGGCGAGCAGGGCGAAGGCGACGGCGGTGTTGGTGAAGCACTTGGTGGAGACGACGCACACCTCCGGTCCCGCGTGCACGTACACCCCGCCGTCCGTCTCGCGCGCGATGGCGCTGCCGACGACATTGACCACGCCCAGCACCCGCGCGCCCTTGCGCTTGAGCTCCTGTACGGCGGCCAGGGTGTCGTAGGTCTCGCCGGACTGGCTGACCGCGATGTAGAGGGTGTCGGGGTCCACCACCGGGTTGCGGTAGCGGAACTCGCTCGCGGGCTCGGCGTCGGCCGGGATCCGGGCCAGCTCCTCGATCAGCTGGGCGCCGATCAGACCCGTGTGGTACGCCGAGCCGCAGCCGAGGATCTTCACCCGGCGCACCCCGCGCGCCTCACGGGCGTCCAGGTTGAGCCCGCCCAGCCGGACGGTGGAGAAGCGGTCGTCGATCCGGCCGCGCAGCACCCGGTCCACGGCGTCGACCTGCTCGTGGATCTCCTTGTGCATATAGGTGTCGTGGCCGCCCATGTCGTACGACTCGGCCTCCCACTCCACCGTCGTCGGCGCGGGGGCGGTGCGGCTGCCCTCGGTGGTGTAGGTGCGGTAGTCGTCGGCCTTGAGGGTGGCCATCTCGCCGTCGTCCAGGGTGACGACCTGGCGGGTGTGGCTGACCAGCGCGGCGACGTCGGAGGCGACGAACATCTCCTTCTCGCCGATGCCCAGCACCACGGGCGAGCCGTTGCGGGCGACCACGATGCGGTCGGGGAAGTCCGCGTGCAGCACGGCGATGCCGTAGGTGCCCTCGATCAGCGCGAGCGTGTGGCGGACCTTCTCCTCCAGGGTGCTCGCCTGGGAGCGGCCGATCAGGTGCGCCAGCACCTCGGAGTCGGTGTCGGAGACCAGCTCCACCCCGTCGGCGACCAGCTTGGCGCGCAGATCGGAGGCGTTGTCGATGATCCCGTTGTGGACGATGGCGACCTTGCCGTCGGCGTCCGTGTGGGGATGGGCGTTGGTGTCGTTGGGCGCGCCGTGGGTGGCCCAGCGGGTGTGGGCGATACCGGTGCTGCCCGCGAAGCGCTTGGGCAGCCGGGCCTCGAGGTCACGGACCCGGCCCTTGGCCTTGGCGGTCTTCAGTCCGGCGCTCTGGGCGCCCTTGGCGGGCTTGGCCTGGATCGCGATGCCCGCGGAGTCGTAGCCGCGGTACTCCAGTCGCTGGAGCCCTTCCAGCAGCAGTGGCGCCACATCGCGTTTGCCGATGTATCCGACGATTCCGCACATGGTGTTCAGGCCCTCCCTAGTGGATCGGTCGCAGGGTGCTCGTGGTCCGGGACCGGCGGTGGCGGCCGCCGTCCGGGGTGTCAGCCGTAGACGATGCGGCGCAGCTGCCGCAGTGAGAGTCCGGGCGGCGCCACCGCGCGGTACGGCAGCTCGGCCGTGATCCGCTCGAAGATGTCCGCGTTGGTCAGTCCGCCGGACTGCAGCTCGCGGTGGCGGCGGCGGACGAACTCCTCGGTCGTCTCGTCGAAGTACGCCAGGACGTCCAGCACCACCCGGGCCGCCTCGCCGCGGCTGAGCGGCGTGGAGCGGACCAGGTGGTCGACAAGGTCATCGTGGGACATACGGCGATCGAGCACCCATCGATACTGCGGGGAAGAGGGTTCTTTCGCAAGAATCCTGCCCGATATCGGGCAGGGGTCGGAGTGGGTGGCTAGAAACGGCGGAGTACGGCTTGTTTGGCGGCGGTGAACTCCTCCTCGGTGAG
This sequence comes from Streptomyces sp. NPDC045899, assembly GCF_056431485.1. Lineage (NCBI taxonomy): Bacteria > Bacillati > Actinomycetota > Actinomycetes > Kitasatosporales > Streptomycetaceae > Streptomyces > Streptomyces sp. NPDC045899. The sequence goes on from NZ_JBWKKP010000009.1 coordinate 65,876, forward strand.
CACTCCGCCCTCGTGGAGATCGCCGAGTTCGCGCAGCCGTCGCAGCAGGGTGTCGTGATCCGTGTCACCCTCATCCGCTCCACCCGGAGCCCGCTGCCCGCTATGCGCCGATTGCTGGTCCCCGGTGAGCAGGGCCGGGGTCGCGTCGGCGGGTCCGGCGGCCGGGGCCGTGGCCGCGCACGGATGCGGCAGCCGGGCGGTGACGGCTGCCGCGACCAGGGCCATCAGCGGGTCCTTCTTGAAGCCGTAGAGCACCACGGTGTGCGGGTCGTACTTGGGCGCCGCCGGAGCCCCCGCCCGCGCCGTGCGGAACCGCAGATGGCCGTTGTCCAGTCCGACGGCGGGGTGCCACTCCACCGCCTCCAGATCGGCCAGCCGGATGGTCCGGGTGCCGCCCGACTTCTTCGACTCCTCGGTCTTCCAGTTCCACTCCAGCCGGATCCGCTCCCCGTCGAAGGTGACCGTGGCGTCCCCGGCCGACACCGACAGCGGGACATACGGGCCGGGCAGCAGATAGCGGTCACACGGTCCGGACGGCACCTGGTCCAGCAGCAGCGCCCGCCGGACCTCCTCGACCAGGTACTCGGCGACGCCGGAGCGATCCGCCTCGACCGAGAGCTGATACGGGTCGGCGGCGTCCGGCAGTTTGCCGCGGGCCGCCTGGAGCAGCGGATCCGCGCCCTCGCGCAGCTTCAGCCGCAACCGCCCCGCCTTGCGGCCCGGTTCATGGGCGATGCCCGCCACCGCCCACAGGGGGACGGTCAGTTCGCCGAGCGACTGCCGCACCGGGTTCACGCTCTTGTCCCGCCCCGGGACGATCCGTATCGCGCCGCCGTCGAAGGACCAGGCACCATCGCGCTGGGTGATTTCCGCCATGACGTGAATTCTGACAGGCAGTCGACGGCATATTGGTCTACACCTTGACCGCGGCGGGGGCGCGCGGTACCCAGGGACGCGACGCTTCGTTGAAGGGATCCCCTGTGAGACGACGCCGTGCCCGACTTCTGTGTTCCCTCCTGCTGACCGTGGCGGCCGGGGCGGGGACCGCCGCCACGGCGGAACCGTCCGCCGCCACCGAGCACTCCGCCGCCGCGCCCGTCCCGCTGGACCGGGTGGTGCCCGCGCCCGCCTCGGTACGCCCCGCCACCACCCCGTACACCCTCGGTCCGGACGCCCGGATCCGCGTCGTGGGGAAGGACCCCGCGGCGCGGCGGACCGGCGACTACCTCGCGGGCGTGCTGCGCCCCTCCACCGGCTACCGGCTGCCGGTCACCGCGCGGGACGGCGGTGACGGCATCCGGCTGCGGCTCACCCCCGGGGCGCGCGCCGTACGCGGCCTCGGCGCCGAGGGCTACCGGCTCCAGGTGACCGGCCGCGCCGTCACCATCAGCGCCCGCGCCTCCGCGGGGCTCTTCCACGGCGTCCAGACGCTGCGTCAGCTGCTCCCCGCGTCGGTGGAGCGGACGACCCGGCAGCCCGGACCCTGGCGGATCTCCGGCGGCACCATCACCGATGAGCCGCGGTTCGGCTACCGGGGCGCGATGCTCGATGTGTCCCGGCACTTCTTCACCGTCGACCAGGTCAAGCGCTATGTGGACCAGCTCGCCCTGTACAAGATCAACAAGCTGCATCTGCATCTGTCGGACGACCAGGGGTGGCGGATCGCCCTCGACTCCTGGCCGCGGCTGGCCACGTACGGCGGCTCCACCCAGGTCGGCGGCGGACCCGGCGGCTACTACACCAAGGCCGACTACCGGGAGATCGTGCGCTACGCCGCCGACCGCGAGCTGACCGTGGTCCCCGAGATCGACCTGCCGGGCCACACCAACGCGGCGCTCGCCTCCTACGCCGAACTCAACTGCGACGGGGTCGCCCGGCCGCTCTACACCGGCACCGAGGTCGGTTTCAGCTCGCTGTGCGTGCCCAAGGAGGTGACCTACGACTTCGTGGACGACGTCATCCGCGAACTCGCCGCCCTCACCCCCGGCCGTCTGCTCCACATCGGCGGCGACGAGGCGCACTCCACCAGCCACGCCGACTACACGGCCTTCATGGACCGGGTGCAGCCCGTCGTGGCCCGCTACGGCAAGACGGTGGTGGGCTGGCACCAGCTGACCGGCGCCCGCCCCGCCGAGGGGGCCATCGCGCAGTACTGGGGACTGGACGGCAGCGAGAAGGAGGTCGCGGACGCGGCCAGGGCGGGCACCCGGCTGGTCCTCTCGCCCGCCAACCGCGCCTATCTGGACATGAAGTACACCAAGGACACCCCGCTGGGGCTCTCCTGGGCCGGCTATGTCGAGGTCCGGCAGTCCTACGACTGGGACCCGGGCGCCTACATCAAGGACGCCCCGGCCTCATCGGTCCTCGGTGTGGAGGCGCCGCTGTGGACGGAGACCCTGTCCACCGGCGCGCATATCGAGTACATGGCCTTCCCCCGGCTGCCCGGGATCGCCGAACTCGGCTGGTCACCCCGGGCCACCCATGACTGGGACGCCTACAAGGTGCGGCTGGCCGCCCAGGGGCCCCGCTGGGACGCCCTGGGCATCAGCTACTACCGCTCACCGCAGGTGCCCTGGCCCGCGTCCTGACGGACGGAGAGCGGCGGGGAGCGACGGTGAGCGGCGGGAGGCGGTGGGCCCCGGTGGGGGCCCGCCACCATCAGCCCGCGAAGCCCAGCTCCCGGGCGATCAGCATCCGCTGGACCTCACTGGTGCCCTCACCGATCTCCAGGATCTTGGAGTCGCGCCACATCCGGGCCACCGGGTACTCGTTCATGAAGCCGTAGCCACCGTGGATCTGGGTGGCCTCCCGGGCGTTGTCCACCGCGACACCGGAGGAGTAGAGCTTGGCGATCGACGCCTCCTTCTTGAACGGCTCCCCGCGGACCAGCCGGGACGCCGCGTCACGCCAGGCCACCCGCGCCATATGGGCGCGCATCTCCATGTCCGCCAGCTTGAACTGGATCGCCTGGTTGGCACCGATGGGACGGCCGAAGGACTCCCGGGTCTTGGCGTACGACACCGACTCGTCCACACAGCCCTGGGCCAGCCCGGTGGCCAGCGCCGAGATCGCGATCCGGCCCTCGTCCAGTATCCGCAGGAACTGGGCGTAGCCCCGGCCTTTCTCGCCCAGCAGATTGGCCGCCGGGACCCGGCAGTCGGTGAAGGACAGCTCGCGGGTGTCCGAGGCGTTCCACCCGACCTTGGAGTAGGGGGCGGCCACGCTGAACCCGGGGGTGCCGGCGGGCACGATGATGGAGGAGATCTCGGGGCGGCCGTCCGGCTTGCGGTCGGTGACGGCGGTGACCGTGACCAGCGCGGTGATATCCGTACCGGAGTTGGTGATGAAGCACTTGGAGCCGTTGATCACCCACTCGCCGGTGGCCTCGTCCAGCCGCGCGGTGGTGCGGGTGGCGCCCGCGTCCGAACCGCCGCCGGGCTCGGTCAGCCCGAAGGCGCCCAGCGACTCACCGGAGCACAGCCCCGGCAGCCACTGCCGCTTCTGCTCCTCGGTGCCGTAGAGGAAGATCGGCATCGCGCCGAGGGAAACCCCGGCCTCCAGGGTGATCGCCACCGAGGAGTCGACCCGCGCCAGCTCCTCGAGGGCCAGGCCGAGCGCGAGATAGTCGCCGCCCATCCCGCCGTACTCCTCGGGGAAGGGCAGTCCGAACAGGCCCATCCGGCCCATCTCCCGGATGATCTCGTACGGGAACTCATGCTCCTCCCAGTACTTCCCGATCTTCGGGGCGACCACGTCCTGCGCGAACTCCTCGACGGTGCGGCGCAGTTCCTCGTGCTCGGTGGAGAGACGGTGGTCGATCGTCATGACTCAGATCTCCTTCTGGGAGAGGGCGCGGACGGTACGGGACGGGCTGGGCCGGCCCAGGTGCCGGGCCATCCACACGCTGGTGGCGGTGAGACGGCCGAGGTCGACCCCGGTCTCGATGCCGAGGCCGTCGAGCATCCACACCAGGTCTTCGGTCGCGAGATTGCCGGTGGCGCTCTTGGCGTAGGGACAGCCGCCGAGGCCACCGGCGGAGGCGTCGACGGTGGTGACACCGTGCTGGAGGGCGGCCAGGGTGTTGGCGAGCGCCTGGCCGTAGGTGTCGTGGAAGTGCACCGCCAGCCGGTCATCGGCCACGCCCGCCTCGTTGAGCGCGCTCAGCAGCTCGGTGACATGGCCGGGGGTGGCCACACCGATGGTGTCGCCGAGGCTCAGTTCGGCACAGCCCATCTCGATCAGACGGCGGCTGACCGAGACGGTCTGGGAGACCGGGACCGGTCCCTCCCAGGGGTCGCCGAAGCACATCGACAGATAGCCGCGCACCGTCGCCCCGGCCTCCAGGGCCCGGGTGACCACCGGTGCGAACATCTCCAGCGCCTCGTCCACCGTGCGATTGAGATTGGCCTTGGCGAAGGATTCGGTGGCGCTGGCGAAGACGGCGATCTCCCGGGCGCCCAGGGCGAGCGCGCGCTCCAGCCCGCGCTCATTGGGCACCAGCACCGGGAGCCGGGCGGGGACATCGTCGATCAGCGGCATCAGCTGCTCGGCGTCGGCCAGTTGGGGCACCCACTTGGGGTGGACGAAGCTGGTGGCCTCGACCGTGTCCAGGCCCGCCTCGGCCAGCCGCCGGATGAACTCGGCCTTCACGGCCACCGGCACCAGCGTCTTCTCGTTCTGCAAGCCGTCCCGCGGGCCCACCTCATGGATCCGGACCCGGGCGGGCAGCCCGGAGGCCGGAACGGTCATGGGGAGCCCGGCCGGTCCGGCGGGGGTGTCCGGCACGGACATCACATACGCTCCTCGGTCTCGCCGGTCCCGGACGGGGTGACGACCGCCAGCAGCTGGTCCATGGCGACCGTGCTGCCGGGGGTGACATCGAGCTCGGTGACGGTGCCGTCGTGCGGGGCGGAGATGAGGTGCTCCATCTTCATCGCCTCGACCACCAGCAGCCCCTGGCCGGCGGTGACCTCGTCACCGACGGCCGCCTTGACCACCGTGACGGTGCCGGGCATCGGGGCGGTGAGCTCCCCGGCGTGGGCGTCGGACCCGCCGCCGCGCAGCGCCTCCTCGACCGGGTCGTGGCCCACCACGCGCCAGGTGTCGGCCTCGCGCCCCAGCCACTGGCTCGCGCCGTCCGCGACGTGGCGGAAAGGGAAGGTGACCCCGGCCAGATCGAGCACCACCCGGTCGTCGCCCGCGCCGAGCCCGGTCAGCCGGGCCCGCAGGGGCTCGGCCGCGGGCGCGTCCTGGGCGGCCGGGGTGTCGTCCTGGCGCTCGATCACCACATCGGCGCCCTGGGCCCGGCCGCGCACCCGCACGGTGACCGGGGAGTGGCCGGAGATCCGCAGCCGGTGGACGGTCCAGGCGGGTGTGCCGCCCAGCCGCCAGCCGGTCGGCACCGAGAACGGGTCCACCCAGCCGCCGGACTCCGGCCGCGCATCGTCCCCGCCCGGCTCCAGGGCCGCCTGGCGCAGCAGCGCGGCGGCGGCATAGACCTCGTCCGGGACCCGCTCGGGGACCAGGGAGGCCGCCGCGCGGTCGACCAGTCCGGTGTCCAGCTCGCCGGAGACCACCTGGGGATGGGCGGCCAGCCGGCGCAGGAAGCCCGCATTGGTGTCCACGCCCAGCACGCTCAGCTCGGCGAGGGCGGCCCGCAGCCGGCGGAGCGCGGTGGGGCGGTCCGGCCCATGGGCGATGACCTTGGCGAGCATCGGGTCGTAGGTGGTGCCGACCTCGGTGCCGGTGCTCAGCCCGGAGTCGACCCGGACGCCTTCGCCGACGGGCTCGTCCAGCGCCAGCACGGTGCCCGCGGACGGCAGGAAGTCCACCCGGTCGCCGGTGGCCCGGGCGGTCTCGGCGCAGATCCGGGCCTCCACGGCATGGCCGGTGAAGGTGATGTCCTCCTGGGCGTGGGGCAGCGGCTCGCCGGCCGCCACCCGCAGCTGCCACTCCACCAGGTCCAGCCCGGTGATCAGCTCGGTCACCGGATGCTCGACCTGGAGGCGGGTGTTCATCTCCATGAAGCAGTACGCGGAGGGATCGTCACCCGGGACGATGAACTCCACGGTGCCCGCGCCGACATAGCCGCACGACCGCGCCGCGGAGGCTGCCGCCTCGCCCATCAGCGCCCGGGTGGCCTCGTCCAGCAGCGGACTGGGCGCCTCCTCGATGATCTTCTGGTGACGGCGCTGGAGCGAGCACTCGCGCTCGCCGAGGTGGATCACTCCGCCATGGCCGTCGGCGAGCACCTGGATCTCGATATGGCGCGGCCGGTCGATCCAGCGCTCCACGAGCAGGGTGTCATCGCCGAAGGCACCGCGCGCCTCGCGCCGGGCGGCCGCGATCTCGTCCGCGAGCAGCGCCTCGTCCCGCACCAGCCGCATGCCCTTGCCGCCGCCGCCCGCCGAGGGCTTGAGCAGCACCGGCATCCCGATCTCCCGGGCCGCCTCGGTGAGCTGGGCGTCCGTCAGACCGCTGCCGGAGGAGCCGGGCACCACCGGCACCCCGGCCGCGCGCACCGTCTCCTTGGCACGGATCTTGTCGCCCATCAGCTCGATGGCATCGGCCGGGGGGCCGATGAAGGCCAGCCCGGCATCGGCACAGGCGCGGGCGAAGGCCGCGTTCTCCGCGAGGAAGCCGTAGCCGGGGTGGACGGCCTGGGCGCCGGTGCGCGCCGCCGCCTCCAGCAGCCGCTCGATCGACAGATAGCTCTCCGCGGCCTGGGCGGGGCCGATCCGCACGGCGGTGTCCGCCTCCCGCACATGGCGGGCGTCCGCGTCGGCGTCGCTGTAGACGGCGACCGAGCGCACCCCGAGCCGCCGCAGGGTGCGGATGACGCGTACCGCGATCTCACCGCGGTTGGCCACCAGGACTGTCTCGAACATCGGGTGCATTCCCCTCACATCCGGAAGACGCCGTAGCCGGGCGCCGCGGGGTCCTTCTCGGGCAGCGGGGCGCTCGCACACGCCGTGAGCGCGAGACCGAGCACCGTACGGGTCTCCAGGGGGTCGATCACTCCGTCGTCCCACAGCCGGGCGGTGGCGTAATAGGCGCTGCCCTGGGTCTCGTACTGCTCGCGGACCGGGGCGCGGAACGCCTCCTCGTCCTCGGCGCTCCACTCCTCGCCGCGCGCTTCGAGCTGGTCGCGCTTGACGGTGGCGAGCACCGAGGCGGCCTGCTCACCGCCCATCACCGAGATCTTGGCGTTGGGCCACATCCACAGGAAGCGCGGTGAATAGGCCCGGCCGCACATCGAGTAGTTCCCCGCGCCGTAGGAACCGCCCACCACCACGGTGAGCTTGGGGACCCGGGTGCAGGCCACGGCGGTGACCATCTTGGCGCCGTGCTTGGCGATACCGCCCGCCTCATAGCTGCGGCCGACCATGAAGCCCGAGATGTTCTGCAGGAAGACCAGCGGGATACCGCGCTGGTCGCACAGCTCGATGAAGTGGGCGCCCTTCTGGGCGGATTCGGAGAACAGGATGCCGTTGTTGGCGACGATGCCCACCGGGTGGCCCATGATCCGGGCGAAGCCGGTGACCAGCGTGGTGCCGAACTCGGCCTTGAACTCGGCGAACCGCGAGCCGTCCACCACCCGCGCGATCACCTCGCGCACGTCGTACGGGGTGCGGGAGTCGACCGGCACCGCCCCGTACAGCCCCGCGGGGTCCACCGCGGGCTCCTGGGACGGCTCCACCCGCCAGGGCAGCGCGCCCCGCTGGGCGGGGGAGGACGGCAGGGTGGCGACGATGTCGCGGACGATCCGCAGCGCGTGGGCGTCGTCCTCGGCGAGGTGGTCGGTGACGCCGGAGACCCGGGAGTGGACCTCCCCGCCGCCCAGCTCCTCGGCGGTGACCACCTCACCGGTGGCCGCCTTCACCAGCGGCGGCCCGCCCAGGAAGATGGTGCCCTGGCCGCGCACGATGACCGCCTCGTCGCTCATCGCCGGGACATAGGCGCCGCCCGCGGTGCAGGATCCGAGCACCGCCGCGACCTGGGGGATCCCGGCGCCGGACATCCGCGCCTGGTTGAAGAAGATCCGGCCGAAGTGGTCACGGTCGGGGAAGACCTCGTCCTGCATCGGGAGGAAGGCGCCGCCGGAGTCGACCAGATAGACACACGGCAGCCTGTTCTCCAGCGCGACCTCCTGGGCGCGCAGATGCTTCTTCACCGTCATCGGGTAGTAGGTGCCGCCCTTGACGGTGGCGTCATTGGCGACCACGACCACCTCGCGGCCCGCGACCCGGCCGATCCCGGCGATCACACCCGCCGCCGGGGCCTGCCCGCCGTACATCCCGTCGGCCGCGAGCGGGGCCAGCTCCAGGAAGGGGGAGCCGGGGTCCAGCAGGGTGTCCACCCGGTCGCGCGGCAGCAGCTTGCCGCGCGAGGTGTGGCGCGCCCGCGCCTTCTCGCCGCCTCCCAGCCGCGCCGCGGCCAGCTTCTCGCGCAGGCGCGCGGCCAGCTCGCGGTGCGCGGCCTCATTGGCCTTCCAGGCGTCGGACGCCGGGTCGGCGCCGCTCCGCAGCACCGGTGCCTGCTCCATCGGTTCGAGCCCCCTCGCTCGCTTCGCCGGACGGGTTAATAAGCGTTAACCCACCCATCAGGTTAACGACCACTAACCCCGCTGTCTAGAATTGATTTCATGAGCACGCATGCCCCCGCCCCGACCCGCCGTGAACAGATCCTCAAGGAGGCCGCGCGGCTCTTCGCCGAGCGCGGGTTCCACGGTGTCGGCGTCGACGAGATAGGCGCGGCGGTCGGTATCAGCGGCCCCGGCCTCTACCGCCACTTCGCGGGCAAGGAGGCGATGCTCGCGGAGCTCCTGGTGGGCATCAGCGGCCGGCTGCTGACCGGCGGGAAGAGGCGCGCCGCCGAGGCCGAGGGCGGCGGTCTGAGCCCGGCCGGGGTGCTGGACTCCCTCATCGAGGGGCATATCGACTTCGCCCTGGACGACCGGCCGCTGATCATCCTCCACGACCGTGAGCTGGACCGGCTCCGGGACACCGACCGCAAGCTGGTGCGCTCGCTCCAGCGGCAGTACGTGGAGCTGTGGGTCGAGGTGGTGCGCACGGTCTACCCCGGGCTCGCCGAGGCCGAGGCCCGCGCCTGTGTGCACGCCGTCTTCGGGCTGCTGAACTCCACCCCGCACCTCGGCCGCCCCGGCGCGCTCCCCGGTCGCGAGGCCACCGCCGCCCTGCTGCACCGGCTGGCGCTGGGCGCCTTCGCGGCCGCCCACGCCGCCGACGGTTCCTCTGGACAGGGTCGCTGACCGGCCGGTAGCTTTCGCTGAGCAAGCGCTTAGGCGCCTGCTGTCAACCCGGCATGGTGCGACCACGGCGGCGCGCGGCCACGGCCGCGCGGGCGGAGGTGGCCGGGCCGCGAGAACGAGTAGGGAGTGGCTGATGCGCCGCACGGTGTTCAACGAGGACCACGAGGCGTTCCGGCAGACCATCCGTGACTTCATCGCGGCCGAGGTCGTGCCGTACTACGACGCATGGCGCGAGGCCGGTCAGGCCCCCCGTGAGTTCTACAAGAAACTCGGTGAGCTGGGCGTCTTCGGGATCGAGGTCCCCGAGGAGTACGGCGGCGCGGGCGAGACCAGCTTCAAGTTCAACGCGGTGATCACCGAGGAGTGCGCCCGCGCCGGGGTCAGCTTCGGCGGCAGCGGGGTGCACACCGCGCTGTGTCTGCCCTATCTGCTGGCGTACGCCACCGAGGAGCAGAAGCGGCGCTGGCTGCCGCCCTTCGTCAGCGGCGAGATGATGACCGCCATCGCCATGACCGAGCCCGGCACCGGTTCGGACCTGGCGGGTATGAAGACCACCGCCAAGCTCTCCGAGGACGGCACCCACTACGTCCTCAACGGTGCCAAGACCTTCATCACCGGCGGGGTGCTCGCCGACCGGGTGCTGGTCTGCGCCCGCACCGCCCCCGCCACCGCCGAGGACCGCCGCGCGGGCATATCCATCCTCGTGGTCGACACCACGAGCGAGGGTTACGCGGTCGGCAGGCGGCTGGAGAAGCTCGGCCTGAAGACCTCCGACACCGCCGAACTCTCCTTCACGGACGTCAAGGTGCCGGTGGAGGACCTGCTCGGCGAGGAGGGCAAGGCGTTCGGCTACCTCGCCCACAACCTGCCCCAGGAGCGGCTGGGCATCGCCATCGGCGCCTACGCCCAGGCGGCCGCCGCCGTGGAGTTCGCCAAGGGCTACGTCCAGGACCGCACGGTCTTCGGGAAGTCGGTGGCGTCCTTCCAGAACACCAAGTTCACGCTCGCCGACTGCAAGTCCGAGGTGGACGCGATGCAGGCGGTCGTGGACCGGGCGCTGGACGCGCACGACGCCGGTGAGCTGACCGCCGCCGACGCCGCCTCCGCCAAGCTGTTCACCACCGAGCGCGCCAATGTCGTCATCGACAAGTGCCTCCAGCTGCACGGCGGTTACGGCTACATGATGGAGTACCCCATCGCCCGGCTGTACGCGGACACCCGCGTCAACCGCATCTACGGCGGCACCAGCGAGGTCATGCGCTCGATCGTCGCCAAGTCGATGGGGCTGTGATGGCCGCCCGCCCCGCCCGTCGGCGCCCCTGCCGCGGTATCGCTCTGCAAGACTGCGCGAACCATGAATGACGCACTCCAGGGCCTGCTCGAACTGCTCGACCTCGAGCGGATCGAGCGGGACATCTTCCGCGGCACCAGCGACGCCGCGCCCATGGTGCCCCGGGTCTTCGGCGGCCAGGTGGCCGCACAGGCGCTGGTGGCCGCGGGCCGCACCGTCCCTGACGACCGTTCGGCGCATTCGCTGCACGCCTACTTCCTGCGGCCCGGCGACCCCGGGGCGCCCATCGTCTACACGGTGGACCGGATCCGCGACGGCCGGTCCTTCACCACCCGCCGGGTGGTGGCCGTCCAGCACGGTCAGCCGATCTTCCACCTGTCGGCGTCGTTCCAGACGTACGAGGAAGGGCTCGAGCACCAGGAGCCGATGCCGGACGTCCCCGATCCGCTGTCCCTGCCGACCGCCGAGGAACTGCTGCCCCGCTACAAGGACCTCATCCGGCCGGAGGTCAGCAGACGGATGCTGATGTCCCGGGCGGCGGTGGACCTGCGGTACGTGGATGAGCCGCCCTACGGCAGCGTCGGACGGCCGCGTGAGGCGAAGTCGCGGGTGTGGTTCCGGACCAACGGCAAACTGGACGGCGTGGCCGACGACCCGCTGCTCCACGTCTGCCTGGCCACCTACGTCTCCGATATGACCCTGCTGGACTCGGTGCTGCTCGCGCACGGCCGGGGCGGCTGGGTGGTGGGGGACATCGTCGGCGCCAGCCTCGACCACGCCATGTGGTTCCACCGGCCGCTCCGGGTGGACGACTGGCTGCTGTACGACCAGGAGAGCCCCTCGGCGTCCGGCGGACGCGGCCTCGCCAAGGGCCGGATCTTCACCGCCGACGGGCGGCTGGCCGTCTCGGTGATCCAGGAGGGCGTCATGCGGGTGCCGCACAAGGCGTGACGGCGGTCTCCCGGACCTGCGGCGAGGGTCCGGGGCCCGGCGCGCGGCGGGGACGCGCGCCCGTGGTGCCGGAGTGCCCGATGGCTCGGCGCCTCGGCGCGTGAGCGGGCGAACGCCTCGGTGCGCCGGGGCGACGTACCGGGGCCCGGCGCGTCAGAAGCGGGGTTCGAGCCCCGCCGCGTCCAGCAGATAGGCGGTCATCGGGTCGTAGAACCGCGGATTGGTGACGTGGTCGTCCAGCGGGACGACCACCGAGAGGCTGCCCTCGGACTCACCGAGGAAGAGGGCGGGGTCATTGCAGTCCGCGTACCCGACGGCGTCGATGCCCCGCTGTCCGGCGCAGCCGGCCCAGCCGTGGTCGGCGACCACCAGATCGGGCAGCGGGCGCCCCTCACGGGCCAGCCCGTCCAGGATCGCCGCCATCGGCGCGGGGGAGTGGGTGTGCCAGAGGGTGGCCCCGCGCTCCAGCATCGCCACGTCGCAGAACTGGAAGACGTACCCCTCGTCCGCCTGGAGCCCGCCGGGGATCTCCACGATGTCGCAGCCCGCTGCCCGCAGCGCCGAAGCGGTGGCCCGGTGGACCTCCAGCAGCCCGCCGGGGTGGCCGGTGGCGAAGAGCACCCGCTCCTGGGTCTCGGCCGCCTTCCGCAGCACCGACGCCATCCGGTCCAGTGCGCCGACCGTGAGCTCGGGGTCGATGGTGTCCTGACCCGAGCGGTGCTGCGGATCGTCGATCACCCCGCACCGCTCCGCCATGACGGCCAGCACGTCCTGTTCGTCGGTCCAGCGGTCGCCCAGCTCCAGGCCGAGCCAGTAGTGGCGGTCGCCATTCGCCAGCTTGCGGTAGTGGGAGAGGTTGTTCTCCCGGGGAGTGGCGACATCGCCCGCGATGCGGGTCCGGACAAGGTGGTCGATCAGCTCGGCACGACTGGGCACGGTACTGGGTATGGGCATGTGGCCCATTGTCGCCCCTGCCGAGGCGGAATGGGGGCGTCCATCGCGTGGCGGACCGGGCCGGTCACGGCGTGACGAGGGTCACGTGACCTGCCGTGCGCAGGGCGCTGACGGCGCCGCCGCGGGGCCGTGCGCACGGCATGAACGAGCCGGGGCCCGCACCCTCGTCAGGTGCGGGCCCCGGCTGTCAAGCCGTGACGCGTCAGGCGGGAACGATGTTCTCGGCCTGCGGGCCCTTCTGGCCCTGCGTGACGTCGAACGACACCTTCTGGCCCTCGTGCAGCTCACGGAAGCCCTGGGCGGCGATGTTCGAGTAGTGGGCGAAGACGTCGGCGCCGCCACCGTCCTGCTCGATGAAGCCGAAGCCCTTTTCCGAGTTGAACCACTTCACGGTGCCAGTAGCCATGTCAATCTCCTTCAATGGGGGCTGAGTCGGAACCCGAATTCTTCGGATCCCGTGTCGCCGCAATGACCCCATCCGGAAATGACCGGTAAAAACAAAATGCGCCTGATGGCTACATCCCGTCAGGCGCACACGAAGTTCATGGGTACCAAAACTGCAACTGCAGGCAACTATAGCACGTGTCCCCGCCGGGTGGGGGAACCCGCGAGGTTTTGGGGCGCTTCCCCTGTGCCGCCCGGTGTGGGACGCTGGATTTCCCGATTCCCCACTCTCCCCGTTGAGGCACTATGCGCTGCATTATCGCCAATTTCGCCTTCGACCTGACCGCTCGGGAGGTGACGGAGGCGATGACCGGCGTCAGCCCCGAGCCCATCACCGGCCCCTCGGTCCGCATCGGGCGCCGCACCTACCCGGTGAAGCAGGTCGGGGCGGTGGTCACCCGCCAGGACCGGCGCGACTTCACCGCGGGTGAGGTCACCCGCGCCATGACGCGTCTGGGTTTCACCTGCTTCCCTGCGCCGGACGCGACCCCGGCCGACCCGGTCAAGAACGCTTCCGGGCTGCTGGGAGGCCCGTCGCAGGAGGGCTGAGCAAGTGGACGCGATGTCCAAATGACGGGCGCCGGATCCTCGGGAACGTACATGTGACGCGCGGGCGGATCTGCCTACGCTCCTCCGTATGACCACAGCACCCCGGCAGTCCGCCGCCCCCGTCGGCCCCGTCGACTCCTCCCGTGTCCCGCGCTTCGCCGGCCCCGCGACCTTCGCCCGGCTGCCGCGCGTGGACGAGGTCGGCGGCACCGCGGACGTCGCCGTGGTCGGTGTGCCCTTCGACAGCGGTGTCTCCTACCGGCCGGGCGCGCGGTTCGGCGGCAACGCCATCCGTGAGGCGTCCCGGCTGCTGCGCCCCTACAACCCGGCACAGGACGCCTCGCCCTTCGCTCTGGCGCAGGTGGCCGACGCCGGTGACATCGCCGCCAACCCGTTCAACATCAACGAGGCCGTCGAGACGGTCCAGGCCGCGGCCGACGACCTCCTGGACAGCGGCGCCCGGCTGATGACCCTGGGCGGCGACCACACCATCGCCCTCCCGCTGCTGCGCTCGGTGGCCCGAAAGCACGGCCCGGTGGCCCTGCTCCACTTCGACGCCCACCTGGACACCTGGGACACCTACTTCGGCGCCGAGTACACCCACGGCACGCCGTTCCGGCGCGCGGTCGAGGAGGGCATCCTCGACACCTCCGCCCTCTCGCACGTCGGTACCCGGGGTCCGCTCTACGGGAAGAAGGACCTGGACGACGACGCCAAGATGGGCTTCGGCATCGTCACCTCCGCCGATGTCATGCGGCGCGGTGTGGACGAGATCACCGACCAGCTGCGCCAGCGCATCGGTGACCGTCCGCTGTACATCTCCATCGACATCGACGTCCTGGACCCGGCCCACGCGCCGGGCACCGGCACCCCCGAGGCGGGCGGCCTGACCTCCCGCGAGCTGCTGGAGATCCTGCGCGGGCTGGCCGGCTGCCACCTGGTCTCGGCCGACCTCGTCGAGGTGGCCCCGGCGTACGACCATGCCGAGATCACCTCGGTGGCCGCCTCGCACACCGCCTACGAGCTGACGACGATCATGGCCCGCCAGATCGCCGCCTCCCGGAGCGAGTGACCTCCTCCGCACCTCTCGACCGACGCCCGGGTCGGGCGCCGCCCGCGCACGGCGGCGCCCGACCCGGCCGCGTAGGAGACTCCACGCGCCATCGAGTGGCGGCCGTTCCCATGTCCTCCGTCCGGCAAACGGCCGGCGAAAAGGAGGCCCCTCATGGGGAGTTGGAGCGACGGGGAGGATGTCGGCGGGTCGATCCTGTCGGCGCCGAGCGCCGCGTCCCGGGTAGCGGAGCGGATGACGGTGGTGGCCGGGCCGCCGCCTCGGCGAAGGAGGACCGCGTCGATCTGTTCGGCCTGAGCGACACCTACCAGGTGCTGCACGCGACGGCCCCGCCGTCGACCTGGTGGCGCCGGGGGCGGCCAGCAACACCCTGTGGCACCGGGTGCTCAACGGCAGCACCTGGTCGACCTGGCGGGACATCGGATCCAACGCCCTCTCGGACCGGGGGTGCGCAGCTGGGGTCCGGACCGGCTCGATGTCTTCGCCAAAGGGCCGTGACCACCAGATGCTGCACCGCTTCTGGAACGGCCAGACCTGGAGCGCGTGGCTTGACCTCGGCACCTTCGGCACCGATGACAACCCGGCGGCGGCGAACCCCTGTCCGCCGTACCGCTCCGTGCTTCCCCGGGGCGGTACGCGCGCGTCGGGGACCGCCCGGCACGCGGAGGTGACCGGGCCACCCATGCCATTCCCTCGCCGTACGGGCGTCTTGTGTTCATACATTGAAGACATTCGTCGATCCATTGACCCGTTGTGTTCACTTCTTTATGGTCGCTGCGACCGTCATCGGCGAACCACGACGGAGAACAATGACGTACTCCACCCCCCGGCCGCCCCGCGCCGCCCGGCTGATCGCACCGCTCGTCGTCTGCGGGCTGATCGCGGCGGTACCCACGGCTTCGGCCGGCCCCGTGTCCGAACCGTCCACGGCGGAAGGGGATGCCGCCGGGTCCTGCACGGACGGCTCCGGCGGCCGCCCGTCCGACGGCTGGTCGCTGTCGTCCCACCGGATCGATCCGAAGGACAGCTACCACGCCTACGTCGGCAACGGCTACCTCGGACAGCGGGTGCCGCCCCAGGGCACCGGCTACTCGGGAGGCGGTGACAAGACCGGCTGGCCGCTGTTCACCCCGCGCTACGACGGTTCCTTCGTCTCCGGGCTCTACGCGCACAACAAGCAGACCACCGACGACCGGCAGGTCGCCGCGGCCATCCCGACCTGGTCCACCCTCGAGGTGGCCACCGGGGGCGCCGCGGGCGAGACCTTCGGCCCGGGGACGTCCCCGGGCCGGATCTCCGACTACCGGCAGACCGTCCTGATGCGCTGCGGTCTGGTGCGCACCTCGCTCACCTGGACCGCGTCCGACGGCCGGGCCACCGACCTCACCTACGACGTCCTCGCCGACCGCCGCGACGCCCATGTCGGCGCCGTACGGCTGCGGATGACCCCGCACTGGAGCGGACGGGCCACGGTCACCGACCGGCTCGACGGACGCGGCGCCCGGCGGCTGACCGGGACCGGCGGCGGTGCCCACCGGGGCGGTTCGGTGGACGTCGGATTCCGCACCGACGGCACCCGCACCGAAGGGACCGTGGCCTCCACCCTGCGCCCCGGCCACGGGGTGCGGGCACGGGCCCAGGGAACCCCCGGCGCCTCCGGGAAGCTGAGCGCGCGTCAGGGCTTGCGCTTCCCGGTCCAGCGCGGCCGTTCCTACGCCTTCACCAAGTACGTCGGCGTCGACACCGCCCTGACCTCCCGCGCCCCGCGCGCCGATGCCCTCGCCGCCTCCCGGCGCGCCGCGGACCGGGGCTGGGACGCGCTGTTCGCGTCGCACACCGCCGCCTGGCGGAAGCTGTGGCGCTCGGACATCGAGGTGGCCGGGCGCGACCGGGCCGAACTGCGCTCCTGGGTGCGCTCGGCCCAGTACGGACTGCTGTCCGCCACCCGTGCCGGATCCCGTAACAGCATCGCGCCCACCGGACTGACCAGCGACAACTACGGCGGTCTGGTCTTCTGGGACGCCGAGACCTGGATGTACCCCGGGCTGCTGGCCACCCATCCCCAACTGGCCAGGTCCGTGGTGGAGTACCGCTACAAGACCCGCTCGGGCGCTCGTGCGAACGCCCGCAAGCTGGGCTACCCGGGGCTGTTCTACCCCTGGACCAGCGCCTCCCGGGGCGGGCTGTGGACCGAGTGCCACAGCTGGGACCCGCCGCACTGCCGCACCCAGAACCACCTCCAGAGCGATATCGCCCTCGCCGCCTGGCAGTACTACCAGGCGACCGGGGACCGCGGCTGGCTGCGCGACCGCGGCTGGCCGGTGCTCAAGGGGATCGCCGAGTTCTGGGCGGGCCGCGCCACCCGGAACGACGACGGCAGTTACTCCGTCAAGAACGTGGCCGGACCGGACGAGTACAGCAACGGCGTGGACGACGCGGTCTTCACCAACGCGGGCGCCGCCACCGCGCTGCGCCACGCCGCCCGCGCCGCCCGGCTGCTCGGCGAGGACGCCCCCGCCGCCTGGACCCGGATCGCCGACCGGCTGCGGATCCCCTACGACAAGAAGAAGGGAGTCTTCCAGCAGTACCGCGGCTACCAGGGGTCGATGATCAAGCAGGCGGACACCGTGCTGCTGATGTATCCGCTCCAGTGGCCCATGAAGGGCGGGACCGCCGCCCGGACCCTGGACTACTACGCCGGGCACACCGACCCCGACGGCCCGGCCATGACGGACTCGGTGCACGCCATCGACGCCGCCGCCATCGGTGAGCCCGGCTGCTCGTCGTACACCTATCTGATGCGCTCCATCAAGCCGTTCGTCCGCGGTCCGTTCCATCAGTTCTCCGAGGCGCGGGGGCAGAAGGCCGGTGCGCAGGACCCGTTGTCCGGTTCCCCGGCGCAGGACTTCCTGACCGGCAAGGGCGGTTTCCTCCAGGTCTTCACCCACGGGCTGACCGGGCTGCGGGCGGAGGAGGACCGGGTGCGGCTGGACCCGATGCTGCCGCCGCAGCTCCACGACGGTGTCACCCTGCGCGGACTGCGCTGGCAGGGGCGCACCTACGAGGTGGCGATCGGCCCGCGGGAGACGACCGTCCGGCTGACCGGCGGTGCGCCGTTCACCATCGAGACGCCGCGGGGCGGGAAGCGGACCGTGAGCCGGGACGCCCCCGCGGTGCTCCCGACCCGCCGTCCGGACCTGCGGCCGACGGACAATGCCGCCCGCTGCGTGAAGGCGACGGCGAGTTCGGAGGAGCCGGGGATGTACGCGGGCGCCGCCGTGGACGGCGGCGAGGCCACCGCCTGGGTGCCGAACGCCGCCGAGGGCACGCTCACCGCCGACCTCGGCCGGGTGGTGCGCGGGGCGGAGGTCACCCCCGAGTGGACCTCGGTGCGGCCCGCCTCGTACCGGGTGCGGACCTCGCTCGACGGCCACCACTGGCGTCCGGCGGGTGCGGGACCGGCCCGCTACGTCCGGGTGACGGTGCGTTCGTCGGACGACAAGAAGCGGGCGGGCGTCGCGGAGTTGAAGGTGACGCGCGAGCGCTGACCGCCCGGCGGGGGTGTCGTACGGCGTGCCCGTGACGGCGTTGCCCGGCGGCGTGCACAGGGCGTCAAGAACTGTGCAAGGGATGCCAACGACACCCCGGCCCCCGGCGGGCCATGCTGATCAGGTCAGGTAGGCAGGGTTTCGACGGGGGGAGCCCTGCCTGCCTGCGACCAGCGCCTCCTGGCGGAAGTCCCGGGGCGCGACGCCGTAGGCGCCGCGGAAGGCGCGGCTGAAGTCCGCGGCGTGGCTGAATCCCCAGCGGGCGGCGATGGCGTGGATGGGGGTGGCGCTCTGCGCGGGATCGGCGAGATCGCGGCAGCACCGCTCCAGCCGCTGGGCGCGGATCCACGCGGAGACGGTGTGGCCCCGCTGCTCGAAGAGGCGGTAGAGGTACCGCAGCGAGATGTGGTGGGCGGCGGCGACCGAGGCCGGGCTCAGCTCCGGCCGGTGCAGGTTCCGCTGGACGAAGTCCTCGATCCGCAGGAACAGGGCGCGCCGCCGGCTCTCCGGGGTGACGGCGGTGGTGTCGCGGCCCTCTCCGGCGTCGAGTTCATGTGCGAGCAGCGCGGTGAGCAGGTCGAGCAGGACGGTGCCCAGCCGCGGCGCGTCGGAAGGACGCAGCCGGTCGCCCTCGGTCGCCAGCCGGGTGAGGAAGTCGGCGAGCATCGCCCCGATCCCCTCGCGCCCGGACAGGGACCGTCCGAGCAGCCGGTCGAGCTCATCCGGCGGGAACGGCAGCAGCGCGGGGCGGATCGCCACCGACATCTCCTCCACCCGGCCCCGCACACTGGCCCCGTGGTACGGCCGGGAGGTGGAGGTGAGCATGAACTGCCGTCTGCCCAGTGTGGTGTTCCACCCCGCGTGCGACAGATCGGTCTCCCCGCGCACCACCAGCAGCAGGTGGTAGAGCTCGGGGTCCGAGCGCCGGATGTGCGCCGCCGACCGGCTGTTCCGCAGGGACGGTACGGAGGTGTAGGAGAGCGAGACCTCGCCCAGACCGACGCCCCGCATCGTGGCGTCGAAGTCGTCCTCGTGGTCCGAGCGCAGCTCCACCGGGATGGACACCTCCTCGGACAGGGCGCGCCACGCCGCGAACCGCTCGGCGGGCGGGATGTTGTCGTAGGCAAGCACCATCCCGGTCATCACCCTCCCGTATCGGGTCATCGCTCGGTGCGATCATCCCGAGCGGCCATCAATGTTTGATGAACGGTTCGGTGGTGAACAGTCCGCATCGGACCGATTCCGCGTGCATCCGTCCGATCCCCCGTGCGCCCTTGTCCGGACCGGTGCGCGGTGCGGCCCCGCCGCCGCGCCGGGCTCTCAGGCGGTCACAGCGCGGTCAGGACGCGGGGGCCGTCCTCGGTGATGGCCACCGTGTGCTCGCAGTGGGCGGCCCGGGTGCCGTCGACGGTGCGCAGCGTCCAGCCGTCGGGGTCGGCGGTGTAGTCGTCCCGCCCGCCCGCCATGAACATCGGCTCGATGGCCAGCACCAGCCCGTGCCGCAGTGGCAGACCGCGGCCGGGACGGCCCTCGTTGGGCACCGGCGGGTCCTCGTGCATCCGGCGGCCGATGCCGTGGCCGCCGAAGTCCGCGGGGATGCCGTAGCCCGCGGCACGGCCGACCGCGCCGACCGCGTGCGAGATGTCACCGAGGCGCGCCCCGACGACGGCCGCCTCGATCCCCGCCGCCAGGGCCCGCCGGGTGGTCTCGATCAGCTGCTGGTCCTGCGGGCGCGGGGTGCCGACGATGAAGCTCACGGCGGCGTCACCGGCCCAGCCGTCCACCGTCGCGCCGCAGTCGATGCTCACCAGGTCGCCGTCGCGCAGCCGGTAGCCGTTCGGGATGCCGTGGACGATCGCGTCGTTGACCGAGGCGCAGATGACCGCCGGGAAGGGGGTCGGGGCGAACTGGGGGCGGTAGCCGAGGAAGGGGGAGCCCGCTCCGGCCTCGTGCAGCACGGTCCGCGCCGTCTCGTCCAACTGTCGCAGCGACACGCCCACCGCGGCGGCCTCCTGGACGGCGGCGAGGGCGGTGGCCACGACCCGGCCCGCCTCGCGCATCGCGTCCAGGGACGCATCGGTCTTGATCTCCACCATGGGGGTGCTGCCTTCCGTCACCGCCGGGGCGAGCCCTCGGCGACCCAATTCTTATACCGGTATTAGTATCACGGTCATGGTGCGCACCCCTCTCACTCCGCTGGAACGCGAACGCGGCCGCTTCCTCGGCGCCCTGCTGCGGCAGGCCCGGGGCGAACGCAGCATGGCCGAGATCGCCGCCGCGGCCGGGATCTCCGCGGAGACCCTCCGCAAGATCGAGACCGGCCGGGCCCCCACTCCCGCCTTCTTCACCATCGCGACCCTGGCCGCCACCCTCGGCCTCGGCATGGACGAGATCGCCGCGCGCTGCGCCGCGGTCACCGCGCCACCGGAGGACAGCGCGGCGGCGTGATCCGGCCACTCCGGGTGTCCGTCCGGGACGGCTTTTGTTGCGGCAGGATGAAATCCGCCCGGCCGTGTGTTGGTGCCTTCCGGCAGGACTGGAGAGTCGGAGGGACACGGGGTGACGGACGTGGCGGCGGATGAGCCGGGGACACAACAGGGCTGGGTGCGGCGGCTGACCCGCTGGAGCTGGCGGTACCGGCGCAATGTGCTGCTGGCCCTCGGCTCCTCGCTCGGCGGTATGGCCGTCATGGCGCTGGTCCCGCTGGTCACCAAGCTGATCATCGACGATGTGATCGTCGGCCATGACCGGTCGATGACGCCCTGGGCCACCCTCCTGATCGTCGCCGCCCTCGTGGTCTACGGCCTCACCTACGTCCGCCGCTACTACGGCGGACGGCTCGCGCTCGACGTCCAGCACGATCTGCGCACCGAGATGTACGCCTCGATCTCCCGCCTGGACGGCAGACGCCAGGACGAGCTGTCCACCGGCCAGATCGTCGGCCGGGCCACCAGCGACCTCCAGCTGATCCAGGGCCTGCTGTTCATGGTGCCGATGATGATCGGCAACATCCTGCTCTTCCTGGTGTCCCTCGTGGTGATGGCGGTGCTCTCACCCCTGCTCACGGTGGTCGCGCTGGCCGTCGCCCCGGCTCTGTGGATCATCGCCTCACGCAGCCGGGTCCGGTTGTTCCCGGCCACCTGGTACGCCCAGGGGCAGGCGGCGGCCGTCGCCGGAGTCGTCGACGGGGCCGTCACCGGTGTCCGCGTGGTGAAGGGCTTCGGCCAGGAGGGCCAGGAGACCGGCAAGCTGCGCGGGGTCAGCCGGGAGCTGTTCGCCGCCCGGCTGCGCACCGTCCGGCTCAACTCCCGCTACACCCCGGCGCTCCAGGCCGTCCCCGCCTTCGGCCAGGTCGCCATGCTGGCGCTCGGCGGCTGGATGGCCACCCGCGGGCAGATCACCCTCGGCACCTTCGTCGCCTTCTCCACCTACCTCGCCCAGCTGGTGGGCCCGGTCCGGATGCTCACCATGATGCTGACCGTCGGCCAGCAGGCACGGGCCGGAGTGGAGCGCGTCTTCGAGCTCATCGACACCGAACCCGCCATCGCCGAGCGCCCCGACGCCCGCGAACTGCCCGAGGACGCGCCCGCCACCGTCGAGTTCGACCGGGTCACCTTCGGGTACGACGCCGACCGCCCGGTGCTCTCGGACGTCTCGCTGCGCATCGAACCGGGGGAGACCCTGGCCGTCGTCGGCGCCTCCGGAAGCGGCAAGTCCACCCTGTCGATGCTGCTGCCCCGCTTCTACGACGTGACCTCCGGCGCGGTCCGGGTCGGCGGCCACGATGTGCGCGAGCTGAGCTACGCCTCGCTGCGCGCGGCCATAGGGCTGGTGCCGGAGGACAGCTTCCTCTTCTCCGACACGGTCCGCGCCAACCTCGCCTATGGGCTGCCGGACGCCACCGAGGAGCGGATCCGGGCCGCCGCCCGCGCCGCTCAGGCCGACGGCTTCATCGCCGCACTGCCCGACGGCTACGACACCCAGGTCGGCGAGCAGGGGCTCACTCTCTCCGGCGGCCAGCGCCAGCGCCTGGCGCTGGCCCGCGCGATCCTCACCGACCCCCGGCTGCTGGTCCTGGACGACGCCACCTCGGCCGTCGACGCCCGCGTCGAGCACGAGATCCACGAGGCGCTGCGCGGGGTGATGGCCGGGCGCACCACCCTGCTGATCGCCCACCGCCTCTCCACGCTCGCCCTCGCCGACCGGGTCGCCGTCCTCGACCGCGGCCGGCTGGTGGACGTCGGCACCGACGAGGAGCTGCGCGGGCGGTGCACGCTGTACCGGCGGCTGCTCACCGACCCGGACGAGCTCGGCGGGGTCAGCCGCGACCCCGCGGGCCGGCCGGTCCCGCGCGGTGGTGACGACCCGGACCACAGCGCCCCGGTGGCGGACCGGACCGACGAGCCCTGGCGGATGTCCGCGGCCGGGGCGTTCGACGGCGAGGCGTCGGCCACCGGTCTGGCCGATGCGGACCTCGACGGCCACCGGGACGGCTCCGCGTGCCCGTTCCCGGCCGACACCGACGGTCCATCCGCCGACGAGCGGTGCGCCCCCGATCTGGCCGGGCTGACCGCGGCCGCCCGGCGGCGTCCGCACGGCGGCGACGACCCCGAGCGCGCCGCCGCGGCCGATGGCGCCGTCCCCGCCGTGACCCCCGGACTGTGGGTGCGGCGCACGGACGAGGAGGACGCACCGGCCGGGCGGGACGGCGCCCCCGCCCCTGCCGCCGCGCCCGCCCCCGGGATCGCCGGGGCGCTCTCCGGGATGCCCGCCACCCCCGATCTGCTGGCCAAGGTCGAGGCCCTGCCGCCCGCCACCGACACCCCGGACGTCGACGAGGAGCGCGCGGTGCGCCCCGAGACGGCGTACGGGCTGCGGCAGTTGCTGCGCGGCTTCGGCGCGCCGCTGCTGATCTCCCTGCTGCTGGTGACCATCGACGCGCTCGCCGGGCTGCTGCTGCCGGTCCTCATCCGGCACGGCATCGACGACGGCGTCCAGCGGCTGGCTCTGGGGGCGGTCTGGGCCGCCTCCGGGCTCGCGCTCGTCGTCGTCCTCGCCCAGTGGGCGGCGCAGATCGGTGAGACCCGGATGACCGGGCGCACCGGTGAACGGGTGCTCTACGCGCTGCGCGTCAAGATCTTCGCGCAGTTGCAGCGGCTCGGACTCGACTACTACGAGCGCGAGCTGACCGGCAAGATCATGACCCGGATGACCACGGACGTGGACGCGCTGTCGACGTTCCTCCAGACCGGCCTGGTCACCGCCGTGGTCAGCCTGTTCACCTTCTTCGGCATCCTGGTCGCCCTGCTGGTGATCGACGTCCAGCTGGCGCTGGTGGTCTTCGCGACCCTGCCGCCGCTGGTCATCGGCACCGTCTTCTTCCGGCGGCAGAGCGTCAAGGCGTACGAGCTGGCGCGCGAACGGGTCAGCGTGGTCAACGCCGATCTCCAGGAGAGCGTGGCGGGTCTGCGGATCGTCCAGGCGTTCCGCCGCGAGGGCTCGGGCCGGGAGCGGTTCGCCGGGCGCTCCGACGACTACCGCCAGGCGCGGGTGCGCGGCCAGTGGCTGATCTCGGTGTACTTCCCGTTCGTCCAGCTGCTGTCGTCCACCGCCGCCGCGCTGGTGCTGATCGTGGGCGCCGGACGGGTCGGGGACGGCACGCTGACCGCGGGCGCGCTGGTCGCCTACCTGCTCTACATCGACCTGTTCTTCGCCCCGGTGCAGCAGCTCTCCCAGGTCTTCGACGGCTATCAGCAGGCCAGCGTCTCGCTCGGCCGGATCCAGGAGCTGCTGCGGGAGCCGACCAGCACCCCGGCGGCCGGGACACCGCGCGCGGTCTCCGCCGTCCGCGGCGATGTCACCTTCGACGAGGTGCGCTTCCGCTACGGCGACGAGGGCGAGGAGGCGCTGTCGGGCGTCTCGCTCACGGTTCCCGCGGGCCAGACCGTGGCCTTCGTCGGGGAGACCGGTGCGGGTAAGTCCACCCTGGTCAAGCTGGTGGCCCGGTTCTACGACCCGACCGGGGGCGCGGTCCGCGTCGACGGTACGGACCTGCGCGAACTGGACCTCACCGGCTACCGCAACCGCCTGGGCGTCGTTCCCCAGGAGCCGTACCTCTTCCCCGGTACGGTGCGCGACGCCATCGCCTACGGACGGCCCGACGCGAGCGATGCCGAGGTGGAGGCGGCCGCGCGGGCGGTCGGCGCGCACGCCATGGTGGCCTCGCTGGACGGGGGCTATCTCCACCCGGTCACCGAGCGCGGGCGCAATCTCTCCGCCGGACAGCGGCAGTTGATCGCGCTGGCGCGGGCGGAGCTGGTGGACCCGGACATCCTGCTGCTGGACGAGGCCACCGCCGCCTTGGACCTGGCCACCGAGGCCCTGGTCAACCAGGCGACCGACCGGCTGGCGGGGCGCCGCACCACCCTGGTGGTCGCCCACCGGCTGACCACCGCGGCCCGGGCGGACCGGGTGGTGGTCCTGGACCACGGCCGGGTCGTCGAGGACGGCACCCATGAGGAGCTGGTGGCGCGGGACGGCCGCTACGCCGCGCTGTGGCGCACCTTCACCGGGGAGGCGGCCCCGGTCGGCGCGTAGGCGGTCGCGCGGGCCGTCACAGGGGCCGGGCAACCGGCGCGCGGACGGGGAGGGGATGGGCCGGTGCGGGGCGCGGCCGGTCCGCTCGTGCGGGCCGATCGCCCCCGCCGTCCGTCACTCTCGGCGTTCGTCAGGAGTGACGCTGGGTGAGGGTCAGGGCTCCATCCCGCTGACCCGGGCGATGCCCTCCACCTCCAGGCGGTCCCGCTCCCGCTGCTCGGCCTCGGCGGCCACCCGCTGCTTGTGGCGGTGCAGGTAATCGGGGTCGCCCGCGCGGTCCTCGGGCACCAGCACCTTCATCCCCTTGGCGTGCGGACTGTCGCCGAGGTCGACCACCACCCGCTCGTCCTGGGAGGTGAGCAGACCGAACAGCACCAGCAGTTCGGCCTGGAGAGCGGGGGTGAACAGCTCTTTCTCCTCCGGCCCCATACCGAGCTCATAGGTCCCCCCGCGGACGGCCGGTGACGTGCTCAGCTCGCGCAGCAGCCGCATCAGCAGCTCGAGCGAGCGCGGATCGATCCGTTCCTGCAGTTCCGTCAGATACCGCGTCAGCCGCTCGGCCCGTTCACTCCGGTCGTGCCGTTCGTCTCGGTCCATGTACGCAGCATGGGCCATCACAGCCCGCTACGAAAGAGGGCGGGGGTAACAACTCTCCGTATCCGGACGTGGGTTGATGTGGGGGAGAGACCACTAGCGGGTCCGGGTGTGGCCCGAGTAGGTTCTCGGCGACCTGTGCGAATTCATGGGGAACCAGGGGAAAAAGAAGAGGAGGCCGCATGGGCAAGGCGCTCAGATGGCTGTTGTCGCTGGTGATACTCGTGGGGGCGGCCGGAATGGGGGCGGGGAACGCCTCCGCGCGCCCGGCCGCGCCCCAGCAGTCGGACATCAAGGAACGCGTCCTCGCCATTCCGGGGATGAGCTTCGTCGAGGAGAAGCCCTACGAGGGCTACCGCTTCCTCGTCTTCAACTACACCCAGCCGGTGGACCACCGGCATCCGTCGAAGGGGACCTTCCAGCAGCGGTTCACCCTGCTGCACAAGGCGACCGACCGGCCGACCGTGTTCTACACCTCGGGCTACAACGTCACCACCACGCCGCGCCGCAGTGAGCCGACGCAGCTGGTGGACGGCAACCAGGTGTCGATGGAGTATCGATTCTTCACGCCGTCCCGGCCGCAGCCCGCCGACTGGTCGAAGCTGGACATCTGGCAGGCGGCCAGTGACCAGCACCGCCTCTACCGGGCGCTGAAGCCCGTCTACGGTGAGAAGTGGCTGGCCACAGGCGGCAGCAAGGGCGGGATGACGGCGACCTACTACCGCCGCTTCTTCCCGCGCGACATGGCCGGAACGGTCGCCTACGTCGCCCCCAACGACGTGGTGAACAAGGAGGACTCGGCCTACGACCGGTTCTTCCGCAACGTCGGCACCGCCGAGTGCCGCTCCAAGCTCAACGCGGTCCAGCGCGAGGCGCTGGTGCGCCGTGACGAGATCGTGGCGCGCTACCAGAAGTGGGCCGACGACGAGAAGCAGACCTTCACCGTCATCGGCAGCGCCGACAAGGCGTACGAGAACGTGGTCCTGGACCTGGTGTGGGCCTTCTGGCAGTACAGCCTGGAGAAGGACTGCGCGGACGTCCCCGCGGCCACCGCCCCGACCGATGAGCTCTACGACTTCATCGACACGATCTCCGGCTTCTCGGCCTACACCGACCAGGGCCTGGAGACCTACACGCCGTACTACTACCAGGCGGGCACCGAGCTGGGCTCGCCCACCTTCCGCACCCCCCACCTGGACGGGCTGCTGCGCTACCCCGGCATCTACGCCCCGCGCAACTACGTCCCCCGGGACATCCCCATGCACTTCAAGAACCGGGCGATGCGCGACGTGGACAGCTGGGTGCGCCATGACGCGCAGCGGATGATGTTCGTGTACGGGCAGAACGACCCATGGGGCGCGGAGCCGTTCCGGCTCGGCAAGGGCGCCGAGGACTCCCACGTCTACACCGTCGCGGGCGGCAACCACGGCTCGAACATCGCCGGACTGACCGCCGGTGAGAAGGCCAAGGCCACCGCGGCGGTCCAGCGGTGGGCGGGGGTCTCCCCGGCCGGGAAGCCGCTGGCGCCGTCCGACAAGCGGCTGGACAAGCGGGACGTCGAGCGCCGTCCGGTGCTGCGGCCGTAAGCCGTCCGGATCCCTCGTCCCCGTTCCGGCGGGACGGGGGTCCACGGGGCCGGGGGCGGCAGCCCCCGGCCCCTTCCGGCTCTCCGCTCTCCGCGGTCAGCCGGGCCGGCCGGGTCAGTCGTAGGACAGACCGTGCCCGATCGGGTAGAGCACCCGGGACGGCTCGTCCGCGTCCCGGACCGCCACCGGCAGCCGTCCGCGCGGACCGGTCTTCCCCGCGATCACCCGGGCCGCCGCGCGCAGTTCCACGTCCGTCCACGAGTAGGCGGCGAGCGACGCCCCGGGCTCGGTGTCCGCGCCGCGCAGCCGCGCGATGTCGTACGGGTTGCGGACGGCCAGGTGCACCACCGGTGTCCCGGTGGCCACCAACGCGGCGACCAGGGTCCGCTGCGACGATCCGGCGCCCACGTTGTACGTCGCCACCACCACCGCGTCCCGGTCCCGGGCCGCCGCGACCGCCTCGTCGATCCGGGCGGGCGAGGGGTCCGGCGCGGTGCCCGTGCCGGTGGACAGCGCCTCCGCCGCGAAGCCGAGTCCGCTCAGGGCGCGCGCGAGCACGGCCGTGGGCGGCCCGCCGGTGCCGGACGGCGAGGCAGGGTCCACCCCCACCACCAGGACGCGGCGGTGGCGTCTGCGGGACAGCGGCAGCAGCCCCTCGCGGTTGGTGAGCAGGGTGGTGGTGCGGTCGACGATCCGGTCGGCGGCGGCGCGGTGCTTGGCGGTGCCCACCGTGCGGTCCACCTCCCGCGCGCTGGTGTACGGGTCGTCGAACAGGCCGCGGCGCGCCTTGAGTTCCAGGATCCGCCGCAGCGAGGTGTCGATCCGCGCCTCGGTGATCTCACCGTCCCGGACGGCCCGGTGCATCCCGCGCCAGGCGGCGGCCAGGTCCGGCGGGTTGAGCAACTGGTCCGCACCCGCCTTGAGCGCGAGCACCGGCACCCGGTCGTCCCCGTACTTCTCCCGTACGCCCTGCATACCGAGCGAGTCGGTGACCACCACACCGTCGTAGCCGAGTTCCTCGCGCAGCACACCGGTGAGGATGGGCCGGGAGAGGGTGGCGGGGTCGTCGGCCGGGTCCAGGGCCGGGAACAGCAGATGCGCGGTCATGATCGAGTCGATGCCCGCCTCGATGGCGGCGCGGAACGGCGGCGCGTCCAGCCGCTCCCACTCCGAGCGGGAGTGGGTGATCACCGGCAGTCCCACATGGCTGTCCACGGTGGTGTCGCCGTGCCCGGGGAAGTGCTTGGCCGTGGCCGCCACCCCCGCGCCCTGGTACCCGGCGACCTGGGCGGCGACCAGCCGTGCGGCGGCCCGCGGATCGGCCCCGAAGGACCGCACACCGATCACCGGGTTGGCCGGATTGACATTGACGTCCGCGACCGGGGCGTAGTCCTGGCGGATACCGAGGGCGGCCAGTTCGGCCCCGGCGATCCGGCCCGCGGCGCGGGCGTCCTTCGCGCTGCCGCCCGCGCCGAGCGCCATCGCGCCGGGCAGGAGGGTGGCGGGGGCCCCGACACGGGCCACGATGCCGTGCTCCTGGTCCGTGGAGAGCAGCAGGGGCACGGGGGCCCCGCGGTCCCGCAGCGCGGCCTTCTGGATGCCGTTGGAGAGCGCGGCGACCTGGTGGGGATCGCGGATGTTGTGCGTCCAGCCGAAGTAGATGATCCCGCCGACGTGGTACTTGGCGATCAGCTCGGCGGCGTTGGCGACGCCCAGCTCCTTCTGGTTCGCGGCGACATCGGCGGGGTCGGGCGCGGTGGCCGAGTGTCCGTACACCCGCATCACGAAGAGCTGGCCGATCTTCTGGTCGAGCGTCATCCGCCCGATCAGCGCGTCGACGCGGTCGCGGTGCCGGTTACGGGCGGTGCCCTCGCGGCGCGCCGAGGTCCGCTCCCCGGCCGCGCCCGCCCCGCCGCCGGAGCGGGCCGGGGAGGTGGTGGCGGGGGACGGGTGGCGCGCCGGGGCGTCGCCGGACGCCCCCGGCGCGCAGGCGGTCGCGGCGGCGGCCACGGAGGCGGCGGTGGCGGCGAGCAGGGCGCGGCGTGACGTGGGCTCGGGCACCCGCACTCCTTCCGTCGGGGTGGAGGGGGCGGCTGGCGGTTGCTCTGACACGGTTCAGTGCACAGCGGACCCGGGTCAATGGGAATCGCTTTTTCGGTTCAACTTCGGTCGGGAGAAGACCGGTTCTGATGGAAGTCGTTCCTTCGGCACGCTGAAGACGGCGATCAGATGGAACGGTACGAAGCACTCCGGCGGCGGTGGGGGATGCCGTCCGGCGATGAGCGTCAGCAGCTGACCGGACCGCCGCAGCGTCGCCGACGGCCACTTCGCGCATCCGGTGGTGAGGGACCAGCCCACCAGTGCGGTCCGCGAGAAGTCGGTGGTCCGGGCCGCGTCGGTGATGGCGTCGGCCCGATTGCCGAAGCGGTGGGCGAAGGCGCTGAGCTCGGCCTCGTCCCGGAGCACGGCGTGGACCTCAGGGACCCCGCCGGAGCCGCTGGTGACATGGGCGGGCCCGGTGTCGATCCGCCCGTCGTGACGGGACGGGGAGGAGGTGCCGGAGGCGCTGTGGGAGGGGTGCGCGCCGGGGGCGGGGTCCGGCCGGCCGCAGCCGGCGGAGATGGCGGTCAGCGACACGGCCAGCAGCGACGCCGCCACCGCGCGGTGGGCGTGGCGGGCGCGGCGGGCCGGTTCCGGGTGCGACGCGGCGCTCTCGCCGTGGTGAGGAACGGGACTCACCCGCCCATGGTGACAGCGCGCCCGGCTGCCGGGCCCGGAACCGGCCCCTCCGACACGACGGCGTCCGGCGGCCGGGCCGCCGGGCGGGGCCGGGGTGTCAGACGCTGCCGGGCGGTGCCGGGCGGTCGGGTGGCGCCGGACGGTGCCGGGCGGGCAGACCGTCGGACGGCTCCCGCCGCTTATGTGGTGCGCTGGGGCCAGAGCTCGCGCAGCAGACGGACGGTCTCGGTGATGGCCGGACGGCGGGAGGCGCCGGTGCGCCACAGCGCGTACAGCCGTCGCACCGGGACCGGTTCGAGGGACACCGCCGTCACCCCCTCCGGCAGCGTGCCGCGCCCCAGACGGGGCATCAGGGCGATACCGAGACCGGCCGCGACCAGCGCGATCTGGGTGTGGTTCTCCGCCGCCTGGTAGGCGAGGTCCGGTTCATGGCCCGTCGCCCGCAGCGTACGGACCAGCCAGTCGTGGCACACCGACCCCGGCGGCTGGCAGATCCAGCGCTGGCCCGGGAGATCGTCGCGGCTCAGCGGGCGCTCCCGGCCGCGTGCGGCCAGCGGATGTCCGGCCGGGGCCAGGATGTCGCAGGAGTCGTCCCCGATGACCGCCCGCTCCAGCCCCTCCGGGGCGGGCAGCGGCGCGATGTCCCAGTCGTGGGCGACCGCCATGTCGATCACGCCCTGCGCCACCAGGTCCACCGACAGATGCGGGTCCACCTCCAGCAGCCGGGCGTCCAGCGAGGGGTGCTCCTCGCGCATCCGCGCCAGCACCGGGGGCATCAGACCGCGTGCCGCGGTGGCGAACGCGCCGATCACCAGCCGCCCGGTGGGCCGGCCGCGGCGCTCCTCCAGCGTGGTCTCCGCCTGCTCGACGATGGCCAGCAACTGCTGGGCGGTGGCGGCCAGGTGCCGGGCCGCGTCGGTCAGCGCGATGCCCCGGCCCTGGCGTTCCAGCAGGGTGGTGCGGGTCTCCCGCTCCAACTTGGCGATCTGCTGCGACACCGCGGACGGGGTGTAGCCGAGCGCCGTCGCCGCCGCGCTCACCGACCCGTGCACGGCGACCGCGTGCAGAGCCCGCAGCCGGGCCAGATCCAGCATGGGCCGCCCTCCCTCTCGCCGGGTGCGCTCATGGCACCTTTCACATTCGCTGCATCCAACCATGCAGATATCCGCGCTGGTGCTACAAGGTCGACGGACGTGATCCTCGACCCATGCGACCTGCACACATCGCCCTCGCCGTCCTCGTCGCGGCCGCGTGGGGCGTCAACTTCACGGTGATCGAAGTGGGGCTCGGCCACTTCCCCCCGCTGCTCTTCTGCGCCCTGAGGTTCCTGGTGGCCGCGCTGCCCGCGGTGTTCCTCGTCGGACCGCCCCGGGTCGCGCTGCGCTGGGTCCTCGGGGTCGGACTCGCGCTGGGCGTGGCCAAGTTCGGGCTGCTGTTCATCGGGATGCACGAGGGGATGCCCGCCGGTCTCTCCTCACTGGTGCTCCAGATCCAGGCGGTCTTCACCGCGCTCTTCGCCTCCGTCTTCCTGGCCGAACGCCCCACCCGGGTGCGGCTGCTGGGCATGGGCGTCGCCCTCGCCGGGATCGCGGTGGCCGCCGCCGACGAGGGCACCTCGGGACCGCTGCTCGGCTTCGTGCTGGTCATCGCGGCGGCGGCCTTCTGGGGCGTCTCCAACGTCCTCACCCGCAAGGCCGCACCGCCGGACGCCCTCGCTTTCATGGTGTGGGTGAGCCTGGTGCCGGTGCTGCCGCTGCTCGGCCTCTCGCTGATGTTCGAGGGCGCCGACCCCGATCTCCAGGCGCTGACCCGGATCGACTGGGCCGGGGCGGGCACGATCGTCTACGTCGCCTGGGTCACCACCGTGTTCGGCTTCGGGGTGTGGGGCTTTCTGCTGCGCACCTACGACGCCTCGGCGGTCGCGCCCTTCTCGCTGCTCGTGCCGGTCTTCGGGATGTCCTCGGCGGCGCTGGTGCTGGGGGAGGGGATCAGCCCGGCGCGCTGGCTGGCGGCCGCGCTGCTGGTCGGCGGGGTGGCGCTGACGTCGCTCCCGGCGGCCCGGTGGCGCGGGGCGCGCGCTTTGCTCGGGCGGCGTGATGCGTCCGGGCCGGGCCTTCCGTGCGGACCGCGCCTCCCGCTCGGGCCGGGCCGTTCGCTCAGGCCGCGTCGGCGAGCAGCCGCAGCAGATGCTCCCGGCCCGGAGCGAGCAGCCCCGGCAGCTCCGGAGCCTGCGGGTACCAGCGCTTCTCGTACTCCCAGCACAGCCAGCCGTCCCAGCCCTCACGGCTGAGCAGCTCCACGCACTCGGTCAGCGGCAGCACCCCGGCGCCCAGCGGCAGCGGGGTGGTGTCGTCGGCCGAGGCGATGTCCTTGACCTGGACATAGCCCAGCTGCGGGGCGAGCGCCGGATAGCTGGTCGCGGGGTCCTCCCCGGCCAGCCAGGTGTGCATCACGTCCCACAGCGCCCCGACACTGCCGTGTCCGACGGGCCCGAGGATCCGTGCCGCGTCCGCCCCGGCCGGATGCGAGTCATGGGTCTCCAGCAGCAGCCGCACCCCCAGCCCGGCCGCCTCCGGCGCGGCGGCGGCCAGCCGCCGGGCGGCGGTGGCGTCGGCCTCCGCGACGTCCTGGTCCCCGCCGCCGGGGAACACCCGGACGTGGGGCGCGCCCAGATCGTGCGCGAGCCGGACCAGATCGCTCAGCTCGGCGAGCACCGGCTCGTCGGGCCCCGCCGCGGCGACCCGCGCGTACCCGGCCACGGCCAGTACGTCGACCCCGCCACCGGCGAACTCCTCCACCACCCGCGCCCGCTCCGCGCCCCCGATCCCCGGATGCACCGGTTCCTCGGGATGGGCCCGCAGCTCCACCCCGTGATACCCACTGTCGGCGGCGAGCCGGACCACGTCGCGCACGGCCATACCGGGGACGCCGAGGGTGGAGAAGGCGAGCTTCATGAGGGCTCCGTTGCTCGTCGGGGATCTTCAACGGGACGCTAGGCAGGGGCACGGGCGGGGTCAATCCCGCCGTGCCGGTCGGCCGGGCGACTGCCCGCCCCCGGCCGGCGGACCGGCCCCGCCGGGACGGTGGAAGATCGGGTGCCCGGCCACGGAGCGTCTATGCGTCTCCGCCGCGGAACGGCGGGGCCGCCGGGCCCGGCCCGGTGGCAGTGGCCGGACGTGATGCCCGCGGCGGGGCGGTGGGACGTGCCGGGATGCCGCCCTGTGGTGGGGCGGTGCGCGCGTCATCCTGGCTCCCGGCGGGAGCCGTACGCCGAGAAGGGAGCGCAACGCGCAACTGGCTCCGGCTGAGGCGTGTGCACCCTGCGGGCTGGGTCCGCCGGGAGAGCGAGCGGTCATGTGTCCGCGTCCCGGCGCCGGTGAAGGCCCTCCGCTGCCCCACGACCCCGGCGTCCGGCGGCGGAGTGCGTGGGACGCCGTCCTGGCCCCGGCGGGAGTCGCGCGCCCTGCCGGACCCTACGGCGTTCCGCCTGTGACCGTACGGCGGAGGGGCGCGGGTGCAACCCCGGTCGCCCCGCAGGGCGTGTGCCCTGCGGGGGTGGGGTGGTCTCCCCCAGCCGAGGACGAGCGGTCCCTGCCTCGAGCGCCGTACACCGCCCGGGACGACGCGCTCGCACCCGCGGTTCCGCTCAGGGCGTGGTCAGGCGCCAGAGGGAGGTGACTTCTGCCGCGCGGGCCGCGTGGAGGGGGTCGTCGGGGGCGGTCGCGCGGGGGTGGACGGGGCGGGTGTCGTGGCGGGCCCGTACCGTCAGGCCCGCTCCCTCGATCGTGGCCAACAGCTCGGCGCGCGACCGCAGTCCGAGGTGTTCGGCCAGGTCGGACAGGATCAGCCAGCCCTCCCCGCCCGGGGTGAGGTGTGCGGCGAGGCCGTCCAGGAAGCCGCGCAGCATCCGGCTCCCGGGGTCGTACACCGCGTACTCCACCGGGGAGGAGGGGCGTGCCGGGACCCAGGGCGGGTTGCAGACGACCAGCGGGGCGCGGCCCGGCGGGAAGAGATCGGCCCGGACCACCTCCACCCGGTCGGACAGGCCCAGCCGGGTGACGTTCTCCCGGGCGCACACCAGCGCCCGGGGGTCCTGGTCGGTGGCCACCACCCGGGCGATCCCGCGGCGCGCCAGTACGGCCGCGAGGACACCCGTGCCGGTGCCGATGTCGAACGCCGTCCCGCCCGGGGGCAGCGGCGCGTCGGCCACCAGACCGACGTACTCGCCCCGCACCGGGGAGAAGACCCCGTAATGCGGATGGACGCGGTCGCCGCCCAGCGCCGGTACCTCGACCCCCTTGCGACGCCATTCGTATGCGCCGATCAGCCCCAGTAACTCGCGCAGCGAGGTGACCGACGGCGCGTCCGAGGAGCCGTACGCCGCGGCGCACGCTTCCCGTACGTCGGGCGCGCGGCGCAGCGGTACGCCGAAGTCGGCATCCAGCGGCACCAGCAGCATGCCCAGCAGCCGGGCCCGCCGGGACTGCGCCTGGCGGTGCCGGTGGAACGCCTCGGCCGGGGAGGCCGGGGAGGCGGGGGAGCCCGCCGGGACCCGCCGCCCCCGCGCCCGGCGCGGGCCCCGGTCGACCCGGCGGGCGACCGCCGTCAGCAGCTGCCGTGCGCCCCGGTAGTCGCCGCGCCACAACAGCGCCGTGCCCTCGCAGACCATCCGGTAGGCGGTGTCGGCGGTCGTCCGGTCGTCGGCGATCTCGACCCGCGCGGGCGGTGGGGTGCCGCTCTCGGAGCGCCAGTGGGCGGAGCGGGACCGGCCGTCCTCGGTCCAGCGGATCCAGTGGATGACGTGCTGCGTGGTCAGGGGACACCCTTTGCTCATGCGCGCGCTCACGCGCGTCCGTGTGGGCCGATCCTCGCCGCCCCGGCACAGCCGCGCGAGCGGTTTTCCGGACGGGTGCGCCGGACGGGTGACGGGAGCGGGTGATGGGAGCGGTGACAGGTGGTCCCAAAGGCCAACCCACCACGGGGGAGCGCCGCGTGAGAGGGCGTCAGCCTCGCGGCGGCGGCGCCGTGGACGCCCGCGCCATCAGCTCGCCGCGCACCATCGCCACCCCGCCCGGCGGCTGCGGTTCGCGGCCCAGCGCCAGCCGTCCCGCCCGGATGCCCGCCTCGTGCAGCGGCAGCCGGACCGTGGTGAGCGAGGGCACCGCGTCCGCGCTGAACGGCAGATCGTCGAAGCCCGCGACCGACACGTCCTCGGGTATCCGCCGCCCGCGGTCGCGCAGCGCCGCGCAGACGCCGAGCGCGATGGTGTCGTTGGCGGCGACGATCGCGGTCAGGTCACCGTCCCTGCGCAGCAGTTCGAGGGTGGCGTCATAGCCGGAGGGGCGGTCGTACAGGCCGTGCACGGTGAGCCGCTCGGCGTCCTCGTCCAGCCCGGCCGCGGCCAGCGCCGCGAGGTGGCCCTCCAGCCGGTGGCGGGTGGTGGTGCGCTCGGACGGTCCCGCCACATAGCCGATCCGCCGGTGGCCGAGGGTCACCAGATGCTCGGTCAGCCGGCGCGCCCCGCCCCGGTTGTCGAAGGCGAGGGTCACCGTGTCCTCCAGCGGCGGACGTCCGCAGAGCACCACCCGGGTGCCGGACGCGGCCAGCCGGGAGACCTTGGTGGCCACCGCGGCGGCGTGATCGGGCTGTTCGGCCGCGCCACCGGTCAGCACCACCGCCGCCGCGCGCTGCCGCTGGAGCAGGGTGAGGTACATCAGCTCACGCTCGGGCGACCCGCCCGTACTGCAGATGACGGCCAGCTTCTCGCCCCCGCGCCCCGGTCCGCCGCCGGGTGCGCCCATCTCGGACTGCACCGCGCCCGCGATGATGCCGAAGAAAGGGTCGGCGATGTCATTGACCAGGACCCCGACCAGATCGGACGTGGCGGCGGCGAGAGCGCTTGCCGGGCCGTTGACCACGTACTCCAGCTCATCGACGGCACGCAGTACCCGGGTCCTGGTGGACTCGGCGACCGGGTAGTTGCCGCTCAGGACACGCGACACGGTGGCCGCCGAGACCCGAGCCCGAGCCGCCACATCGGCCAGGGTCACTGCCATGTTTCCTCCGTCGGTTGGTCACCGGGTGGTACGCCGGACGCACCGGTGGGGCGGGCTCCATGGTCTCACTGCCCACTGTCACCGTGGTCGGGATCGGGGGCGTTGGCCCAACCGTTGCGGTCCGCCGTCCGGTCGGCGCCACTCCGCGCGGACCCCCGCCACATGGCGCGAACTGTCCGATGACGACCGGGGTGTCCCATCTGTACAGGGTGGCGGGGGGAGACTAGCGTGAACGACCCCGAAAGCGCTTACCGTGCCGTCCCGTGAGGAGAAGAAGCCACGTGACACGCAAGACCGTGCGGATCGCCATGAACGGTGTGACCGGCCGGATGGGCTACCGCCAGCATCTCGTCCGGTCCCTGCTCGCCCTGCGGGAACAGGGCGGACTCGATCTGGGCGACGGCCGGGTGCTCTGGCCACGGCCCCTGCTCGTCGGCCGCCGGGAGCACGCCCTGCGGACGATCGCCCAGCGCCACGGCCTCGATCCCGTCGCCGACGTGTCCACCGACGTGGACGCCGTACTGGCCGACGAGAGCGTGGACATCTACTTCGACGCACAGGTCACCGCGGCCCGCGAGGACGCGCTGAAGAAGGCCATCGCGGCGGGCAAGCACATCTACACCGAGAAACCCACGGCCACCGGTCTGGACGCGGCGCTGGAACTGGCCCGCCAGGCGAACGCGGCGGGGGTCCGGCACGGGGTCGTCCAGGACAAGCTCTTCCTGCCCGGACTGCTGAAGCTGAAGCGCCTGGTCGACGGCGGATTCTTCGGCCGGATCCTTTCGGTGCGCGGCGAGTTCGGCTACTGGGTCTTCGAGGGCGACTGGCAGGACGCCCAGCGGCCGTCCTGGAACTACCGCGCGGAGGACGGCGGTGGCATCGTCGTCGACATGTTCCCGCACTGGGAGTACGTGCTGCACGAGCTGTTCGGCCCGGTGCGCAGCGTCCTGGCGCAGTCCGCCACCCACATCCCCACCCGCTGGGACGAGCGGGGCAAGCCGTACGACGCCACCGCCGAGGACGCCGCCTACGGCATCTTCCGGCTGGAGGGCGGCGCCATCGCGCAGATCAACTCCTCCTGGGCGGTCCGCGTCCACCGCGACGAACTGGTGGAGTTCCAGGTGGACGGCACCGAGGGCTCGGCCGTCGCGGGGCTGCGCGGCTGTCGCGTCCAGCACCGCTCGGCCACCCCCAAACCGGTGTGGAACCCCGACCTCCCGGCCACCGAGTCCTTCCGCGGCCAGTGGCAGGAGGTTCCGGACAACGAGGAGTTCGACAACGGCTTCAAGACACAGTGGGAGCTGTTCCTGCGCCATGTGGCGCTCGGTGAACCGTGGCGCTGGGACCTGCTGGCGGGCGCCCGCGGTGTCCAACTCGCCGAACTGGGGATGAGGTCGTCGGCCGAGGGCCGCCGGCTGGACGTACCGGAGCTGAGCCTGTGATCCTCCGTCTCCCCGCACCGGGCGGCGGGACCCGCCCGCACCGACCGTGCGCCGAACCCGCCCGGTTCGCCCCGGGGGGCGCCCCGCTCACCTCCCGGGTGGTCTTCGCGGCCGCCCATGTGGTCGCCGATCCGTACGCCGACACCGCACCCGGCGGTCCGGCCGCCGTGGACTGGGACGCGACGCTCGCCTTCCGCCGCCATCTGTGGTCCCACGGACTGGGCGTGGCCGAGGCGATGGACACCGCCCAGCGCGGAATGGGGCTGGACTGGCCGGTGGCGGCCGAGCTGATCCGCCGTTCGGCCGCCGAGGCACGGGCGGCGGGCGGACGGCTCGTGTGCGGCGCGGGCACCGATCAGCTCGCCCCCGGCGAGCGGCCCCGCGGGCTGGACGGGGTGCGCGCCGCCTACGAGGAACAGCTCGCCGTGTGCGAGGAGTCGGGCGCCCGCGCGGTACTGATGGCCTCCCGCGCGCTGGCCGCCGTGGCCAAGGGCCCGGAGGACTACCTCGAGGTCTACGGACGTCTGCTGAAGCAGGTCTCCGAACCGGTCGTACTGCACTGGCTGGGCCCGATGTTCGACCCGGCGCTGGAGGGCTACTGGGGCGACGCCGACCCGGACGCCGCGACCCGCACCGTACGGGAGCTGATCGCCGCCCATCCGGACAAGGTCGACGGCATCAAGATCTCGCTGCTCGACGCCCGCCGCGAGACCGAGCTGCGGAGGCTGCTCCCCGACGGGGTGCGCTGCTACACGGGTGACGACTTCCACTACCCCGAGCTGATCGAGGGCGACGGCCACGGCGCCAGCGACGCCCTGCTCGGTGTCCTCGACCCGCTGGGGCCGGTGGCGGCCGAGGCGGTCCGCGCGCTGGACACGGGTGACGCGCCGGGGTTCCGGGCGCTGCTCGATCCGACGGTGGAGCTGGCCCGCCACCTCTTCCAGGAGCCCACCCGCTTCTACAAGACCGGGGTGGTGCTGCTGGCGTGGCTGGCCGGGCACCAGTCCCACTTCACCCTGGTGGGCGGCCTCCAGTCGGCCCGTTCCCTGCCGCATCTGGCGCGTGCGTACGAACTGGCCGACGGGCTGGGGCTGTTCCCCGATCCGGAGGCGGCCGCCGCGCGGATGCGGCATCTGCTGATCGTCCAGGGGGTGGCCCAGTGAACGGCCGGAACGCACTGGAGCGGCTGAGCCTGAACCAGGAGACCATCCGGCAGTGGTCGCTGCCCGAACTGGCCGAGGGCTGTGTCGCGGCCGGTGTGCCCGGTGTCGGCCTGTGGCGGGCACCGGTCCGGGCCCATGGGGTCGAGGCGGCCGCGCGGCTGGTGCGCTCCGCCGGGCTGACCGTCACCTCGCTGTGCCGGGGCGGTTTCCTCACCGCCCTCGACCCGGCCGGGCGGACCGCCGCCCTGGACGACAACCGCGCCGCGATCGACGAGGCCGCCGTCCTCGGCACCGGAACCCTCGTCCTGGTCTCCGGCGGCCTTCCGCCCGGCAGCCGCGATCTGCCCGGCGCCCGGGAGCGGATCGCCGACGCGCTGGGCGAGTTGAGCCCGTACGCCGCCGAGCGCGGGGTGCGGCTGGCGGTCGAACCGCTGCACCCCATGTACGCCGCCGACCGCTGTGTGGTCTCCACCCTCGCCCAGGCGCTGGACCTGGCCGAGCGGTTCCCGGCCGAGCGGGTGGGCGTGGTCGTGGACACCTACCACCTGTGGTGGGACGACACGGTGGCCGCGCAGATCGCCCGGGCGGGCGCCGGGGACCGGATCGCCGCCTTCCAGGTCGCCGACTGGATCACCCCGCTCCCGGCGGGGGTGCTGCTGGGCCGCGGCCAGCTCGGGGACGGTTCGATCGATCTGCGCTGGTTCCGCGAGCGGGTCGACGCCGCCGGGTACGACGGGCCGATCGAGGTCGAGATCTTCAACCCGGCGCTGTGGGAGCGGGACGGCGCCGAGGTGCTACGGGAAGTCGCCGAACGCTACGCGTCCTCGGTGCTGTCCGCACCGCCCGAACCGGTGGGCTGACCGGAGGACTTCTGGGCCGCGACCATGACCTCGGACACGTACTCCCGCACCCGGAGGGTCGTGGTGCCGCTGGTGTAGAGCCCCATCCCCAGCATGCCGACCGGCACCGAGGCCGCCAGGATCCCGGTCATGGTCGTCCAGGGACGTGCCTCCTCGCAGTCCTCGTAGGCACGGT
Source organism: Streptomyces sp. NPDC045899 (assembly GCF_056431485.1). NCBI lineage: Bacteria > Bacillati > Actinomycetota > Actinomycetes > Kitasatosporales > Streptomycetaceae > Streptomyces > Streptomyces sp. NPDC045899. The sequence goes on from NZ_JBWKKP010000009.1 coordinate 105,168, forward strand.
CGCGGAAGGCGGGCGCGTCGCAGTGGTTGCGGTACTCCCCGGTCTTGAACGGAGTGAACATCAGCACGGCCAGAAACGCCCAGCTCAGCCCCGCCAGGAACAGCATTCCCAGCCCGGTGGCCCGCATCCGCTGCGCCCGTACCACCCACGCCGTGCTCTCGACCGCCCCGTTCATATCCACCCTTCCGTCGGAACGCAAAGGCCACGAACATAACAGGCGGTCCCGCGCGGCGAATTGGTGCCGTCGGCGGCACCGGGCCGCGGCCCGGCTACCGGGACGTCGGGACCGCGGAGGTCGGGTTCGGGCTTCCCGTCCGGGTCGGTATGGCGGACCGGTCGGTGCTGGGGGTCGGCGTGGGGCGGGGGGTGGCCGGGGCCTCGGAGGTACGGGGGTCGCGGGCGGGCGGCGCCGGATGGTCCCGGTCCGGTCCGGAGCCGGTGGGCAGCAACAGGACGCAGACCACCACCACGGCCGCCGCGGCCACCAGGACACCGGCCGCGACCCGCCGGATCCGCCGCGTTCCCCAGGCCGGGCCGGTGGGCGGGGCGGCCGGGCCGAGGGAGTGTGGGGTGATGAGCCGGGCGCGGGCGTCGAGCGCGGCGCGCAGACGGGTCTCGACGGCACGGGGCCGGTCCGCCGCATCGCGCGGGGGAGTACTCATCCGTCCGCCTCCAGCAGTTTCTCCAGGGTGTCCAGCGCGCGGCTCGCGGTGGACTTCACGGTGCCCCGGGACACGCCCAGCGCCTCCGCTATCTGTGCCTCGGTCAGATCGGACCAGTAGCGCAGGACGAGGACCTCGCGCTGCCGCTCGGTGAGCCGCGCCAGCGCGTCCAGGACCTGCCCGTGCTCCTCGGCGAGCAGCATCCGTTCGTCGACCGGCGCCCCTTGGGCGTGGTGCGGCGGGGTGTACGCCCGCGCCGTGCGCCGCCGGCGCAGCACCGAGCGGGCGGCGTTGATCACCGCCGTGTGCAGATAGGCGTGTGCGTCCTGGAGGCTGTCCAGGCGTGCGCCGTGTCTGCGGCAGACGGCGGCGAAGGCGTCCTGGACGACGTCCTCGGCGGTGTGCCGGTCGTCCACCAGGGAGAACGCCAGCCGGACCATGTCCAGCCGCCGGGCCCGGTACAGATCGTCCAGGGTGGGCCGCGGCCCGGTGCCGCGGCCCGGCCGGACCGGTCCCAGCAGCCGCAGCCGCCGCTTGTCGGCGACTCCGTCCGCCCCGGCGGCCGGTGCCCCCGCGCGCCGGTCCGGGACCGTACGCGCCCGGCGCAGCAGCCGGGTCCACCAGCCCGCGCGGTGGAGCCCCGGCAGGAAGTACGTGAGTTGCATCGTCCTCGTCCACCTCAGAGGGGCAGGGCCGAACGGTATCCGGCCCCGCCCCGTCACGTCACCGGCCGTTGGACCTGGTGGGGCTCGCCGAGGGCTTGGGCTCGGCGGGCTTCGGGGTGGGGGTCGCCGACGGTCGGGGCTTGGTGGGCGAGGCGGAGGGCCTGGGTTCGGCGGTCCTGGTCGGGGTCGCCGACGGCTCGGGTTCGGCGGGCTTCGGCGTGGGGGTCGCCGACGGTCCGGGTTTGGTGGGCGAGGCGGAGGGCCTGGGCTCGGCGGTCCTGGTCGGGGTCGCCGACGGCTCGGGCTTGGCCGCGGAGGTGGCGGGCTCGGGCGTGGCCGGCGCCTCCGTGCGGCTCGGACGCGGCGGGGCGCCGTCACCGCCGCCGGTGGCGTGGGCGGCGATCCCGCCGCCCAGGATCAGGGCGAGTCCGGCACCGGATCCGAGGACCCAGGTGCGCAGTGGGCGACGCGAGAGACGGGAACGGTGGAGCTGCATGCGGAACGACTCCCGGAGTGAGGGGAACGGGTCGGTGAGAGGCGGACCCGGGCCGTGACCGCGCCGTGGAGACCCGCCTTCACCCCACCAGACGTGCGGCCCCGACCGGGGTTGTCGCACCGCCGGGAAATAGTTCTCCGGGGCGCCGCTCCCGGCCCGGACCGGGCCGCGGCAGCTGACATTGCGTAACAGATCGATAACTCGCGGAAATCGTGCAACCCTTCCGGACCCCGGCGGGTCGTACGGGGCGTCGGGCTTCCTGGGAGGGATCCGGGGGGATCGAGAGGAAGCCCTGGGGGAGGGGAAACGAGGGGCCCGGTCCATGGACCGGGCCCCTCGAAATGCCCTTCGACAGGCTCAGAACGGCACCCCGCACCGCAGCAGCACATTGGCGTACGGCCGTGCCTCCCCGGTGCGCACCACCAGCCGTGCCCGGCCGGTCAGCGCCTTCAGCTCCTCGTGCGGCACCAGGGTCAGCGACGCGTCGGGGAACAGCCCCTCCAGCAGCGCGGTCGCCTCCTTGTTGTGGTCCCGCACCTCCCGCGCGGCCGTGGCTCCCTCGACCACCAGCTCGTCCAGCAGCCCGGTCAGCACCTGCTCGAAGGGCGGCACGCCCAGGACGAAGGCGAGGTCGACGACGACCGGGGCGTCCGGGCCGGAGGGGATCGGCAGCCCGGCGTCGCACACCATCACGGTGTCGGTGTGGCCCAACCGGGCCAGTCCGGCGCCGAGGTGGCGGTTGATGACTCCAGCCCGTTTCACAGCCGCGCCACGTCCTCGGCGGTGGGGAAGGACTGCTGGGCACCGGCCCGGGTCACCGCGGCGGCGCCCACCCGTACCGCGAACCGGACCGCCGCCTCCAGACCGTCGCCGACGCCCAACCGCCAGGCGAGCGCCCCGGTGAAGGCGTCCCCGGCGCCCGTGGTGTCCACGGCCTTCACCGGGAGGCTGGGCACCAGGACCGTACGGCCGCCCTCGGCGACGAGCGCGCCCTGTTCGCCCAGGGTCACCACGACCGACCGCGGGCCGCGGGCCAGCAGGGCGGCCGCCCACTCCGCGGGCTCGGCGGAGCGGCCCGCCGGATCGCCGTCGAGCAGGAAGCGCGCCTCGTGCTCGTTGACCACCAGCGGATCGCAGACGGCCAGCACCCCGGCGGGCAGCGGCGCGGCCGGCGAGGGGTTGAGCACCACCCGCGGCCCCGGCCGCCCCTCCGTGCCCGCCTCCGCCGCGCGCACCACCTCGGCCACGGTCTCCAGCGGGATCTCCAGCTGGAGCGAGACCACCCGGGCGGCGGCCAGCAGCGGGGCGGCGGCCCGTACGTCCTCCGGGGTGAGCCGGGCGTTGGCACCGGGGGAGACCACGATGCTGTTGTCGCCGGACGGATCCACCGTGATCAGCGCGACCCCGGTGGGCGCCCCTCCGGTGAGCACCCCGGAGGTGTCCGCCCCGGCCGTCCGCAGCGAGTCCAGCAGCAGCCGGCCGTGGTCGTCGTCGCCGACCCGGGCCAGCAGGGCCGTGCGGGCCCCGAGCCGGGCGGCGGCGACGGCCTGGTTGGCGCCCTTGCCGCCCGGGTGGACGGCCAGGTCGGAACCGAGGACGGTCTCGCCCGGTCCGGGGCGGCGCTCGACCCCGATCACCAGATCGGCGTTGGCGGATCCCACGACCAACAGGTCGTAGTCGTGCATCGTTACGTCCCTTCGCATGACGGGTGCCGGGCGGCGCGCCCCGGGCTCACTTGGCCGCGACGACCTTCACCGGCACCTTGACCGTCTTGTCGACGTCCTTGCCCTTGGCGGCCCGGATCGCGTTCCGCACGGCCATCTTCCCCAGCTCGCGCGGCTGCTGGGCGACGGTCGCGGCGAGCGTGCCGTCCTTCACCGCCTTCAGACCGTCCGGGGTGCCGTCGAAGCCGACCACGTCGACGGACGTGCCCGCCTTGGAGCCGAGCGCCTTGACCGCGCCGAGCGCCATCTCGTCGTTCTCGGCGAAGATCCCGTCCACACCGGGGTGGGACTGGAGCAGGTTGGTGGTCACGTCCAGCGCCTTGGCCCGGTCGAAGTCGGCGGGCTGCTTGCCGACCACCTCGATGCCCGGGTACGCCTTCAGGCCCTCAGCGAAGCCCTGGCCGCGCTCGCGCGAGGCCGAGGTACCGGCGACGCCCTGGAGCACCAGGATCTTCCCCTTGCCGCCGAGCCGTCCGGCCAGCGTCTTCGCGGCCAGCTTGCCCCCCGCGATGTTGTCGGAGGCCACCAGCGTCTCGATGCTGGCCTTGTTGACGCCCCGGTCGGCGGCGAGCACCGGGATACCGGCCTTGTTGGCCGCCTTGACGGACGGGCCCGCGGCATCGGAGTCGACCGGGTTGATGATGATCGACTTCATGTTCTGGCTGGTGAAGTTCTGGATCTGATTGGCCTGCTGGGAGGCGTCGTTCTGGGCGTCGGTGACGGTCAGGCTCACCCCGGCGGCCTTGGCCTCCTCCTGCGCACCCGCCTTCAGCTGCACGAAGAAGGGGTTGTTGAGCGTGGAGACCGACAGACCCACCTTGGTGCCCTTGCCCCCGGAGTCGCCCGAGTGCAGGAAGGAGGAGGCGAGCACCACGGCGCCGACGGCCACCGCCGCCACCGCGAACCGCCCCGCCGTCGCTGCCGCTCTGCGGCCCGGCCCCTCCGGTCCTCCGGCGGACGCGCCGGGGGCGGCGGGACGGGAGCCCGCGCGGCGGCGCAGGGTGTCGAGCAGCACCGCGAGCGCGATGACCACACCGATGACGACCTGCTGCCAGAAGGCGGACACCTCCAGCAGGTTGAGCCCGTTGCGCAGCACCGCCAGGATCAGCGCGCCGATCAGGGTGCCGGATGCCTTGCCGACGCCGCCGGACAGGCTCGCGCCGCCGATGACCACCGCGGCGATGGCGTCCAGCTCGTAGCCGACCGCGGCCTGCGGCTGTGCCGAGGACAGCCGGGAGGCGAGCACGATGCCCGCGACGGCGGCGAATCCGCCGGAGAGCGCGTAGATGACGAGCTTCTGGCGCGCCACGCGGATCCCGGAGAGCCGGGCCGCCTCCTCGTTGCCGCCGATCGCGTACATCGCGCGGCCCACGTAGGTGCGGCCGAGGATCCCGGCGGTGACCAGACCCGTCACGATCATGACGATGACCGGGACCGGCAGCCAGCCGCCGAGGGTGTCACCGAGTCCGGAGACCGCGTCGGGGACGGGGATCGGGCTGCCCTGGGAGATGACCAGCGCCAGACCACGGCCGACGGAGAGCATCGCCAGCGTGGCGATGAACGGCGGCAGTTTGCCGTAGGAGACCAGCGCGCCGCTGACCAGACCGCAGGCGATGCCCGTACCGACGGCGAGCAGCACCGCCAGCCAGACCGGCAGCCCCTGGGAACTGGCGGACCAGGCCAGCACGGTGGCCGAGAGCGCGGCCACCGAGCCGACGGACAGGTCGATGCCGGCGGAGACGATGACGAAGGTGACACCGAAGGCGAGGATCGCGGTGACCGCCGCCTGGACACCGACGTTCAGGAGGTTGTCGGTGGTCAGGAAGTCGCCGGAGAGCAGCGACATCGCCGCCACCAGCAGTACCAGGGCGCTCAGTGCGCCGTTGTCGAGCAGCACGCGGCGCAGCACCGCCGGGCCCCCGGGGTCCTTTGTGACGTGAGGCGTGTCAGTTGCCACGGGGTCCCTCCTTTTCCGTGACGCCGACTCCTTCGCCGGCGCCCTTGACGTCCTTCACTGCCAGGGCCATCACGGCGTCCTGGGTCGCTTCGTGCGCGGTCAGCTCACCGGCGATCCGGCCCTGGGCCATGACCAGGACCCGGTCGCTCATCCCCAGCACCTCGGGCAGATCGCTGGAGATCATCAGGACCGCGTGGCCCGATGCGGTGAGTTCATTGATGAGCTGGTAGATCTCGACCTTGGCGCCCACGTCGATACCGCGGGTCGGCTCGTCGAGGATCAGCACCCTGCTGTCGGCGAGCAGCCACTTGCCGATGACGACCTTCTGCTGGTTGCCGCCGGAGAGGGTGCGCACCCGCTGGTCGAGACCGGCCATCCGGACGGCCAGCTGCTCCGCGACGCGCTCCGCGGCGCGCCGCTGTGCGGCCCGGTCGACCAGGCCCGCGCGGGTCGCGGAACGCAGGCTGACCAGACCGAGGTTCTCCTGTACGGAGGCGTCCAGGAGCAGGCCCTGGCCCTTGCGGTCCTCCGGTACCAGACCGACACCGGCGGCCATCGCGGCCACCACGTCATGGCGGGGCAGCGGGGCGCCCGCCACCTCGACCGTGCCGGAGTCATAGGGGTCGGCGCCGAACAGCGCCCGCACCACCTCGGTGCGGCCCGCGCCCACCAGACCGGCCAGGCCCACCACTTCACCGGCGCGCACCTCGAAGCCGATGTCGTGGAAGCTGCCGTCGCGGGTGAGCCCCTCGACCTTCAGCAGCGGCTCACCGGCGTCGGCGCGTTCGCGCGGGTACTGCTGCTCGATGGAGCGGCCGACCATCAGCCGCACCAGCTCGTCCTGGTCGGTGGCGGCCGGGACCTGGGTGACGCTGCGGCCGTCGCGCAGGACGGTCACCCGGTCGCCCAGGGCGGCGATCTCCTCCAGGTGGTGGGTGATGAAGACGATGCCCACCCCGTCCTCGCGCAGCCGGCGCACGATCCGGAAGAGCTTGTCGACCTCCTCGGTGGTGAGCACCGCGGTCGGCTCGTCCATGATCAGTACGCGCGCCTCCAGGCTGAGCGCCTTGGCGATCTCGACCATCTGGAGCCGGGCGATGCCCAGGTCCCGTACCCGGGTGCGGGGGGAGACGTCCACCCCGACGCGGGCGAGGAGTTCGGCGGCCCGCTCGTGCATCGTGTGGCGGTCGATCATGCCGAAGCGGCGCGGCTGGCGGCCCAGGAAGATGTTCTCGGCGACGCTGAGGTCGGGGACGAGGTTGAACTCCTGGTAGATGGTGGCGATACCGAGCCGTTCGGCGTCCTGGGCGCCGTCGATGCGCACCGGGGTGCCGTCGACCAGGACGCGGCCGCCGTCCGGGCGGTGGGCGCCGGAGAGCATCTTGATGAGCGTGCTCTTGCCCGCGCCGTTCTCGCCCAGCAGGACGTGCACCTCACCGCGGCGCAGGTCGAAGTCGACGCCGTCCAGCGCGACCACACCGGGGAAGGTCTTGCGGACGCCCTCCATCCGCAGCAGTTCGGACTCCGGGCGCGACGGCTCTTCGGCGACACGGGACGTCGTGCTCATGGCTTGCTCCCTTCGGGCTCGCCGCACGAGCGGCGGGTGACCAGGCGGGCGGAGAGGGTCACCGACTCCGCGGGACGGCCCTCGACGAGATCGACCAGCGCGCGGACGGCGGCGTGGCCGAGCTCCCCGGTGGGCTGGGCGATGGCGGTGATGGGCGGATCGGTGTGGACGAACCAGGGGATGTCGTCGAACGCGGCGAGCGCGATGTCGCCGGGCACCCGCAAGCCCCGCGCGCGGATCTCGTCCATCGCCCCCAGCGCCATCAGGTTGTCCGCGGCGAAGATCGCGTCCGGGGGGCGCGGCAGATCGAGGAACCGGGCGGTGACCCGGCGTCCGCTGTCCGCCTGGAAGTCGCCCTGGCCGATGTGGCCGTCGTCCAGCGCCAGGCCGAACTCCCGCAGCGCCGCCCGGAAGGCGTCCACCCGCTCGCGTCCGGTGGTGGTGGCCGCCGGGCCCGCGATGATGGCGAGCCTGCGGTGCCCGAGCGCGTGCAGATGGGCCACCAGGTCGCGGATGGCGTCCCGGCCGTCGGTGCGCACCACGGGCACCGACGCCAGGCCCTCGTCCTCGATCCAGCGGTCGACGAAGACCATGGGCGTACCGGTGCGGGCGGCGTCCAGCATCATCGGCGAGCCGCCGTCGGTGGGGGAGACCAGCAGCCCGTCGATTCTGCGGTCCATCAGGGTGCGGACGTGGTGATCCTGAAGTTCGGGCCGCTCATCGGCGTTGCCGATCACCACGCTGTAGCCCAGGTCGCGGGCGGCGTCCTCGACGGAGCGGGCCAACTCGGTGAAGAAAGGATTCAGCACGTCGCTGATGACCAGGCCCAGGGCCCGGGTCTGGTCGGTGCGCAGCGAGCGGGCGACGGCGTTGGGGCGGTAGCCGAGGTCGGCGACCGCGGCGAGTACGCGCTCCCGGGTGTCGGCGCGGACGGAGGGGTGTTGGTTGAGCACCCGCGAAACCGTCGCGACGGACACTCCGGCCCGTTGCGCCACGTCCTTGATGGCCGGCATCGTCCACCTCCTCGTGGAATCGATTACACGGAGGATTGGAATCGATTACACGGGACATCGACAAGGGCTCGGTCCGCCCCGAAACCGGATCGTGATACTCCGCGATGATCGGCCGCGCCGGTCCGTCCCGGCCGGTTGTCCACAGCCGCGGACCGTCGGCGGACCGACTGTCGGGCCCCGGCGGTACGGTCGGTCCATGCTCAAACTCGCGGTGGTCGAAGGGGTTCTGGAGCGGATCACCTACGCCAATGAGGAGAACGGCTACACGGTCGCGCGGGTCGACACCGGCCGTGGCGCGGGCGATCTGCTGACCGTCGTGGGCTCACTGCTGGGCGCCCAGCCGGGCGAGTCACTGCGGATGGAGGGCCGCTGGGGCTCCCATCCGCAGTACGGCAAGCAGTTCACCGTGGAGAACTACACCACCGTCCTCCCCGCCACCGTCCAGGGCATCCGCCGCTATCTGGGCTCCGGTCTGATCAAGGGGATCGGTCCGCGGATCGCCGACCGGATCACCGAGCACTTCGGCGTCGAGACCCTGGACGTCATCGAGCAGCGGCCGGAGCGGCTGATCGAGGTCCCCGGGCTCGGCCCCAAGCGCACCAAGATGATCGGCGCGGCCTGGGAGGAGCAGAAGGCGATCAAGGAGGTCATGATCTTCCTCCAGGGAGTCGGCGTCTCCACCTCCATCGCGGTGCGGATCTACAAGAAGTACGGGGACGCCTCGATCTCCGTGGTGAAGAACGAGCCGTACCGGCTGGCGGCCGACGTCTGGGGCATCGGCTTCCTCACCGCCGACAAGATCGCTCAGTCCGTCGGCATTCCGCATGACAGCCCGGACCGGGTCAAGGCCGGTCTCCAGTACGCCCTGTCCCAGTCCACGGACAACGGCCACTGCTATCTCCCCGAGGAGCAACTGATCGCGGACGCGGTGAAGTTGCTCCAGGTCGACACCGGCCTGGTGATCGACTGCCTGGGCGAGCTCGCCGCCGAGGAGGGCGTGGTGCGGGAGCGGGTCCCCGCCCCGGACGGCGGCGATCCGGTCGCGGCGGTCTATCTGGTCCCGTTCCACCGCGCGGAGATCTCGCTGGCCGGTCAGGTGCGGCGGCTGCTGCGCACCGAGGAGGACCGGATGCCCGCCTTCCAGGGGGTGGACTGGGAGAAGGCGCTGACCTGGCTGGCCGGCCGGACCGGCGCCGAGCTGGCCCCCGAGCAGCGGGAGGCGGTGCGGCTGGCGCTCACCGAGAAGGTCGCGGTGCTCACCGGCGGCCCGGGGTGCGGCAAGTCCTTCACCGTCCGGTCGGTGGTGGAGCTGGCCCGTGCCAAGAAGGCCAAGGTGGTGCTGGCGGCCCCCACCGGCCGGGCCGCCAAGCGGCTCGCCGAGCTGACCGGCGCCGAGGCGTCCACCGTCCACCGGCTGCTGGAGCTCAAGCCCGGCGGGGACGCCGCGTATGACCGGGACCGCCCGCTGGACGCCGATCTGGTGGTGGTCGACGAGGCGTCCATGCTCGATCTGCTGCTGGCCAACAAGCTGGTCAAGGCGGTTCCGCCGGGTGCGCACCTGCTCTTCGTCGGCGATGTGGACCAGCTGCCCAGCGTCGGCGCCGGAGAGGTGCTGCGCGATCTGCTGGCCCCTGGCGGCCCGGTCCCCGCGGTGCGGCTGACCCGGATCTTCCGCCAGGCCCAGCAGTCCGGTGTGGTCACCAACGCCCACCGGATCAACGAGGGGGTGCCGCCGCTCACCCAGGGGCTCTCCGATTTCTTCCTCTTCGTGGAGGACGACACCGAGGAGGCCGGGCGGCTCACGGTCGATGTCGCGGCCCGTCGCGTCCCCGCCAGATTCGGTCTGGACCCCCGGCGTGACGTGCAGGTTCTCGCCCCGATGCACCGCGGTCCGGCGGGCGCGGGCGCGCTGAACGGACTGCTTCAGCAGGCCATCACCCCGGCCCGCCCGGACCTCCCGGAGCGCCGTTTCGGCGGCCGGATCTTCCGTGTCGGCGACAAGGTGACCCAGATCCGTAACAATTATGAGAAAGGGGCCAATGGGGTCTTCAACGGCACGGTTGGAGTCGTCACCTCCCTCGACAGCGACGAGCAGCGGCTGACCGTGCTGACGGACGAGGACGAGGAGGTGCCGTACGACTTCGACGAGCTGGATGAGCTGGCTCACGCCTATGCGGTGACCATCCACCGCTCGCAGGGCAGTGAGTACCCGGCCGTCGTGATTCCGGTGACCACCGGAGCCTGGATGATGCTCCAGCGCAACCTGCTCTACACCGCGGTGACGCGCGCCAAGCGCCTTGTGGTGCTGGTCGGCTCGCGTCGCGCGCTCGGGCAGGCGGTGCGTACGGTTTCGGCGGGAAGGCGCTGCACGGCACTGGACCACCGGCTCGGCGGCCATGGCCGAGTCGAGGATGCCCACAGGGTTTCCGAACGATGACGAACGGGGCAGGATGGGCGTGAAAGCGGCACTGAGTGCCGCCAAAAGGTCCTTTGGCCGACCCCGAGTGCACGTCCATCGTCCGGATGGGGGAAGGTGGGGGAGTCAGGGCACCTCGAAGAAGAGAACCAGGACGTCGGTGAGGGATGACGTGAGCGACAACTCTGTAGTACTGCGGTACGGGGACGGCGAATACACCTACCCGGTGGTCGACAGCACCGTCGGCGACAAGGGCTTCGATATCGGCAAGCTGCGTGCCCAGACCGGTCTGGTGACCCTGGACTCCGGTTACGGCAACACCGCCGCGTACAAATCCGCGATCACCTACCTCGACGGTGAGCAGGGCATCCTGCGCTATCGCGGCTACCCCATTGAGCAGCTGGCGGAGCGCAGCACGTTCCTCGAGACGGCCTTCCTGCTGATCAACGGTGAACTGCCCACGGTGGACGAACTGGCCACCTTCCGCGAGCAGATCACCACGCACACGCTGCTCCACGAGGACGTCAAGCGCTTCTACGACGGCTTCCCGCGCGACGCCCATCCGATGGCCATGCTCTCCTCGGTGGTCAGCGCCCTGTCGACCTTCTACCAGGACAGCCACAACCCCTTCGACGAGAAGCAGCGCGACCTCTCGACGATCCGGCTGCTGGCCAAGCTGCCGACCATCGCGGCGTACGCCTTCAAGAAGTCGGTCGGCCACCCGTTCGTCTACCCGCGTAACGACCTCGGTTACGTCGAGAACTTCCTGCGGATGACCTTCTCGGTCCCGGCCCAGGAGTACGAGCTCGACCCGGTCGTCGTCAGCGCCCTCGACAAGCTGCTGATCCTGCACGCCGACCACGAGCAGAACTGCTCGACCTCCACCGTGCGGCTGGTGGGCTCCTCGCAGGCCAACATGTTCGCCTCCATCTCGGCGGGCATCAGCGCCCTGTGGGGCCCCCTGCACGGCGGCGCCAACCAGTCGGTGCTGGAGATGCTCGAGGGCATCCAGGCCGCGGGCAGCGATGTCGACACCTTCATCCGCAAGGTGAAGAACAAGGAAGACGGCGTGAAGCTCATGGGCTTCGGGCACCGCGTCTACAAGAACTTCGACCCGCGGGCGAAGATCATCAAGTCGGCGGCGCACGATGTCCTCTCCGCCCTCGGCAAGTCGGACGAGCTCCTTGAGATCGCCCTCAAGCTGGAGGAGCACGCCCTCGCCGACGACTACTTCGTCGAGCGCAAGCTCTACCCGAACGTGGACTTCTACACCGGTCTGATCTACCGGGCGATGGGCTTCCCCACCGAGATGTTCACCGTACTGTTCGCGCTCGGCCGGCTGCCGGGCTGGATCGCGCAGTGGCACGAGATGATCAAGGAGCCGGGCTCCCGCATCGGCCGCCCGCGCCAGATCTACACCGGCGTGGTCGAGCGCGACTTCGTCCCGGTCGAGCAGCGCTGACACCTGACCTGACCGCCAGGGTCCTGGCACGGGGCGCCCCCGAGGGGGCGCCCTTCGTCATGGGTGCCACGCGTCTCGGGGTTCGCCGCCCTGCCGGCGAGTGAGGCACCGTCGACAGGGGCTTCAGCGCCCCGGAGCCGAACCGAGCCCCCAAAAGAATCAGAAAGCGCCCCGCTTCCGATCCCCCCACGGGTCGGAGCGGGGCGCTTCCCATGTCCCGGTTCGGATTCCCCCCACGGGATCCGGCCGGGCGTCCACGGGCCGCACAGGCGGCATTGCGGCGCGATCTGCCGGGACGAGTACCTACGGGAGGGCCGCTCAAAGCTCCCCGAGTACCTCGCCCCGGCCACGCGTAGCGGGATTCATCCCCCAAGACGAATCCCCACCGTCCCATTAGACTCGCGACCCCCCGAAATGGTTACGTTCGGTTGCCTGTGATCTGCGTCTCTTGCCATAACGGGCGTACAAGGGCAAGAGCCTCGATTTGAAGATCGAGGCTCTCATGTATGGGTGTTGTGCGGCTTATGGGGAGCCGGTGAAGCTATGTGGATGCCGTGAAGGTCCGCAGTCGCAGGCTGTTGGTGACGACGAAAACGGACGAGAACGCCATGGCCGCTCCGGCGATCATCGGGTTCAGCATCCCGGCCGCCGCGAGCGGCAGCGCGGCGACGTTGTAGCCGAACGCCCAGAAGAGGTTGCCCTTGATGGTGGTGAGCGTCCGGCGTGCCAGCCGGATCGCGTCGGCCGCCACCCGGAGGTCGCCGCGGACCAGGGTCAGATCCCCGGCCTCGATGGCCGCGTCGGTGCCGGTGCCCATGGCGAGCCCGAGGTCGGCGGTGGCCAGCGCGGCCGCGTCGTTGACGCCGTCGCCCACCATGGCGACCGTACGGCCCTCGCCCTGGAGCCGCTTGACGACGTGGACCTTCTCCTCCGGCAGGACATCGGCGATGACCTCCTCGACGCCGATCTCGCGCGCCACGGACTCGGCGACCAGCCGGTTGTCCCCGGTCAGCAGGACCGGGGTGAGGCCGAGGGCGCGCAGCTGGGCGACGGCTTCGGCGCTGGTCTCCTTGACCGCGTCGGCGACCAGCAGGATGCCGCGGGCCTCACCGTCCCAGGCCACGGCGACGGCCGTATGGCCCTCCGCCTCGGCGGCGGCCTTGGCGGACGCGAGCTCCTCGGGCAGTTCGACGGCCCACCGGCCGAGCAGCTTCTCCCGGCCCACGAGCACCTTGTGGCCGTCGACCACGCCCCGGACGCCGAGACCCGCGACGGAGGTGAAGCCCTCGGGCACCGGGAGGGAGCCGACGCGTTCGACCGCGCCGTCCGCGATGGCGCGGGCGACCGGGTGCTCGCTGGCGTGCTCCACGGAACCGGCGAGGCGCAGCAGCACCTCCTCGTCCGTGCCGGGTGCGGTGACGACGCCGCGCAGCCGCATCCGGCCGGTGGTGACGGTGCCGGTCTTGTCCAGGACGACGGTGTCGACCCGGCGGGTGGACTCCAGTACCTCGGGGCCCTTGATGAGGATGCCGAGCTGGGCGCCGCGGCCGGTGCCGACCATCAGGGCGGTCGGGGTGGCCAGGCCCAGCGCACAGGGGCAGGCGATGATCAGGACGGCCACGGCCGCGGTGAACGCGGCGGTCGCGTCGCCGGTGGCGCCCAGCCAGCCCAGCAGGGTGCCGAGGGCGATGAGCAGCACGATCGGCACGAAGATCCCGGAGACCCGGTCGGCGAGCCGCTGCACCTCGGCCTTGCCGTTCTGCGCGTCCTCCACCAGCTTGGCCATCCGGGCGAGCTGGGTGTCGGCGCCGACGCGGGTGGCCTCCACGACGATGCGGCCCGCGGTGTTGACGGTGGCGCCCGCGACCGCGTCGCCGACGACGACGTCCACCGGTACCGATTCGCCGGTGAGCATCGAGGCGTCCACCGCGGAGCCGCCCTCGACGACCGTGCCGTCGGTGGCGATCTTCTCGCCGGGGCGGACCACGAAGCGGTCGCCGGCCCCCAGCTCGGTGACCGGGACGCGGACCTCCCGGCCGTCGCGCAGGACGGCCACGTCCTTGGCGCCGAGCTCCAGCAGGGCGTGCAGCGCGGCCCCGGCCGCCCGCTTGGACCTGGCCTCCAGGAAGCGGCCGAGGAGGATGAAGGTGGTCACTCCGGCGGCGGCCTCGAGATAGATCGAGGACGAGCCGTCGGCGCGGGAGACGGTGAGGTCGAAGCCGTGCCGCATCCCGGGCATGCCCGCGTGCCCGAAGAACAGCGCCCACAGGGACCAGCCGAGGGCCGCCAGGGTGCCGAGCGAGACGAGGGTGTCCATGGTGGCCGCGCCGTGCCTGGCGTTGCTCCAGGCGGCCTTGTGGAAGGGCGCGCCGCCCCAGACGACGACGGGCGCGGCGAGGGTGAGCGAGAGCCACTGCCAGTTCTCGAACTGGAACGAGGGCACCATCGCCAGCACGACGACGGGAAGGGACAGGGCGAACGAGATGAGCAGGCGGCGGCGCGGGGCGTCCGGCCGGTCCTCGCCGTGGCCGGGGCGGTCCGCGGCCCCGCCGGGAGCCTCGGTGGCCGCGGCCGGGGGCACGGGCTCGGGCGGGCGGGGCTCCTCGGCGGTGTAGCCGGTTCTGACCACGGTGGCGATCAGGTCCGTCACCTCGACCCCGGCCCCGTAGGACACCTTGGCCTTCTCGGTGGCGAAGTTGACCGTGGCGGCCACCCCGTCGATGCGGTTGAGCTTCTTCTCGATGCGCGCCGCGCAGGAGGCGCAGGTCATACCACCGATGGCGAGTTCGACCTGTGCCGTGTGCCCGGCTTCGGAAGCCGTGCTGGTCATGTCTGGGTCTCCTGGGAGGAGGGCCGGTGCCGTACGGCGTCTGTATCAGCAGGGCGGTACGGCCCGGCGGGAGGAGTCGGGGGTGCTCAGGCCCGGCCGGCGAGCTCGTAGCCCGCCTCGTCGACGGCGGCGCGGACGGCCTCGTCGTCCAGCGGGGCGGCGGAGACGACGGTGACCTGTCCGGTGGAGGCCACGGCCTTCACGGAGGAGACGCCGTCGAGGGCGCCGAGCTCCTCGGTGACGGCACCCTCGCAGTGGCCGCAGGTCATTCCGGTCACCTGGAGGACGGTGGTGACGCCGGAGCCGGTGTTCGCCTCGGAGCTCATGGACTTTCTCCTGTGGGGTGGGCGTGATGGTCGGGACGCAGGAGACGCCGGATGCCCCAGGGTCTCCTGACTCTCATAACTCTATACCCCTAGGGGGTATTCCCGGAAGCCGGAGGTGCGCCGGATCGCGAACAGCGCGCCACGCCCGCGCGCGCTCCCCTTCCGTGCAGAGCGCGCCCGGGGTGGTGGCGGCGGATCCGGGTCAGCGGATGGGGCTGCCCTCGGTGCCGATGATCGGCGCGAGATAGCGGTACAGGGCGTCCTTGGTCTCGGTGATGTACGCCCGCTGCTCCGCCCCCTCATGGGCCAGGATCACATCGAGACCGGCCTTGAACAGGTGGAACGCCATGGTGGCGGTACGGGTGCGGCGGTCGGCGGGCAGCTCGGGATGGCGCAGTCCGAGCAGCTCCTCCACCCGGGACTGAAGGGTGAGGTGCAGCGCGTCATGCTCCTCGACGACCGGGCCGGGGGTGTCCGTGGAGTTGATCAGCGCGAGGAAGGCGGGATTCGCGCAGTTGAACTCGATCATCGGATCGAGGACCGCGTCCAGCATCTCGCCCAGCGGCAGCGCGGCGTTCTCCACCGTGAAGACCAGGCCGTGAGCCTGGCGCATCTGATGGGTCAGCCGCTCACCCAGTTCGACCGCGATGGCCTCCTTGTTCGGGAAGAACTGGTAGAGCGTGCCCGGGGAGACGCCCGCCTCGCGGGCGATCGCGTTGGTGCTCGCGCCGGCGTAGCCGTTCTGACAGAAGACGCTCGCGGCGGCGTCGAGCAATTGCTGGACCCGGCGCTCGCCGCGCGCCTGCCGGCGGCGCGGCTTGGCGGCTCCCTCGGCCTGGGCTGCCTTGCTCTCGGTCACGCGCAATCTCCGGATCTTGGTGTTCGATTGACAAACGCGAGCACTCACTCGCATTCTTGTGAAACGCGAGTGATCGCTCGTGTTTGCCAGTCTATGGCAATCAATGACCCATGCTGCCTGCCCAAACGTCGTGCGGTGGCCTGGGCACAGGTGAAGGGGACACCGTGCCATGACCACTGTCAACCATCCGTCGGGGGACCGGATCGGAGGATGGACCCGCCTGGTCACGGCGCGCCCCCGGCTCTCCTTGCTGCTCGCTCTGCTCTTCACCGCGCTCACCGTGGTCGCGGGCAGCGGTGTCGCCGACCGGATGGGCAGCGGGGGCTGGGAGGACCCGGCGTCCCAGTCCACCTACGCCACCGAGGCGTTGGAGAAGCACTTCCCGACCTCCCAGCCCAATCTGATCCTGCTCGTCGACAGCGGCAAGGCCACGGTGGACGATCCGGCGGTGGCCGCCGAGGGGCGGGCGCTGGCGAAGAAGCTGGCCGAGGAGGAGTCCGTCACCGGCGTGACCTCCTACTGGGACACCGGTGCGCCCACCCTCCGGCAGCGCGACCGCGGCGAGGCGATCATCGCCGCCCGCGTCACCGGCGATGAATCCGCCGCCAACGAGGCGCTGGAGCGTCTCGCCCCGCGCTACCGGGGGGACCACGGCCCGGTCGAGGTGTCGATCGGTGGCCTCGTCGCGGTCCGCCATGAGCTCCAGACCACCATCCAGGAGGATCTGCTGCGGGCCGAGATGATCGCCCTGCCCATCACCCTGGTCCTGCTCGTCATGGTCTTCGGCAGCGCGGTGGCCGCCCTGCTGCCGCTCGGCGTGGGCATCATCGCCATCCTGGGCACCAACGCGGTGCTGCGCGGTCTCACCGAGTTCACCGATGTCTCGGTCTTCGCGCAGAACCTGACCACCGCACTCGGCCTCGGACTGGCCATCGACTACGCCCTGTTCATCGTGCGCCGCTTCCGCGAGGAGCTGGCCACCGGTGCCGAGCCCCTGCCCGCCGTGGCGGCCACCCTGCGCACCGCCGGGCGCACCGTGCTCTTCTCGGCGCTGACCGTCGCGGTCTCGCTCGCCGCGATGCTGGTCTTCCCGCAGTACTTCCTGCGCTCCTTCGCCTACGCGGGCATCGCCGTGGTGCTGATCGCCGCGGGTGCCGCCCTGGTGGTGCTGCCCGCGGCGCTGGCGCTCCTCGGCGACCGGGTCAACTCCCTCGATCTGATGAAGCTGTTGCGCCGCGGGCGCCCCGCCCGTACCGGTGAACCCGGCAAGGGATGGGGGTGGCTGGCCCGGCTGGTGATGCGGCGCGCACCGCTGTTCGCGCTGGCCACCGTCGCCGGTCTGGTGGCGCTCGGACTGCCCTTCCTGAAAGTGGAGTTCGGCACCGCGGACGACCGCCAGCTGCCCCGGAGCGCCGAATCGCATGTGGTCCAGCAGCACATCCGGGACGGTTTCCCCGGAGGGCCCGGCGGCGCCGTCGAGATCATCGCCGAAGGCCGTCCCGGCACCCGTGCCCTCGCCGACTACAGCGCCGAGCTCTCCGCGCTCCCCGATGTGCGGCGGGTGGACGGCCCGGCGGGCCAGTTCGCGGGCGGCCGTCAGGTGGCGCGGCCCGGTCCGGCCGAGGCGGCCCGCGCGGCCCGGGGGAGCGCCTATCTCACCGTGCTGACCAAGGGCGAGGCGGTGGACGCCGCGAGCCAGGACCTGGTGCGCGACATCCGTGCCCAGCAGCCCCCGTTCCACGCCTCGGTGACCGGCACGGCCGCCGTCCTGGTGGACACCAAGGACTCCATTGCCGACCGGCTGCCCTGGGCGGCCGCGATCATCGCCATCGTCACCCTGCTGCTGGTCTTCCTGCTCACCGGCAGTGTGCTGATACCGATCCAGGCGGTGCTGCTCAACGCCCTCAGTCTCACCGCGATGTTCGGCGCCATGGTGTGGGTCTTCCAGGACGGCCATCTGTCCGGTCCGCTGTCCTTCACCTCCACCGGCGATATCGAGACCACCCTGCCGGTGCTGATGTTCTGCGTCGCCTTCGGACTCTCCATGGACTACGGGGTCTTCCTGCTCTCCCGGATCAAGGAGGAGTACGACCGCACCGGGGACCATACGGCGGCCGTGGAGTTCGGGCTGCGGCGCACCGGCGGGCTGATCACGGCCGCCGCGCTGATCCTGGCTGTGGTGATGGTCGCCATCGGCACCTCGCGGGTCACCAACACCAAGATGCTGGGGCTCGGCATCGCCCTGGCGGTGCTGATGGACGCCATGGTGGTGCGCAGTCTGCTGGTGCCCGCGGTGATGCGGCTGACCGGCCGGGCCACCTGGTGGGCACCGGGCCCGCTGCGGCGGCTGCACGCCAGGATCGGGCTGAGCGAGGGGGAGTCCGCCCCGGTCCGGAGCGGTGACGACGGGGAGGAGCCCGGGCCCCGCAGCGAGGAGGAGCTGCGGGACCCGGTCCGCGCGGGGCACTGACGCCTTCCGGAAGGGGGTTCACGGGGTGCACCCCCTCCCGGCGGGGCGCCGGGGACATCGTGCGCCGGTGTGTGAGCGGGCACCGTCCGCGCGGGTCTTGGTGGCGCGGGCGCCAGGACCTAAGGAGCGCCGCGCCGCCCGCGCCGGTTGCCCGGTCTGCGGGCCACCCAGGCGCGGACGGTGTCCGCGTACCAGTACGGCTTGCCGCTCTCCACCAGATCGGGGGGCGGCAGCAGTGCGTGTTTGCGATACGACCGTACGGTGTCGGTCTGGACCCCGATATGAGCGGCGATCTCCTTGTACGACCAGAGCCTCCGGTCGGTCATCTCTCGAGCCCTTCCCGCAGCCACCGCGACCACGGCCCCGGTGGGGCCGTCGGGGGAGCCACGGCGGACCTGCTGACGATCTCTCAGCCTGTGTCCGGTGAACGACAGTGCGTGATCGTGGTCAGGGGCTGTTGAACACCTGTGACGAAGCCGTGTGGAGATGTGACGGCTGTGACACCCGAGTGACAGTGGCCTCAGGCCTCCAGCTCGGCCATCCGTTCGGTGATCTCCGCCAGTCGTACCGGACGGTGCTCCAGCCGGGACAGTTCACACGCCTCGGCCACCAGCAGGGCGTAGAGCGCCTGCTGACCGGAGCACGGGTTGGGGGCCTCGCCCCGGGCCGCCCGTACGAAGGCGGCCAGCTCCGCCCGGTAGGCGTCCTCGAACCGCTCCAGGAAGTGTGCCCAGGGGCGGCCGGGGCCGGCGGGCCCGCCCGGTTCGGCCGAGGCGAAGGGCGTACGGCCGTCCAGCCCCACCACCAACTGGTCACGCTCACCGGACAGTTCCATCCGCACGTCGTACCCGGCGCCGTTGTAGCGGGTGGCGGTCGCGGTCACCAGCGTGCCGTCGTCCAGCGTCAGCAGCGCCGCCGCGGTGTCCACATCGCCCGCCTCCCGGAAGAACGCCGCGCCGTCCGCCGAACCGGACGCGAACACCTCCACCACCTCCCGTCCGGTCAGCCAGCGCACGGCGTCGAAGTCATGCACCAGACAGTCCCGGATCAGTCCGCCGGAGTGCGGCAGGAATTCCGGCGGCGGGGGAGCGGCGTCCGAGGTGATGGCCCGGATGGTGTGCACCCGGCCCAGCCGCCCTTCGCGCAGCGCCTCGCGCGCGGCCCGGTACCCGGCGTCGAACCGCCGCTGGAAGCCCATCTGGAGCATGGTCCCGGCCGAAGCGACCTCGCTGAGCGCCCGGACGGTGCCCGCCAGGTCCAGGGCGATGGGCTTCTCACAGTAGGCGGGCAGTCCGGCCCGCGCCGCCCGGGTGATCAGTTCGGCGTGCGAGGCGGTCGCGGTGGCGATCACCAGCGCGTCGATCCCGCCGCTGAAGACCGCGTCCACCGAGGCCGCGGCGGTCACCGGTACGGCGGCATCCGCGTCGATCCGCGCGGCCAGCTCGGCGGCCCGCGCAGGGTCGGCGTCCCCGATCAGCAATGCGTCGACGCCGTCCGTGGCGGCGAGAGCGGCGGCATGGAAGGAGCCGATCCGCCCGGCGCCGAGGAATCCGATGCGCATGGTGTCTTCCCGTCCGAAGGGGTGGGGCCGAAGGAGTGGGCCCCGAAGGGGTGAGGAGTGGTCCGAGGCCCGTGGCGGAGCCGGGGTCAGCGATAGAAGGCGGGGCGCACGATCATCTCCACGGGGGTGCGCTCACCGGTCTTCTGCGCGCGCAGCCCCGCCTCGCAGACGGCGGCGGCCGCATAGCCGTCCCAGGCGCTGGGCCCTTCGACCTCCCCGCGGCGGGTGGCGTCGACCCATGCCTGCACCTCCCGGTCGTACGCCTCCGCGAAGCGGGCCACGAAGTCCGGGGCGATTCCACCGCCCCAGCCGCCGGGACGGTTGACCAGCATGCCGTGGGCGTCACCGACCCGTGCGGTGCCGCGTTCGCAGACCGCCTCGGTCTGCACCTGGTAGCCGAAGCCGCAGGTGGCGAACATCTCGACGCTGACGAGCGCGCCACCGCTGGTCTCGAAGATCACCAGCTGAGGGTCGCTCAGACCCTCGGGCGCAGCGGAGTTGGGCGTCGGCTTGAGCACGGTCACCGTGGTGATCTCCTGCTCCAGCAGCCAGCGCGACTGGTCCATCTCATGCACCACCGAGTCGCTGATCAGCATCTCGGTGGTGAAGTACGGATGTGTCGAGGCATTGCGGTGGCGGCAGTGCAGCATCAGCGGACGGCCCAGCTCACCGGTGGCCAGCAACGCCTTGAGCTCCATGAACTCGGTGTCGTAGCGGCGCATGAACCCGACCTGGACCCGGCGGTGGCCCAGCTGCTGCTCGGCCTCCAGCACCCGCAGCGCGGAGGCCGCGTCCGGGGTGAGCGGCTTCTCGCACAGCACCGGCAGATCCCGCTCGAACGCGTTGAGCAGCGCGGCCTCATGGGCGGGTCCGGGAGAGGCGATCAGCACCGCGTCCACCCCGGGCGCGTCCATCGCGGCCGCCGGATCGGTGAACGCCCGGCACCCCTCGGCGGTGTCGGCCACGGCCTTCGCGCGCGCCTCGTCGATGTCGACCACGGCGGCCACCCGGGCGCCGCTGATCACCTCATCGATCCGGCGGACGTGGTCGGCGCCCATCTTGCCGGTCCCGATGACGGCGATCCCGAGCGTCCCCTGCTGGGTCATATGCGAGTTCCTTCTCTTTCTGCCGGTGCGGTGGTGGACGGGACGGGGGTCAGGCGCCGCAGGAACGCAGGAAGCGACGGGTGCGCTCGGCGATCGGGAACGGCTGGTCGGGCGGGCAGGGGTACATGTCCTGCTCGACGATGGCGAACAGGTCCACGTCCAGCTTCTGGGCGGCGGCGAGGACCGGCTCCAGTGCGGGCACCCCGTCCGGCGGTTCGCACATCACCCCGCGCTGGACGGCCGGGCCGAACGGCACCCCGTTCTTCACCACGTCGGCCAGGATCTCCGGGTCCACCTGCTTGAGGTGGAGATAGCCGATGCGCTCGCCGTAGGTCTCGATGAGCTTGACGCTGTCGCCGCCGCAGTAGGCGTAGTGCCCGGTGTCCAGGCAGAGGTTGACCAGGCCGGAGTCGGTCGCGTCCAGGAAGCGGGCGACGTTCTCCTCGGTGTCGATGTGGGTGTCGGCGTGCGGGTGGACGACGATCTCCAGACCGTAGCGCTCCCGCACCTCACGGCCGAGCCGCTCCATCCCGGTGGACAGATGGCGCCACTGCTCGGCGGTCAGCTCCCGAGGCTCGATGATCTCGGCGGTCTTGTCGTCCCGCCAGAAGGAGGGGATGACCACCAGGTGCCCGGCGTTCATCGCCCGGGTCAGCTCGGCGACCTGGGAGACATGGGCCCAGGTGGCGTCCCAGACATCGGGGCCGCGGTGCAGTGAGGTGAAGACGGTGCCCGCCGAGACGGTGAGCCCCCGCCGGGTGGTCTCCTCGGTGAGCCGGGCCGGGTCGGTCGGCAGATAGCCGTACGGACCCAGTTCGATCCAGGAGTAACCGGCCTCCGTGACCTCGTCGAGGAAACGCTGCCAGGGGACCTGCTGCTCGTCGTCGGGGAACCACACCCCCCATGAGTCGGGGGCCGAGCCGACCCGGATGCGGTCCAGGGCGGGTACGGGAGAGGCGGCGGCAGTCATGGGAGGGGTCTCCTCTCGCCGGTCATCGGCGACCGGGGAAGGGGGCGGTGCGGATTCCGGTGCTCGCTGGCGGACGCGCGTCCGCGTCGTACTGTTTTGGGCAGCTTCACGGTCCGGGCGGGGGGTCGTCAAGGGTTGGTCAGGACATTCGGACGTCATGTCAGGACGGGGAGGGGGTGTGTGCCTCATGCGCCGGGCGTCTGCATCGCCTCCGGCAGCTCCTCCACGTCCACTCCGCGGACCTGTGCGAGTTCGTGTTTGAGGGCGGCCAGTTCGGCGCCACCGGCCATATGGTTGGTCAGCTCCTCGAGGGTGACGTCCTCGCGGGCGGCGTTGAGCTCCAGGGCCCCCAGCCGGAGCACCGAGAAGTGGTCACCGACCATATAGGCGTGGTGCGGGTTGTGGGTGATGAAGATGACGCCGAGGCCGCGCTCGCGCGCCGCCGCGATGTACTTCAGCACCACCCCCGACTGCTTGACGCCGAGCGCCGCGGTGGGCTCGTCCAGGATCAGCACCCGGGCGCCGAAGTGGACGGCCCGTGCGATGGCCACGGACTGCCGCTGACCGCCGGAGAGGGTGCCGATGGGCTGTTCCAGGTTGTCGAGGTGGATGCCCATGGCGGACAGCTCCTCGCCGGTGGTCCGCTTCATCCGCTCGATGTCGAGCCGGCGGAACGGCCAGGGGCCCTTGGTCAGCTCCGAGCCGAGGAAGAAGTTCCGCCACACCGGCATCAGCGGCACGGTGGCCAGGTCCTGGTAGACGGTGGCGATGCCGAGGTCCAGGGCCTCGCGGGGGTTGCTCAGCCGCACCGGCTGACCGTCGACGAGGTAGTCGCCCTCGTCGTGCTGGTGCAGTCCGGACACGATCTTGATCAGGGTGGACTTCCCGGCGCCGTTGTCGCCGAGGACGCAGGTGACCTTGCCCGGTCGGACGTCGAGGTCGATGCCCTCCAGGGCGCGGACCGTGCCGTAGAGCTTGCCGACGCCCTTCAGCCGGACGACCGGCTCATCGGTCCCGCCGGTCGTGGCGGTGTCCTTCGATACCACGGTGATCACCTCCTGGCGGCCTGACGGCGCACCCACAGATTGACGAGCGTCGCGAGCAGCAGCATCACGCCCACGAAGAACTTGAACCAGTCGGGGTTCCAGTTGGCGTAGACGATGCCCTGGTTGACCATGCCGAAGATGAAGGCGCCCAGGACCGCGCCGATCGCCGAGCCGTAGCCGCCGGTGAGCAGACAGCCGCCGATCACCGCCGCGATGATGTAGTAGAACTCGTTGCCGACGCCCTCGCCCGCCTGCACGGTGTTGTACTCGAAGAGCAGGTGCATACCGACGAACCAGGCGGCGAAGCCGACGGTCATGAAGAGGGCGATCTTGGTGAGGTTCACCGGGACGCCGACCGCCCGTGCGCTCTCCTTCGAACCGCCTGCCGCGAAGATCCAGTTTCCGAACTTGGTGCGCAGCAGCACCCAGGTGGCGATGGCCGCGAAGGCCAGCCACCACAGCACGGTCACCTTCACATCGACGCCGAACACGGTGACCTCGGAGGCGAAGACCGATTTGGCCTGCTCGAAGCCGTCCATGTCATTGATGGTGTCGGTGGCGACATTGCCGGTCAGCAGTTTGGTGACGGCCAGGTTGGCGCCCTGGAGCATCAGGAAGCTGGCGAGGGTGACCAGGAAGCTGGGCAGTCCGGTGCGGATCAGCAGCAGCCCGTTGATCAGGCCCACCCCGAGCGAGACCAGCAGCGCGACGATCACGCCCACCCAGACATTGGTGGTCAGCTGGAAGCTGAGCATGGAGGAGGCCAGTGCCGAGGAGGTGACGGCGACCCCGGCCGACAGGTCGAACTCGCCGCCGATCATCAGCAGGGAGACGGCGAGCGCCATGATGCCCATGGTGGACGCCTGGTAGAGGACGGTGGCGAAGGAGTCGGCCTGCCGGAAGGTGGGGGCGACCGCGAAGAAGAAGACATAGACGCCGACGGCCGCGACCAGTGCCCCGATCTCCGGCCGGGCCAGCAGCCGCCGGGCCAGTGAGCGTTCGGGGGCCCGGCTCTTCCGTTCCGGGGCGGGGGAGACCGGCGGCGTGGCCGCCGCCGGTGTGACGGTATGGGTCATCGCCGGATCACCGCGTCCCCTTCTGTGCGAACTTCGCGATGGTGTCCACGTTGTCCTTGCTGACGAAGGCCGGACCGGTCAGCACCGGTTCCTCGCCACCGCCGCTGAAGTTGCCGTTGTTCCGGTAGAGCCACATGGAGTCGATCGCCAGATAGCCCTGGAGATAGGGCTGCTGGTCGACGGCGAATTCCACGTCCCCGCTCTTCACGGCGGCGACCAGGTCCTTGTTGAGGTCGAACGTGGCGACCTCGGCCTCACCGCCCGCCTCGTCGGCGGACTGCACCGCGGTCAGCGCGAACGGGGCGCCGAGGGTGACCACATGGTCGATGCTGGAGTCCTGCTTGAGCTTGGCGGCGATGGTGGACTTCACCGACGGCATATCGGTGCCGTTGACATAGAGGATGTCCGTCTTGCCCTTGAAGGTCTTCTTCACACCCTCGCACCGGGCCTCCAGGGCGACATGGCCCTGTTCGTGGATCACACAGATGTTGTGCTTGGCCTTCACCTCGTTCAGCCGCTTGCCGAGCGCCTCGCCGGCGATGGACTCGTCCTGCCCGAAGTACTCCAGCAGGCCCATGTCCTTCCACTGGTCCAGCCCCGCGTTGAAGGCGACGACCGGGATCCCGGCCTTCCTGGCCTTGGCTATCGCGCCCTTCATCGCGTCCGGCTTGGCCAGCGTGATCGCGATTCCGTCGACCTTCTGGTCGATGGCGTTCTGGACCAGACTGGACTGGTCCGCGCCGCTGGGGTTGCTGGAGTAGACGAGGTCGATGTTGTCCTTGGCCGCCGCGGCCTTGGCGCCCTTGCGGACGGTGTCCCAGAAGGTGTCGCCCGGTGCCGCATGAGTGATCATCGCGATCTTCAGCCGGGGGGTGTTCGCCTTCCCCGCGGCGATGTCGTCCTCGGCTTCCTGTGCCTTCTTGCCGCCTTGACTGCTGCACCCCGTCACGAGGAGGACGGTTGCGGTGGCGAGCGCGGCGAGGCCCGCTCCGCGGCGTCGGTTGATTCTGAGGTCCATCTGTTCCAGCACCTCTCAAGCCAGGTCCGTTGTTCACACGGCCGTTGCAGAACGGGAGCCAACTCCTCCGGGCCATCGACTGTCAAGGGTTTGTCATGACAACATTTCATCTGGACGTAACGACGCGATAACGCCTCCGGGCCTCACTTCGTCCTCACGTCCGAATGTAAGGACAAAGTCTTGACAGCGGGCCCGGAGCACGTCTAGACCTGAAGGGGCCGGGCGTTGTCCGGCGTTTTCGCACTCCCACCCTGAGCTGCGTCTTTTCCCGAAGGGGCACGCATGAGTGAGCCGTACGACCTGATCACGATGGGCCGGATCGGAGTGGATCTCTATCCGCTCCAGACCGGTGTCCCTCTGCCGCAGGTCGAGTCGTTCGGAAAGTTCCTCGGCGGTTCGGCGACCAACGTCGCCGTCTCCGCCGCCCGCTTCGGACGCCGCGCCGCGGTCATCAGCCGCACCGGCGCGGACCCCTTCGGCGACTACCTCCACCAGGAGCTGCGGGCGTTCGGGGTGGACGACCGGTTCGTCACCCCGGTCGAGGAGTACCCGACGCCGGTCACCTTCTGCGAGATCTTCCCGCCGGACGACTTCCCGCTGTACTTCTACCGCCGCCCCAAGGCACCCGATCTGGAGATCCACCCCGGTGAACTGGACCTCGACGCGATCCGCGCGGCCCGGATCTTCTGGATGACCGGCACCGGCCTGAGCGAGGAGCCCAGCCGCACCAGCACCCTGGAGGCGCTGGCCGCCCGCGGCGGCAGCGGCACCACCGTCTTCGACCTCGACTGGCGGCCGATGTTCTGGCGCGACCCGGACACCGCCCGCCCCTTCTACGCCGAGGCCCTGCGCCACGCCACGGTCGCCGTCGGCAACGTGGACGAGTGCGAGATCGCCACGGGCGTCCGCGAACCCACCGCCTGTGCCGAGGCGCTGCTCGCGGCGGGCGTGGAACTGGCCGTCGTCAAACAGGGACCCAAGGGCGTCCTTGCCGTGCACCGCGACGGCACCACCGCCGAGGTCCCCCCGGTCCCGGTGGAGGTGGTCAACGGGCTCGGCGCGGGCGACGCGTTCGGCGGTGCCCTGTGCCACGGGCTGCTCTCCGGCTGGGACCTGGAACGGATCATGCGGTACGCCAACGCGGCGGGCGCCATCGTCGCGTCCCGGCTCGCCTGCTCCTCGGCCATGCCGACGGCGGGCGAGGTCGAGGCCCTGCTCACCGAAGGCTGACGGCGCCGCCGATGGGGTGCGGGTCCGCCCCAGCCGGCGGGCGAGCGAGCCGAAGGGGCGCGACCCTGTCGAAAGGGAGAGCGCGCGGAGGCCCCGAGGGACGAGGGGCCGGGCACGGTCGACCGTCGACAGGGGCTTCAGCGCCCCGGAGGCCAGCCGAGCCCCTAAAAGAAGGAAAGGGTAAGACCTCTTGAGCATCAGCATCTCCGACCTCGTCACGGTGCGCTCCCGCCACCCCGAGGCCATCGCCGAGGCGGCCGCCCGACGGGCCCGCCGCCCCCTCATCGGTGACAGCGGCCGGCTGATGATCGTGGCGGCCGACCATCCGGCGCGCGGCGCCCTCGCCGTCGGGGACCGCAAACTGGCCATGGCCAACCGGTTCGAGCTGCTGGAGCGGCTGTGCACGGCGCTGTCCCGCCCCGGTGTGGACGGGGTGCTCGCGACCGCCGACATCCTGGATGACCTGCTGCTGCTCGGCGCCCTCGAGGGCAAGGTCGTGATGGGCTCGATGAACCGCGGCGGGCTGGCCGGTGCCACCTTCGAACTGGACGACCGGTTCACCGGACACCGGCCCGAGGACCTCGCCCGGCTCCGGTTCGACGCGGGCAAACTGCTGCTGCGCATCGACTACGCGGACGCCGGCTCGCTGACCACCATGACCAGCACCGCCCGCGCCATCGACGCGATGGCCGCACACCGGCTGCCGGTCTTCGTCGAACCGTTCATCTCCCGCCGAATAGACGGCCGGGTCCGCAACGACCTGAGCGCCGAGGCCGTCACCCGGTCCATCGCCATCGCCTCCGGACTCGCCGGGACCTCCGCCTACACCTGGCTGAAGGTGCCGGTGACGGACGATCCCGAGGAGATGGCCACGGTCATGGAGACCAGCACCCTTCCGGCGGTACTGCTCGGCGGTGAGGTGGGAAGGGACCAGGAGGGGGCGTACGAGAGATGGCGCAAGGCCCTGCGGCTGCCCACCGTCCAGGGCCTGGTCGTCGGCCGCTCACTGCTCTATCCGGCGGAGGGCAGCGTCGAGACCGCTGTGGACACCGCCGTCGGACTGCTCTGACACGCCCCGCACCACGGGCCCCGTCCCTGGAGGAAAGGCAGAAACTGAACTCATGACCAGCAGCGATCCTTCGACCGGTTTCCATGTGCGGGCCGGTGAGGCGGCCGACGGTCCCCATGCCGTGGACATCGGCCCCGAGCGGGCCGGCTGGGGGTACTCCGCGCTGCGGGTGCTCGAGCTGCCGCCCGGCGATTCACACTCCCTGGCCACCGGCGACAGCGAGTGGATCCTGCTGCCGCTCAGCGGCGGCTGCACGGTGGTCACCGAGGGGGAGGTCTTCGAACTCCACGGCCGGGAGAGCGTGTTCAGCGGGGTCAGCGACTTCGTCTATCTGCCGCGCGACGCGCATGCCCGGATCGCCACCGGCGCGGGCGGCCGGTTCGCGCTCGCCGGCGCCCGCTGCGAGCGCAGACTGCCCGCGCGCTACGGCCCCGCCTCGGACGTGCCGGTCGAGCTGCGCGGCACCGGCAACTGCTCGCGCCAGGTGAACAACTTCGGCGCCGCCGGGGTCTTCGCCTGCGACAAGCTGATCGCCGTCGAGGTGCTGACCCCGGGCGGCAACTGGTCCTCCTACCCGCCGCACAAGCACGACGAGTGCCGCCCCGGTGAGGAGAGCGAGCTCGAGGAGATCTACTACTTCGAGATCGCCGAGTCCCACGGCAGCGAGGGCGTCGGCTACCAGCGGGTCTCACCGTCCGGCCGCGGCCGTGGCACCGATGTGCTGGCCGAGGTCCGCACCGGTGACACCGTGCTGATCCCGGACGGCTGGCACGGCCCGTCCATCGCCGCCCCCGGCCACACCATGTACTACCTCAACGTCATGGCGGGTCCGGAGGAGGAGCGCTCCTGGCTCATCTGCGACCACCCCGACCACGCCTGGATCCGCTCCACCTGGCCGGACCAGCCCGTCGACCCCCGACTTCCGCTCTACGAAGCCCCCGATGGAGGCCCTCGATGAACGCCTCGGCAGTGCGCCGCCTCACCGTCGCCCAGGCCCTGGTGGAGTTCCTGGCCCACCAGTACACCGAGCGGGACGGGCAGCGGCACCGCCTGATCAACGCCACCTGGGGCATCTTCGGCCACGGCAACGTGGCCGGGATCGGGCAGGCCCTCCTGGAATCCGGTCCGGACGCCATGCCCTACCTCCAGGGCCGCAATGAACAGGCCATGGTGCACGCGGCCGTGGGCTTCGCCCGGCAGTCCAACCGGCTCTCCGTCCAGGCGGTCACCACCTCCATCGGCCCCGGTGCCACCAACCTGGTCACCGGTGCGGCACTGGCCACCGTCAACCGGCTGCCGGTGCTGCTGCTGCCCGGCGACACC
This sequence comes from Streptomyces sp. NPDC045899, assembly GCF_056431485.1. NCBI lineage: Bacteria > Bacillati > Actinomycetota > Actinomycetes > Kitasatosporales > Streptomycetaceae > Streptomyces > Streptomyces sp. NPDC045899. The sequence continues at coordinate 134,014 of NZ_JBWKKP010000009.1, forward strand.
TTCGCCACCCGCCCCGCGGACCCGGTGCTCCAGCAGCTCGAAGTCCCCTCCGCGGGCGATGTGTCGGTCAACGACTGTCTGCGCCCGGTCTCCCGCTACTTCGACCGGGTGACGCGCCCCGAGGCGCTGATCCCGGCCGCGCTGGCCGCCCTGCGGGTGCTCACCGACCCGGCCGAGACCGGCGCCGTCACCCTGGCCCTGCCGCAGGACGTCCAGGCCGAAGCCTTCGACTGGCCCGAGGAGTTCTTCGCCGACCGGGTCTGGCACGTACGCCGCCCGGCCGCCGACCCGACCGAACTCGCCGCCGCCGCCCAGGCGATCCGCTCCGCCCGCAGACCGCTGATCATCGCGGGCGGCGGGGTCCACCACAGCGAGGCCGAGGACGCGCTGCGCGCCCTGGCCGACGCCACCGGCATCCCGGTCGCCTCCACCCAGGCGGGCAAGGGCTCGCTGCGCCATGACCACCCGGCCGACATCGGCGGCATCGGGCACACCGGCACCGCCGTCGCGGACGATCTGGCCCGCGACGCCGACCTGGTCATCGGTGTCGGCACCCGGTACAGCGACTTCACCACCGCCTCCGGGACCCTCTTCGCCGACCCCGCGGTCCGCTTCGTCAACCTCAACATCACGCCCTTCGACGCCCACAAGCTGTCCGCCACCACCCTGGTGGCGGACGCCCGCGCCGGTCTGGAGGCGCTCGTCCGCGAGCTGTCCGGCCACCGGGTCGACGAGACGTACGAGGCCGGATACCGCGCCGGCAAGGCCGCCTGGGAGCGCCGGGTGGACGCCGCGTTCGCCGCCGACGACGAGACCGCGAGGCCCTCGCAGAGCCAGGTGCTGGGCGCGCTGGACGCGGTCGTCGGCGACGAGGACGTGGTGGTCAACGCGGCCGGATCGCTCCCCGGCGACCTCCACAAACTGTGGCGCGCCCGCTCGCCCCGCCAGTACCACCTGGAGTACGGCTACTCCTGCATGGGCTACGAGATCCCCGGGGCGATCGGGGTACGGCTGGCCGCCCCGGACCGCCCGGTGTGGGCGCTGGTGGGCGACGGGACGTACCTGATGATGCCGACCGAGATCGTCACCGCCGTCCAGGAGGGCATCAACATCAACGTCGTGCTGCTCCAGAACCACGGCTACGCCTCCATCGGCGCCCTCTCGGAGGGCATCGGCGCCGAGCGGTTCGGCACCGCCTACCGCTTCCGGGCGGCCGACGGCAGCTACACCGGCGATCCGCTGCCGGTGGACCTGGCCGCCAACGCCGCCTCGCTCGGCATGGACGTGCTGCGCGCCGGGAGCGTGCGGGAGCTGCGGGAGGCGCTCGCCGCGGCCCGCGCCTCGGACCGTCCCACATGTGTCTATGTGGAGACCGAAACAGCTGACACAGTGTCCGGCCCGCCGGGGGCCCAGGCGTGGTGGGATGTGCCCGTCGCCGAGACCGCGACCCGCCCGGCCGCCGTGAAGGCCCGTGAGGACTACGACCGGCAGGCCGCCGCCCGCCGCCGCCACCTCTGACGTTTTTCGACAGAAAGGCCCACCCCATGAAGACCGTCAACCACTGGATCGGCGGCAAGTCCGCCGAGGGCGCGACCGGTCGCTTCGGTCCGGTCTACAACCCCGCCACCGGCGCCCAGGACACCCAGGTCGCCCTGGCCTCCGTGGACGAGGTCGACGCGGCGGTAGCCGCCGCCAAGGAGGCGTTCCGGTCCTGGGGCGCCACCTCCCTGGCCAAGCGCACCGCGATCCTGTTCAAGCTCCGTGAGCTGATCGTCGCCCACCGGGACGAGCTGGCCGAGCTGATCACCGCGGAGCACGGCAAGGTGCACTCCGACGCGCTGGGCGAGGTGGCCCGCGGTCTGGAGATCGTCGAGCTGGCCTGTTCGATCGCCGAGAAGCTCAAGGGCGAGCTGTCCACCCAGGTCTCCTCCGGGGTCGACGTCTCCTCGATCCGTCAGCCGCTCGGTGTGGTGGCGGGCATCACCCCGTTCAACTTCCCGGCCATGGTGCCGATGTGGATGTTCCCGGTGGCCATCGCCTGCGGTAACACCTTCGTCCTCAAGCCCAGCGAGAAGGACCCCTCGGCCGCCCTCCGGCTGGCCGAGCTGGCCGCCGAGGCCGGGCTGCCGGACGGGGTGCTCAACGTCGTCCACGGTGACAAGGTGGCCGTGGACCGGCTGCTGGAGCACCCGGACGTCGCCGCGGTCAGCTTCGTGGGCTCCACCCCGATCGCCCAGTACATCCAGTCCAAGGCCGTCGAGCACGGCAAGCGGGTCCAGGCGCTCGGCGGCGCCAAGAACCACATGCTGGTGCTGCCCGACGCCGACCTGGACTTCGCCGCGGACAACGCCATCAACGCCGCCTACGGCTCGGCCGGTGAGCGCTGCATGGCGGTCTCGGTGGTCGTGGCGGTCGGGGACACCGGCGACGAGCTGGTGAAGAAGATCGCCGACCGTGCCGCCAAGCTCCGGATCGGCCCCGGCAACGACCCGGCCTCGGAGATGGGCCCGCTCATCACCAAGGAGCACCGCGACAAGGTCGCCTCCTATGTGCGCGGGGCCGCGGCACAGGGCGCCGAGGTGGTCGTGGACGGTACGGACTACTCCGTCGAGGGACACCCCGAATGCGCTGACGGCTTCTTCATCGGTGTCTCGCTGCTGGACAAGGTGCCCACCACCGCCGACGCCTACCGTGACGAGATCTTCGGCCCGGTGCTGTGCGTGGTCCGCGCCGAGACCTACGACGAGGCCATCGAGCTGATCAACAGCTCCCGGTGGGGCAACGGCACCGCGATCTTCACCCGGGACGGCGGCGCCGCCCGCCGCTTCCAGCTCGAGGTGGAGGCGGGCATGGTCGGCGTCAATGTGCCGATCCCGGTCCCGGTGGGCTACCACTCCTTCGGCGGCTGGAAGGACTCGCTCTTCGGCGACCACCACATCTACGGCAACGACGGGGTGCACTTCTACACCCGCGGCAAGGTCGTCACCACCCGCTGGCCCGACCCCAGCGACGGCGGGATCAACCTGGGCTTCCCCAGCAACCACTGAGCGCGTCCCGCGTCCGTGACGTACCCCCCGCAGGCCCCGGCCGGCGGGGGGTACGCGTTTCACCGGCAGCCTGACGGACAGGGGGCCGAACGGCGCACAACCATCCGGTGGGTTGGCGGGTCTTCTTGAGTGTTCGCCCGAATAATGGGTGCAACGACCTGCTCAGGGGGATTCCTTATGCTTCGTCTGTTCCGTTCCACGGCGGTGACCGCCGGCTGCACGGCCGCCCTCGGACTCGGACTCGCGCTCGCCGCGAGCGCCCCGGTCTCCGCGCACACGCCCCGGACCGACCCCGACCGCCGCTACACCGCCGAGGAGATCCACCACTTCCTGGAGGGCTTCTACGGCAACCACGGCCCGCGCCCCTGGGAGCGGAAGCACCTGGTCGCGGACCAGCTGAAGGAGAAGGCCGACCAGAACCCGGGCTTCGACGTACTGCTGTGCGCGCAGAACACCCCGAAGCGGATCGATGTCGGCGAGGTGACCACGGCGCAGTCCGCGCGGGTCGGCTGGGCCACCGTCACCACCCACTGGCGGGGCGGCCCCGACGCGTCCTTCACCGCCTATGTGGACCTCGACGGCAGCCGTCCGATGAAGCTGCTCGACGTGGACTGCGGTACGCCCCAGGGCTGATCGCGCACCGGCGCGCCCATGGCTTCGGTTCCGTGGGACCGGGGCCGTAGGCTCACCGTATGACCTGGTCGCGCGCGCTGAAGGAGACCGCGCGGGACGGGCTGTCCATCGAACGCACCCGGCTGGAGCCGCTGGTCGCGCTGCGCGGTGCGTGCGGGGTGGCGATCGTCGTCGGGCTGACCCTGTGGCTGGGGTCGCCCACGCTCGCGGTCTCCTCCGCCTTCGGCGCGTTCTCCGCCGGGCTCGCCACCTTCCAGCGCAGCTGGCGGCCGCGCCCGGCGCTGGCGCTGGCCGCCGCGGCCGGTCTCGCGGTCAGCACCTTCCTGGGTTATCTGGCCGCCGCCCACACCGCCACCTTCGTCGTCATGCTCGCCGTCTGGACGCTGCTGACGGGGATGGCGTGGGCGGTCGGCCCGGTCTCCGGGCTGGTCGCCACCCAGATGGTCGCCGTGATGCTGGTGACCGTCACCCTCCCCACCTCCCTGCTGGGGGCCGTGGAGCACGCCGCGCTGATCGGTCTGGGCGGGGTCGTCCAGGCCGCGCTGATCGTGCTGTTCCCGGTGCGGCCGTGGGGCGTTCAGCGGGATGCCCTGGCCGACGCGCTCGCCGCCGTCGCCGACTACGCCCGGCGGCTGCGCCAGGACCCGGTGGCGCCGTTCGACCCCACCCCGCTGATGGACGCGCGCAGCGCCGCCGCCCTGACGCCCCGCCAGGCCCGGCGGCGCCCGCGCCAGCTGCGCGGCTACCGGCTGCTGGCCGAACGGATCCGGCCGGTGCTGGCCTCGCTCGCCGACCCGGTGGTCGGCGCCGCGGCCGAGGGTCCCGAACGCGACCGGGCGCGCGAACTGCTGGGCGCCACCGCCACCGTGCTGGACGCCGTGGCCCACGCCATCCGCCGGGGCGTGACCGTGCGGCTGCCCCCGGAGGCGATGGCGGTGCTGGAGGTGCCGCCGACCGGCCCCAGACTGGACGGCGCCGCCCGCCGGGCCGCGCTGCGGCTGATGGCGCTGGTGAACGACGTGGTGGAGTCGTCGGACGAACCGGTGGAGACGGTGACCGCCGAGGGCGGCCGGGACCGCCGCTATCTGCCGTCCCCCACCCCCGCCGGGCGGGTGCGGGTGGTCTGGCGCGCGCTGCGCCGGGAGTCCCGCTGGTCCTCACCCGTCTTCCGGCACGCGGTACGGGTCTCGGTGGTCGCCGCGGGCGGCTATCTGCTGGGCAGCGCGCTGCCCTGGGGCCATGGCTACTGGGCGCCGCTGACCTCGGTGATGGTGCTGCGCCCCGACTTCGGCCAGACCTTCTCGCGCGGGGTGGCCCGGTTCACCGGAACGCTGGCGGGGGTGCTGGTGGCCGGGGTGGTGGTGGCGCTCGCCGACCCCGCCCCCTGGGTGAGCGCGCTGCTGGCGGTGGCGTGCGTGGGCTCGCTGTACCTGCTGATGCGCACCGGTTTCATCGTGGCCTCCGCGTGCATCGGCGCCTATGTGGTCTTCCTGCTCGGCATCGCGGGCGCGGCCCCGGGGGAGACGGTGCAGGCGCGGGTGGCGCTGACACTGCTGGGCGGGGCGCTGGCGATGGCCGCGTACGTGGTCTTCCCGGCCTGGGAGACTCCGCTGCTGCGGGACCGGCTGGCGGACTGGCTGGCCGCCAACGGCCATTACGCCACCGCCGTGTTCGACGCCCACGCCCGCCCTGCCGAACGCCGCCCCCGCCAGGTGCGCGAGGCGCTGCTGGACGCGCGGGCGGCGCGGGCCGCCTGGGAGCAGCTGGAGGCGCGTGCCCAGCGGGAGCCGGTGCGCCACCGCGGGCTGTCCCGGCGCGCGGCGCGGGAGGCGCAGACGGCGCTGTCCACCACCGGCCGGGTCACCATGCTGCTGGAGGCACACCTTCCGGACCGCGCCGCGCCCCCGTCCGCCGAGGCCGGTGAGTTCGCCGCGGCGCTGCGCACGGCGCTGCCGGAGGCAGCCGCCGCGGTCCGGGAGCGGCGCCCGCTGGACTGGGAGCCGCTGGGTGAGGTGCTGGAGCGCTGGCAGCGGCGGGCCGGGGACCGGCCCGGGGTGGCGGTGCGCGGCGCCGAACTGCTGCTGGAGGCGCTGGAGGATCTGGCGGAAGCGCTGAAGGTGGCTCAGCGGGGCCGTCGTTAGGCGGCGCCGCCGAACAGCCGCTCCAGATGCAGGTCGATCAGCGCCATGGCTTCCTCGGGGGTGTGCAGCTCCATCAGGGTGTGTCCGCTCACGCCTTCGACCAGGGCCATCAGCAAGGACGCCTCGTGGATGGGGTCCCGGTCGGCGGACACCTCGCCGCGTTCGACGCCGCGTGCCACCTGTCCGGCGAGGAAGTCGCGCAGTGCGCGGGAGCCCTCCCTGGCATGGGTGCGCGGCCGTTCGTCGTAGAGCGCCCGGACGAAGTAGGCGATCTGCACCCGTTGGCCGATCCGGCTGTTCTCGTCCAGCGGCAGCATCTCGGCGAGCGTCTCGCGCAGGACGGTGCGCGGGGTCGGTTCACCCGGCAGGGCCTCGATCCGGGCGCGGATGCGCCCCTCGGCGAGCTGTCCGATGTGCTCGAGCGCGAACCCCAGCATCTCGTCCTTGCTGGTGAAGTAGTGCTGCAACTGACCGAGCGAGATCCCCGCCTCGGCCGCGACATCGCGCAGGCTCGCGCCCTCCAGGCCGCGTTCGGCCGCGATCCGCCACAGCGCCCCGGCGATCAGCCTGCGCCGCTCTTCATGATCCACTCGCTTGGGCACCCCGTGGTCCTTCCCGTGTGAACCCTTTTTGCAAGTCACTTGTATTGCTACAGTGGTCCCGTTCAATACAGCTGACTTGGAAAGTTTACGGGGGACTCCGATGCCCGAACTCAGGCCGCCGCGCCACCGGGTCGATCCACGGGCCCGCCGCTGGTGGACCGTGCAGGCCCTGCTCGTCCTCAGCGGTCCTGCCCTGCTCACCGCCCTGGCCCTGGCCGTCTGCTCGCTGCTGTTCTTCCCCGGTGCGCTGCCCTGGCTCGGCCCGCTGCTGCTGGTCGTCCTGGTGCTGCCCGCGCTCGGCTATCTGTGGTTCATGCCCCGGTGGCGTTACGCGGTGCACGCCTGGGAGCTGGGGGAGCGCGCGGTGTACGCGGCGAGCGGCTGGTTCTGGCGCACCCGGCGGATCGCCCCGCTCTCCCGGGTGCAGACCGTGGACACCGTACGCGGCCCGGTCCAGCGGGCGTTCGGACTGGCCACCGTCACCATCACCACCGCCTCCACCGCGGGCGACATCCGGATCGCGGGACTGTCCGACGCCGACGCCGAGGAGCTCTCGCGCCGGATCGGCGAGGCCGCCCAGCTGGTGGCCGGTGATGCCGCGTGACCGCCGCACCGCCGGACACCGCCCGGGCCACCGAGTGGCGCTCCCTCGATCCGCGCACCGTCGCCGTCCACCTCAGCTGGCTGGCCGCCCCGCTCGGTTCCCTCGGACTCACCGCCCTGGCCACCCACGGACGGCTGGACACCCGCGCCTGGATCACCCTCGGCTGTATCGCCGCGGGCTTCGCCGTCATCACCACCGGCGGTCTGCTGCGCTGGTGGCGCACCCGCTACCGGATCACCGCCGATGCCTTCGAACTGCGCACCGGACTGTTCACCCGGCGGCTGCGCGCCATCCCGCTGCACCGCGTCCGCAACGTCGATCTGACCGCTCACCCGGTCCAGCGGCTCCTCGGCCTCACGGTGCTGCGCGCCGGAACCACGGCCGACGGTGCCACCGGCGGCAGCGCGCTGACCCTGGAGGCGCTCACCCGCCCGGACGCCGAGCGGCTGCGCGCCGAACTGCTGGCCCGCGCCGGGAGCGCGGACACCACCGGGGAGCCGGTGCTCTCCACCGTCGACCGGCGCTGGCTGCGCTACGCCCCGCTCACTTTCTGGATCTTCGGCGGGGTCTTCGCCGTGCTCGGCACCGTCTGGCGGGTGCTCGGCGACATCGGTGTCGAGCCCTGGCGGATCGGGGTGGTCCGTGACGCCTTCCGGGAGTTCGGCCACAGCGCGCTGTGGCTCACCGTGCCGCTCGCCCTCCTCGGCATCGCCGCCGTCGGCAGCCTCGGCGCGGTCGTGCTCTACGCCGAGAACTGGTGGAAGTACCGTCTGGAGCGGACGGACGCCGACACCCTCCGGGTCCGCCGCGGACTGCTCACCACCCGCTCGGTCTCCTTCGAACGCTCCCGGCTGCGCGGTGCGGTGCTCCGCGAACCCCTGCTGCTGCGCCTGGGCGGCGGCGCCACCGTACGTGCCGTCGCGGGCGGTCTCGGCAGCCGCGAGGAGAACTGCAAGCGCAGCCAGGTGCTGCCGCCCGCACCCCGCGCCGAAGCGCTGCGGGTGGCCGCCGCGGTGGCCGCCCCCGGCCCCGGGGACGGTGCCCCGGCGCTCTTCGACCGTCCGGCGCTGCGCCCCCACCCGGCCGCCGTCCGCCGCCGCCGGACCGTGCGGGGGATGGTCTGGGCCGTGCTGCCCGGCACCGCGGCCCTCACCGTGCTCGGCGCGCTGCTCACCCCGGTGCTGCTGTACTGCGCCCTCGGGTACGCCCTGCTGGCCGTGCCCGTGGTGCTGGTGCTGGCCCGGGACGCCCACCGCTCCCTCGGCCACGGGGTGACCGGCCTTCATCTGCTGATCCGCTCGGGCACCTTCAGCCGGGACACCGTCGCCCTGGCCCGCGACGCCGTGCTCGCCTGGAGCTTCACCGACAGCCCGCTGACCCGGCGGGCCGGACTCACCACCGTGACGGCGGCCGTCGCGGCGGGCCAGGACGGCTACCGCGCCCCGGACATGGCCGCCGGGGACGCCGTCCCCTTCGCGGCCGAGGCCGCACCGGGGATCCTCGACGAGTTCCTGGTGGGAGACCCGGACGGGACCGCGGACCCGCTCAGTCCGCCCGGCCGCCGCCCTTGAGGCTCGCCCGCAGGAACTCCCGGTTCATCCGCGAGATCGACTGCAGCGGTATCCCCTTGGGACAGGCCACGGCGCACTCCCCGGTGTTGGTGCACCCGCCGAACCCCTCGTCGTCCATCGTCCCCACCATGTCCAGCACCCGGGACTCCCGCTCCGGCGCGCCCTGCGGCAGCGCGTTGAGATGGACCACCTTCGCCGAGGTGAAGAGCATCGCCGAACCGTTGGGGCAGGCCGCCACACAGGCGCCGCACCCGATGCACTCGGCGTGCTCGAAGGCGAGGTCCGCCACCGGTTTGGGCACCGGGGTGGCGTGGGCGTCCGGGGCGCTGCCGGTCGGCACGGAGACGAACCCGCCCGAGCCGATGATCCGGTCGAACGCCGACCGGTCCACCACCAGGTCCTTCACCACGGGGAACGCGGCGGCGCGCCAGGGCTCGACATCGATGGTGTCGCCGTCCGCGAAGTGCCGCATATGGAGCTGGCAGGTGGTGGTGCGCTCGGGGCCGTGCGCCTGGCCGTTGATCACCATGCCGCAGGCACCGCAGATGCCCTCGCGGCAGTCGTGGTCGAAGGCGATCGGCTCGTCCCCGCCGAGGATCAGTTCCTCGTTGAGGGTGTCGAGCATCTCCAGGAAGGACATCTCCGGTGAGATGCCCTTGACCTCGTAGGTGGTCAGGGCGCCCGGCTCCTCGGGGCCGCGCTGGCGCCAGATCCGCAGGGTGAGCCTCATGCGTAGCTCCGTCGGGTGGGGTGGACGTAAGCGAAGACCAGCTCTTCGCGGTGGAGTACGGGGGCGCCGCCGGTCGTGGTGAACTCCCAGGCCGCCGCGTAGGAGAAGGTCTCATCGCGCCGCGCGGCCTCGCCGTCGGCCGTCTGGCTCTCCTCCCGGAAGTGGCCGCCGCAGGACTCCTCGCGGTGCAGCGCGTCCAGGCACATCAGCTCGGCGAGCTCCAGGTAGTCGACGACGCGGTTGGCCTTCTCCAGCGACTGGTTCAGCTCCGCACCGCTGCCGGGCACCTTGATCCGTCGCCAGAACTCCTCGCGCAGCGCGGGGATGCGCTCCAGCGCCTTGCGCAGTCCGCTCTCGGTGCGGGCCATCCCGCACTCGTCCCAGAGCAGTTCGCCCAGCTCCCGGTGGAAGGAGTCGGGGGTGCGGTCGCCGTCGTTCGCCAGCAGCCGCCGCAGCCGGTCGGACACCTCGGCCACCGCCCCGGTCACCGCCGGATGGGCTGGATCGACCTCGGCGGTCCCGCCGTGGGGACGGCGGGCCAGATAGTCGTTGATGGTGGCCGGGAGTACGAAGTAGCCGTCCGCCAGGCCCTGCATCAGGGCCGAGGCACCGAGCCGGTTGGCCCCGTGGTCGGAGAAGTTGGCCTCGCCGATCGCGAACAGCCCCGGCACGCTGGTCTGGAGGTCGTAGTCGACCCACAGTCCGCCCATCGTGTAGTGGATCGCGGGGTAGATCCGCATCGGCACCCGGTACGGATCCTCCGCGGTGATCCGCTCGTACATCTCGAAGAGGTTGCCGTACCTCTCCTCCACCGCCGCGCGCCCCATCCGCGCGATGGCGTCGGCGAAGTCCAGATAGACGCCCTGACCGCCCGGGCCGACCCCGCGGCCCTCGTCGCACACGTTCTTCGCGGCGCGGGAGGCGATGTCACGCGGCACCAGATTGCCGAACGCCGGGTAGATCCGCTCCAGGTAGTAGTCGCGCTCCTGCTCCGGGATCCGCGCCGGCGGCCGGGTGTCGCCCTTCGCCTTCGGCACCCAGATCCGGCCGTCGTTGCGCAGCGACTCGCTCATCAGCGTCAGCTTGGACTGGTGGTCGCCGGAGCGCGGGATGCAGGTGGGGTGGATCTGGGTGAAGCACGGGTTGGCGAAGTACGCGCCGCGCCGGTGCGCCCGCCAGATCGCGGTGGCGTTGGAGTTCTTGGCGTTCGTCGACAGGTAGAAGACGTTGCCGTAGCCGCCGGAGGCGAGCACCACCGCGTCCGCGAGATGGGTGGAGATCCGCCCGGTGATCAGGTCCCGGGCCACGATGCCGCGCGCCCGACCGTCGACCACGATCAGGTCCAGCATCTCGGTGCGCGCGTGCATCTCCACCCGGCCCGCGGCGATCTGCCGGGAGAGCGCCTGGTACGCGCCCAGCAGCAGCTGCTGTCCGGTCTGGCCGCGGGCGTAGAAGGTGCGGGAGACCTGCACCCCGCCGAACGAGCGGGTGTCCAGCAGCCCGCCGTACTCCCGCGCGAACGGCACGCCCTGTGCCACGCACTGGTCGATGATCTCCACCGACACCTCGGCCAGCCGGTGCACATTGGACTCACGGGCGCGGAAGTCACCGCCCTTGACGGTGTCGTAGAACAGCCGCCGGACCGAGTCGCCGTCGTTGCGGTAGTTCTTGGCGGCGTTGATCCCGCCCTGCGCGGCGATGGAATGCGCCCGGCGCGGGGAGTCCTGGTAGCAGAACTGCACCACCTGGTAGCCCTGTTCGGCCAGGGTCGCCCCGGCCGCGCCGCCCGCGAGCCCGGTGCCGACGACGATCACCCGGTAGCCGCGCCGGTTGGCCGGGTTGACCAGCTTCGCCTCGAAGCGGCGGCGGTTCCAGCGCTCCTCGATCGGACCGTCCGGCGCCGTGGTGTCGGCGACCGGCTCACCGGTCCGGTAGTCGGTGTACGCACTCATCTCAGCTCACCACTCCACTCATCACGCCCACCGGAACGGCGATGAAGCCGCAGGTCAACAGGGCGGCCAGGACGTTCGCCGCCGTCTTCAGGGCCTTGTCGCGGCGGGGCCTCCCGGCGCCGAGGGTCTGTGCGGCGCTCCAGAATCCGTGCCGGATGTGCAGACCCAGGGCGAGCATCGCCGTGATGTAGACCGCGTTGCCGTACCAGGTGGAGAAGGTCGCGACGACGTTCTCGTAGGGGTGGCCGGGCTCGGCGCGCTCGTTCACGGTGAGCGTGGTCAGGTCCAGGACGTGCCAGACGATGAACAGCCCGAGGATCACCCCGCCCCAGCGCATGGTGCGGGTGGCGTAGCTCGCCCGCCGCCGCTGGTGGGCGTAGCCGCGCGGCCGCGCCGCCAGGTCCCGTCGGCTGAGCTGCGCGGCGGCCACCCCGTGCAGCACCACGGTGGTCAGCAGCGCGAGCCGGGCCAGCCACAGAAAGCCCTCATGGGGGAGGAACGGTTCGCCGAGGGTGCGCAGCCAGTGGGCGTAGCCGTTGAGGTCGTCCGGACCGAGGAACACCTTCAGGTTGGCGAGCATATGGGCCACCAGATAGGCCAGCATGATCAGCCCGGTGACGGCCATCACCGCCTTCTTGCCGACGGTCGAGCGCCAGACGGAGCCGATGAAGGACGGCTTCCGTGCGGGCTTCCGCGACGGTTTCCCGGGCGGTTTCCGGGTGGGGTCCGCGTCCGTGCGTATCGCCACTGCCATGCCGTCGACGCTAGGCAGCGGGTGTGTGATTCGTCCAAGACATGCTACGGCTGGTTTCCATAGGCACGGGCTATCATGGCTGGGTGCAACTCCAGCAGCTGCGCTATTTCGCCACCGTCGCGGACACCCGCCACTTCACCCGCGCCGCCGAGCTCCTCCATGTCGCCCAGCCCTCACTGTCCCAGCAGATCAGAACGCTGGAACGGGAGCTGGGGGCCGAGCTCTTCCACCGCGCCCGGGGCAATATCGCGCTCACCGACGCGGGGGAGGCGCTGCTTCCGCTGGCCCGCCAGATCCTCGCCGACACCGAGACCGCGCACCGCGAGGTCCAGGAGGTCGCGCAGCTCCGGCGCGGCCGGGTACGGCTCGGCGCCCCGCCCAGCCTGTGCGCCAGCCTCGTCCCCGATGTGCTGCGCCGCTTCCACGACGCGTTCCCGGGGATCGAGCTGTTCGTGCACGAGGGCGGCTCCCAGGACCTGGTGCGCAGCCTGGCCGCCGGTGAACTGGACCTCGCCCTGATCATCACTCCGCTGGCGGGCCAGGCCCCCGCGCTGGCCGCCACCGAGCTGCTGCGCGAGGAGCTGGTGGTGGCCTCCTCACCCGCCTCCCCGCCACCGACCCGGCGCCGCCGGATCCGGGTGGAGGACCTCCGGGACCAGCCCCTGGTGATGTTCCGGCGCGGCTACGACCTGCGGGAGTTCACCACGTCGGCGTGCCGGGCGGCCGGGTTCGAGCCGGCCTTCTCGGTCGAGGGCGGTGAGATGGACGCGGTGCTCGGCTTCGTCCGCGCCGGACTCGGCATCGCGGTGCTGCCCGGGATGGTGGCCGAGCGGTCCGGACTGCGGATCACCCCGTTCGCGGGCCACCGGATGCGGCGGACGATCGCGGTGGCCCACCGCAAGGACGTCGCCCCGCCCCGCGCCGCCCGCGAACTCCGCCGCGTCCTGCTGGAACACCTCCGCACGGCGAAGGACCGCCCGAACGACGGCCTGCCCCCCAACACGACCCTCCTGACCCCGGACCCACCGGGAAGCCCGGACTAGCGCCCCGGACGGCCGGTTGCCGCGGTGCGCCGGGGGCTCCCGGGAGCCGCGGCACCGCCGGCTACGGCGGGGGTGACCGGCAGGCCGCGACCGCGGTCCGCCCGGGGCAGGCGCGGCAACCCGGGCGCCGGGGTATGCCGGGGCGGCGCGGTAGCCGGGTGCGGTGGGAACTGGGTGTCGGTGCGGCGGACGATCCGGGTGATGCGGCGGGTCGGCCGGGAGGCCGAGTGGCGCGGTGCGCCGGGGGCTCCTGGGAGCCGCGCAGCGGGGGCGCGCCCGGTATGCCGCGACCGCGGGGTGCCCGAGGGAAGACGGGGCATCCCGGACGCCGCGTCTGCCGGGCGGGGCGGCCCGGAGCGGGGCGGCACTCACCGCCGGGACACGGCCTAGCCCCAGATCGCCTCGGCCAGTGCGCCGCCCGCGAACGCGGCGCCCACGCCCGTCACCACACTGCCCACCGCGTTGGCCGCGGCGAAGAGCCACGCGCCCTCCTCGGCCAGCCGCAGCGTCTCGTAGGAGAAGGTCGAGTACGTCGTCAGCGCCCCGCACAGCCCGGTGCCCAGCAGCAGTTGGAGCTGGGAGGAGACCGCGCCGGCCGTGGCCGCGCCGGTCAGCAGGCCCAGTACCGCGCACCCCATGACGTTCACCGTGAACGTGCCCCACGGGAACATCGCATCATGCCGGGACTGCACCGCGCGGTCGGTCAGATAGCGCAGGGGGGCACCGGCCATGCCGCCGGCCACCACCAGCAGCCAGTTCATCCGGCGCGCCCCGCGCGGCCGACGATCTCGACCGGGTCCACGACCATCAGGGCGTCGCCCACGATCTCCTCCAAGCCGGGCAGGAAGGACCGCACCCGCTCCTCCGTATCGATGATCACCACAGCCATGGGGAGATCGTCGCCCAGCGACAGCAGCCGTGAGGTGTGCACCATCGACGAGGAGCCGTAGCCCTCCACCCCGCGGAAGACACTCGCGCCCGCCAGCCCCGCCCGGTGGGCGCGGTGCACGATCTCGGCGAACAGCGGCCGGTGGTGCCAGGTGTCGCGTTCGCCGACGAAGACGGTCAGCCGCAGTCCGCCGGTCCCGTGCGCGGCACCGGTCCCGTGCGCGGCGCCCTCCTCCGGCGGCCCGGACGGCGTGCTCACCGCGCGCTCCGTCCGTGGCCGCCCAGGGCCAGGGCCCGCCGGGTCGCCACCACCCCGGCGCAGACGGCGGCCATCGCGGCCAGCAGCGTTCCGGTCAGATAGAGCAGCCCGGCCGTGGCGCGGCCCTCGTCGAGCAGGCGCTTGAAGTCCACGGCGTACGTCGAGAAGGTGGTGAACCCGCCCAGGACCCCGGTGCCGAAGAACGGCCGGACCAGCCGGTGGGCGCCCCACAGCTGGTCCACCAGCACCAGCAGGACGCCGATGAGGGCGCATCCCACCACGTTCACCAGCAGGGTCGTCCAGGGGAACGCCGCACCCGGGGAAGGCCACAGCAGTGACGCGCCGTAGCGCGCGGTCGCGCCGATCCCGCCGCCGGCCGCCACCGCGGCGACGACCGGGCCCTGACCGCGCCACACACCGTGCCCGGCGGGCGTCGGCGGCGCGGTGTCGGGGTCGATGGGCTCGTCCGCCACCCCCTGAGACCATGAGCTGCCCATACGGCTCAGCGTACGTGCTCGGGCACCCGCCGGCCGGTCCGGATCCGCGCCACCGGTCCGGATCCGCGGCACCGGGACGGATCAGTGGTCCCGGTCCGCCACCACGTCGCACAGCGTGTACAGCACCCGGGTCGCGGGCCCCTCCGGCAGTCCGCCCAGCGCCGCCCGCGCCCGCGCCAGCCGCCCGCGCATCATGGCCCCGGCCTCCGCCAGCGCACCCCCGCCGCGCACCAGGGCCACGGCCCTCGGCACCGCCGCGGCGCCCGCCCGCCCCTGTCCCGCGGCCGTGAGCAGCTCCCGCAACTCGTCCGCCGCGGGACCCTCGTCGGCCAGGGCGAGCAGGACCGGGAGGCTGGCCACACCGACGGCCAGGTCCTTGCCCTGCTCCTTGCCGGAGACCTCGGAGGCGGCGGTGACGTCGAGGATGTCGTCGGCGATCTGGAATGCGGTGCCGAGGTGTTCGCCGTACTCCGCGAGCGCCTCCGCGGCGTCCGTGGGCGTACCCGTCCGGATCGCGCCGCTCTGGAGCGCCATCGCGATCAGGGAGGCGGACTTCCCGGCCACCACCGCGAAGTAGTGGGAGAGCGGGTCCTCCCCGGGCGCGGCGCCCGTCAGCTCCCGTATCTGACCGGACACCAGCCGGTTGGTGACCCTGGCCTGAAGCCGGAGGATCTCCGGGCCGAGCTCCGCCGCGAGCCGCGCGGCCTTCGCCAGCAGCCAGTTGCCCGCCAGTACGGCGACCGAATCGCCCCACAGCGCGTTGACGCTGGGCGCCCCGCGCCGGGTGCGGGCCTGGTCCATGACGTCGTCGTGGTGGAGCGAGGCCACGTGCACCAGCTCCGCGAGCGCGGCCGCGTCCACGGCGGCCTCCGGGTCCCGCTCCCCGAACTCCGCGCCGACCAGGGCCAGCAAGGGCCGCAGCCGCTTTCCGCCGGTGCCGATGAGATGTCCGACGATCCGGGCGACATACGGGTCCCCGGCCTCGGTGGCGAACCCCCGCAGCCGCTCCTCCGACGCCTCCAGACCACGCTGGAGGCGGGCGGTGAGCGCGGGTTCTCGGGCGGCCAGCTCCCCGGCCAGGGAGCCACCGCGCACGGGGTGGGCGAACGACGCGACCATGCCGCGGACGCTAGGCGAGGAACGCGCCCGCATCGCGGGGTGCGTCAGGAAGGTGCCACCGGGACCGGCGGCGCGGACCGCGGGGCCGTTGGCGGCCGGGCGGGCCCGCCGCCGCCTCGCGAGCCCGCTGGCACCTTCCTGGCAGTTTCCCCGGCCCGGCGCGGCCCGCGGCGGACCGGTGCCGAAGATGGGACGGAAGCGGGGAACGGGACGACGACGCGGAACGGCCGGGGACGGGGTACGGACACATGGGGGCTGCGACGGCGTCATGTCGTCACCGCGCCGCGGGACCGCGGTGAAGGCGGCCCAGTTCGTCCTCGTCGTCCTCGTCATGAGCGGCTTCATGACGGTCTTCGTCGTGAGCGCGCGCCGGATGCTCGGGCTCCACATCGGTGTCCTCCGCGCGCTGTCCGGCGGACTGGTGAGCCTGGCCGGGCTCGGGGTGTTCAACCTGGTGATGCAGCGCCCGGAGCAGCAGGGCATCCTCACCGGCGTCCAGTTCGGCTCCACCCTGCTGGTGACCATGGGCTTCCTGGCCGCGTGGGAGGTGGTGCTGCCCAGCGGCTCCCTCGGCTCCCCGGCCGGCTGGCCGAGGGCTTGGAAGTCCCGTGTCGCGCGCGGCCGCCGCTATTCGCACATCGTCTCCATCGCGGTGCGCCACGGGCTGCGGCCGTATCTGCGCGGACGCTCCGGTAAGGGGGCGGCGGGCGGCGCCGCGCGGCTGGCCCGCCCGCTGCGGCTGGCCCTGGAGGAGGGCGGCCCCACCTTCGTCAAACTCGGCCAGATGCTCTCCACCCGGCACGACATGCTGCCGCGCGAGTTCGTGAGGGAGCTGAGCCGGCTCCAGTACCAGGTGTCCCCGGCGCCCTGGCCCGCCGTCGAGGAGGCCCTCGTCGCGGCCTACGGCGTGCCCCTGGAGACGCACTTCAAGGAGTTCGAGCCGACCCCGCTGGCCGCCGCCTCCATCGCCCAGGTGCACACGGTGTGGCTGCACGACGGCGGCAAGGCGGTCGTCAAGGTGCTGCGCCCCGGCGTGCGTCCGGTGGTCGAACGCGACCTGGACATCATCCGCCGCCTGGCGGCCGTGCTGGAGCGCCGCACCCGCTGGGCCCGTGCCATCGGCCTGGTGGAGCTGGCCGAGGGGTTCGCCGCCTCCGTCCACGAGGAGCTGGACTTCCGGGTGGAGGCCGCCAACATCGCCACCGTGCGCGCCGCGCGGGCGCGGCGCCGTCAGGACGACGCCGTCCGGCTGCCCACCGTCCACGCATCGCTGTCCGGTGAATCCGTCCTGGTCCTGGACTGGCTGGTGGGGGAGCCCATCGGGGCGGCCACCCGGCTGGCCGCCGCGGACGAGGACGACCGCGCCCGCTGGGCGCACACCCTGCTGTCCACCCTGCTCGATCAGGTCCTGGTCGACGGTGTCTTCCACGCCGATCCGCATCCGGGCAACATCCTGCTGCTGGACGACGGCCGGGTGGCGCTGATCGACTTCGGCTCGGTGGGCCGGGTGGACGCCCAGCTGCGGGCCGGGCTGAAACTGTTCCTGCTGGCCGTCAACAGCGGTGACCCGGCCGCCCTGTGCGATGCGCTGCTCCAGATCGTCGAACGCCCCGACGAGATCGACGAACGCGCCCTCGAACGGGCCCTGGGCCGCTTCCTGGCCCGCCACTTCATCCCCGGCAGTGCACCCCAGGTGCAGGTGTTCGCCGATCTGTTCCGGCTGGTCGCCGGGTACGGGCTGACCGTGCCGCCGGAGGCCGCGGCCGTCTTCCGGGCGCTGGCCACGCTGGAGGGCACGCTCACCACGGTCTGCCCCGGCTTCAACATGGTCGACGAGGCGCGCCAGATCACCGGTGGACGGCGCGGCGGCCCGGCCGCCGGGAAGTCCACCGGTCCGTCCTCGTCGGTCCCGTCGCCGGAACCGGCCGTCCCCGCCGAGCTGCTGGCCGCGTGGGAGCTGCTGCGCCGGCTGCCGCGCCGGCTGGACCGGGTGACCGGCGCGCTGGAGCAGGGGCGGCTGGGGGTGGGGGTCCGGCTGTTCGCCGACGCCCGCGACCGCAAGTACGTGCGCTCCCTGGTCCACGAGGTGCTGCTCACCTTCATCGCGGCCACCAGCGGGGTGATGTCCGCGATCCTGCTGAGCATCGAGCGCGGACCGGAGGTGATCCCCGGCACCGGTCTCTTCCAGCTGTTCGGCTACCACCTGCTGGTGATCACGGCGGTGCTGGTGCTGCGGGTGCTCTTCATCATCTCACGCGAGGACCGGTGACGACCGGTCAGGACCGGTGCGGGCCGGGTCCCGCCGGAGGGTGAGCGCGTGGCGTGGCCACGGGCGCGCCACGGCGGCCGTGCCCGTGACCCGGCTTACGTTGTGACGCGTGACGGCTGCCGCGAACGCTGACATCCCCCCGACCATGCGCGCCTGGGTGGTCCGCACCCCCGGCCGTCTCGACCGGGCGGACCTGCCGGTGCCCCGGCCCGCCGATGACGAACTGCTCGTCCGGGTGCGGGCATGCGGGGTGTGCCGTACCGATCTGCACGTACGGGACGGCGATCTGCCGCCGCACCGCAGCCCCGTCGTCCCCGGCCACGAGGCGGTCGGCGAGGTGGTCGCGGCGGGCCCGCGGGCGGGGGGAGAACGGCTCGGCACCCTGGTGGGCGTCCCCTGGCTGCGCCGCACCTGCGGCCGCTGCGCGTACTGCCGCCGCGGCCGGGAGAACCTGTGCCCCTCGTCCGAGTACACCGGCTGGGACGCGGACGGCGGTTACGCCGAGTACGTCACCGTCCCGGCCGCGTACGCCTACGACCTGCCCGCCGGATACGCCGACGAGGAGCTGGCACCGCTGCTGTGCGCCGGGATCATCGGCTACCGGGCGCTGCGCCGCGCCGAGCTGCCGCCCGGCGGCCGCCTCGGCATCTACGGCTTCGGCGGCTCCGCGCACCTCACCGCCCAGGTGGCCCTCGCCCGGGGCGCCGTGGTCCATGTGCTCACCCGCTCGGCCGCGGCCCGCGCCCTCGCGCTCGAACTCGGCGCCGCCTCCGCGGGCGCCGCAGCCGACCGGCCGCCCGAGCCGCTGGACGCGGCCGTCCTCTTCGCGCCGGTGGGCGATCTGGTGCCGGTGGCCCTGGAGGCGCTGGACAGCGGCGGCACCCTCAGCGTCGCCGGGATCCACCTCTCCGACATCCCGCCGCTGGACTACCAGCGCCATCTGTTCCGCGAGCGCACTCTGCGCAGCGTCACCGCCAACACCCGGGAGGACGGGCGGGAGTTCCTGGCCGCGGCCGCCGCCCACCGCGTGCGGGCCACCATCACCCCGTACCCCTTCGACCGCGCGGACGAGGCCCTGGAGGACCTCGCGGAAGACCGCGTCAACGGCGTCGCGGTGCTGACCATGCCCCGCTGAACCGCGCGGCGCGGACCGCGGCGATCCCGCCCCGGTGTTCGACTAGCAATTTTCACCGGTGTCTCCCAGCGGAATCTCTGGAAACATCTGCCCCGGGCCCGCCGTTGGTGTCATCCGGCACCGGCCATGACGAGGCCCCACCCCGCGCCGTGATACCGGCGCCACTCCCGAGAACAGCCTCCTGGTGGCCTCGCCTCGCCCCCGTATCGGGGCCATCAGGAGGCGCTTTTGCCGCGCCCGCCCCGGGCGCGCGGACGGCCGCATGCGCCCCGCCTGGCTACGAGGCACGGCCCCGTACGCGCCCGAGCCCCCGTACGCGCCCGAGCGCCCCCGTACGCCGCCGTATGGGTCTCATACGGCGGCGTACGGAGCCCGTAAGGTCCGCCCGGCTCATGCCGCGTGCAGCGCGAGCGTGGGCGAGAGCCGGGAGGCGCGTATGGCCGGATACAGCCCGGCGATACACCCGATGACCAGCGTGGTTCCGAAACTTCCCGCGACGGCCCACGGCGGGATCACCCATGGGAGATCGCTCCCGAGCGCGTACACCGCGGCGGCGCCGGAGCCGAGCAGTACCCCCGCCACCCCGCCCAACCCCGACAACAGCAGCGACTCGGTGAGGAACTGGAAGCGGATCTGCCCACGGGTGGCCCCGATGGAGCGCCGCAGTCCGATCTCGAAGCGGCGCTCCAGCACCGAGATGATCATGGTGTTGGCCACCCCGACCCCGCCCACCAGGAGGGCGACCCCGCCCAGCCCCAACAGCAGGCTGTTGAAGGTGCCTTCGGTGGCGGCCTTGGCCTGGAGCGCGGCCGAGGGATCGCTGACCGACACATTGCTCGGCGACTCGGGGTCCACCGAACGCGGGATGAGGGCCCGGACCGTGGACACGGTGGCGTCCGTGGACCGTTCGTACACCGAGGTGGGATGTCCGTCGAAGTCGAGGTGGGCCATGGCAGCCCGCCAGCCGACCAGGGCCGAGCGCTCGATCTCGGGGGCGAGGGGCAACGGATCGAGGATCCCCAGCACGGTGAAGTACTCGCCCTTGATGTACACCCGCTGCCCGGGCTCGGTGATGCCCAGGCGCTCGGCCGCCACATCGCCCAGGACCACCGAGGGATAGGAGGCGGTGGCCGCGTTGAACCACGTACCGGAGCGCATCGTGGCGCGCAGCGTCGTCCGCAGCTCCTGGCTGGTGGCCTGGACGGTGATCCCGCCCGTCACCTGGTCGCTGATCTTCTCCGAGCGGCGGACCGAGAGCGGGAGCTCTCCCGTCGCGCCGACGTCCTCGACGCCCTCGATACGGCCGACCCGGGCCGCCGTGTCCTTCGCCAGCGATACGGGATCCCCGGTCAGCAGAGACTCCCCGGGCTTGACCACGAGCATATTGGTGCCCAGGGAGTCGAGTTCACGGAGCAGCCGCTCCTTTCCGGACGAGGAGATTCCGACGACGGCGATCATGGTGGCGATGCCGATGGCGATACCGAGTGCGGAGAGCACGATGCGCAGGGGTCTGCTGCGCATACCCGCCGCACCGGTGTGCAGGATGTCGCGCGGGGTCAACCGGGCGGGGGCGAGACCCGGCTGCCGCTGCCGCGTGTTCATGGTGTCTCTCCTCGTCGCCCGGTGGTCGTCGTCCCGTGCCCCGGCCGCTCGGCGCCGCCGGCCGCGCCGACCCCGACACCGGCGGCGGCGCCGCGCCGGATGTCCTCCACGATCAGCCCGTCATGCAGCCGCACCTGGCGGGGCAGGGTGGCGGCGACCTCCCGGTCATGGGTGATCACGGCGATGGTGGCGCCCTCCCGGTGCAGTTCATGGAGGAGTTTGAGCACGCTCTCCCCGGAGACGGAGTCCAGCGCGCCGGTCGGCTCGTCGGCCAGCAGGAGGTCCGGTTCACCGACGATCGCCCGCGCGATGGCGACGCGCTGCTTCTGGCCACCGGACAGTTCATGCGGCCGGTGACCGAGACGGTCCCCGAGGCCCACCCGCTCCAGCGCCGCCGTCGCCCGCCGCCGCCGCTCGGCGCGCGGCAGTCCGGTGTAGAGCAGCCCCTCCGCCACGTTGTCCCGGGCGCTGACCCCGGCGAAGAGGTGGAACGCCTGGAAGACGAAGCCGATGTGCTGTGCGCGCAGGGCCGACAGCCGACGGTCGGACAGGGTACCGGTGTGGTGCCCGGCGATCGTCACCGAACCGGCGGTGGGGGAGTCGAGGGTGCCCACGATGTGCAGCAGGGTGGACTTCCCCGATCCGGAGGGGCCGACGATCGCCAGCAGTTCTCCGCGTTCGACGGTCAGATCGACCCCGCGCAGGGCGGCGACCCCGCCCGGATACTCCTTGCGCACCTCGGTCAGACACACGACGCTCATATCGAGGGAACCCCGACTCGCATACCTTCCCGCAGCCCGCCCCCGGTGACTTCCACCCGGCCCTGGGCGAACAGCCCCAGCCGCACCTTCACCTCACGGACCTGGGTGCCCTCGACGACCTGCACGCCGTAGGAATGGTCGGGCAGGGCGAGCAGGGCGCTGACCGGAACGCTGAGCACATTCTCGCGCGTCTCGCCCTTGAGATGGATGGTGACGGGGGCCTTGTCGATTCCCCTGACCTTGTCCGGATGGTCGAAGGCGACGGTGATGCTCACGCGTGGATCGGTGTCGGAAGGGTTCTTGCCCGGCTTGGCGGTGTTCGCCACCGCCGTGACCTCACCCATCTCCCTCTTTCCGTCGGGCAGTTCCACCTCCACCTTCTTTCCCTCCGTGGCCATGGCGGAGTCCACGACCTTGACGTCGAACTGCACCACACGGTCCGAACTGGTGATGCTCAGTACGGGCTGTCCGGGAGTGGTGCGGTCACCGACCGCCGCCTGGGTTTCCCGTACCCGTACCGGCCCCGTCGCGAAGAAGATCTGATCCGGGCCGATGGTGCCGGTCACCTTGAGACCGTGGTCCTTCTGCCATCTCTTGACGGCCTTTTCCGTGCCTTGGGTGAACTCCTCGTCCACCGAAAGACCGATGCCATAGCCGAGGGCGATCAGATTGGTCTTCAACTGCCGTACGTCGGTACCGGTGTTCCCCTTCTTGAGGGTCCGGTACATCGGCTCGGAGCCGTACATCAGCCGTACGTCCCGGCCGTCGACCGCGTACAGCCGCTCCTTGCGGGTGATCTTCGAACCGCCGCCCGGGAGCCAGGTCACGGTGCCACCCGCACCGGCGTTGACCTTCCGCTTCTTTGCGTAGCCGAGCGTCCCCTCCACCGTCGTACTGCTGATGAGGTCGTTTCTGACAACCTTGTCGGTCGCCTTCGGAAGGTCGGTCCGCTCCTCGACGCCGCTCTTGCCGGAACCGGACATCTCATGAGCGGCGAGCCCCGCTCCGGACAGGGCGGCAACGGTGATCACACCCCAGGTGACCGCGGCCCAGCGCCTCACGCTCCGCACTCTTTCCAGTCCTTCATGAACTTTTCCTTGTTCTCCCCCTTCGGAATGGGAATGGTCGCCCTCGTGCCGCCGCCTCCGCCCTCGATGGGCTTGGGGTCGGGCAGGTCATAGCCCTTCTTCCGCATACAGGCGGCGAGTTTCACCTGCTGCTCCTGGAACTGGCGATCTTCCTCCGGGCTGCCCCCGCCCATGCCGCCGCACTTCTTCATGGCCGCGAAGAACTTTTTCTGCGAGGTGCCCTCGGGCGGCCCGATGGCGAGCATCTTCCCGTCCTCGGTCTGCTTTTGATCCGGCAGTTCCACGCCTTGGCCGCGCATACACTTCTGGAGCTTCAGGAACGAATCCGATGCTTCGACCTCGGAATTTCCCGCGGCATTTCCGCCGGACCCGGAGGCCTCCGTCGGCGTCTTATCGGTACCGCCGCCCTCGGATGAACAGCCGACGGTCAACAGGGCGAGACCGATCACAACAGAGGCCATCACCAGCTGAATCCGTGAATTCCTCATATGCGTTTCACCTCCATGATGGAACGGAAGAGAGAAGGGTAAAGGAGCGCGCGGTGACCCCTATCGCGGCGGCCTTCGGCGTCACACTGAGAGGCACCGTGACACAAAGGCCCGTTTCGTTTCTCTTACCGAGTCACGGGGGATTGCGGCCATCATGTAATGGCAATGAAACGTGGAACCCGTGTATACAGGGAACATGCGCGTACTTCTGGTAGAGGACGAGCAGTTCCTCGCAGAGATGATCGCTCACGGTCTGCGACGCGACGCGATCACCGTCGACATCGCACTCGACGGGGAGAGCGGACTCGACAAACTCGTCTACGGCGACTATGACGTGGTGATCCTCGACCGGGACCTGCCGGGGACGCACGGCGATGACGTCTGCCGCCATGTGGTGGCCGAGGGCCTGCTCACCCGCGTCCTCATGCTCACCGCGTCCACCACCGTTGCCGAGCGGGTGGCCGGTCTGGGGCTGGGTGCCGATGACTATCTGACCAAGCCCTTCGCCTATGACGAACTGCTGGCCCGGGTCCTCGCCCTGGGTCGCCGGAACCAGCCCGCACTACCCCCCGTTCTCCGGGGGGCCGGTCTGGTGCTGGACACCTCGCGCCGCCAGGTGACCCGCGACGGCCGCCGGGTGGTGCTCGCGCGCAAGGAGTTCGCCGTGCTGGAGACCCTGATGCGGGCCAACGGCGCCGTGGTCAGCGGCGAGAGCCTGATCGAAAAGGTCTGGGAAGAGGGCACCGGATACGACACCAATCCGGTGCGGGTCACCATGAGCCGCCTGCGGACCAAACTCGGTGCCCCGCCCGCGATCGAAACGGTCCCGGGCGCGGGATACCGCATCGTCCCCAGTGCCCGCCGGGCCCCGTCCGGTCGGAAGGACGAGATAACACGGCAGGAATGTCCATGATCCGCCGCTTGCGCTTCGGGACCGAACGGGCCCGGCTGACGGCGCTGTACACCGGACTGATCCTGCTCGCCGGCGGCCTCCTCACGGCCTTCATCTACTCGCTGGTCCAACGCTGGCTCGAGGGGCCGGTACAGCGGGCGGCCATGGACACGAAGCCGACGGGCATGGTCGCCCCGTTCGCGTTCGTCCGACCGGTTCGCCTCCCCAGCACGGAGCTGACCAGGACCGCCGCGTTCAGAATCCAGTCGGACGCGGTCGAGGTGGTCACGGGAATGACGCTCAGCCGTCTGCTGATCATCTGTGTCATCGGATTCGGCGTCTTCTCCGTCCTCTCGGCCTTTCTCGCGTGGTGGATGGCGGGACGGGTACTCCGCCCCGTCGGCGTGATCACCGCCACCGCGAACAAACTCTCCGGAGAGAACCTCGCGCAGCGCATCGATCTCAAAGGCCCGCCCGGGGAGCTGAAACAGCTGGCGGACACCTTCGACCGGATGCTGGACCGTATCGAGCGACTGGTCCAGGCGCAGCAGCGGTTCGCCGCCAACGCGGCGCATGAACTGCGCACCCCGCTGGCCATTCAGCGGGCGGCCGCCGAGATCGGTCTCTCCGATCCCCGGCCGGAGGAGGTCCAGTGGATCCGGCGGCGGCTGATCGACACCGCCGACAGCAGTGAGCGGCTGATCGAATCGCTGCTCCTCTTCGCCGACGCGGCCGAGGGGCTGCGCCACCGTGAGGCCGTCGCGCTCGACCGGACGACGGAGGCGGTGGTGGCGGAGGCCGGTGAGGAGGCGCGGCAGCGCGGGATCACGCTCACCACGGTCCTGAAGCCCCTCGCCGTGGAGGGCGACCCGGTCCTGCTCGGCCAGCTCATCCGCAATCTGGTGCGCAACGCCTTGCGGTACAACCACCCCGGCGGCGAGATCCGGATCGTGCTCGGCGATGGGACCCTGCGCATCACCAACACCGGGCCGCACGTTCCCGCCGGGATGGCGCCCCGGCTCTTCGAGCCGTTCCACCGCCTCCAGGCCCGCACCCGGGTACGGGGCGAGGGCGCGGGGCTCGGCCTGGCCATCGTCGCCGCCATCGCGCGCGCCCACGGCGGAACCGCCACCGCCGATCCCCGCCCGGGCGGCGGTCTCACCGTCACCGTGGAGTTCCCCTGAGGGCGGATGAAGTCGAGCCGGTACGGTGCGCCCCTGTTCACCCAGTGCGACCCCGGTCGGCGCAGCCGTCCACGGTGCTTACGCGGCCGCTACAGGGGCGCCGCTAGAGTCCCGCGGAACAGGATGCGAAAGCCCCCTCCGCGGACACGCGGGGAGGAGGCGGGTGGCGCCCCCGGCAGGACTCGAACCTGCGGCCAAGCGCTTAGAAGGCGCCTGCTCTATCCACTGAGCTACGGGGGCCGGTGGTGGTCATGGAACATGAGCCCCCGGGTGCCCGCGATACCGCCGGTGCGGCCGTGGTGCGGGTGGCCGGGCTCGGCGGACCGTGACCTCGCCGGGGACAAGGATAGGGCTCCTTGCGCCTCGCCCCGGTTGCTTCACCTCCGTGGCACCTTGTGGAGGTTCGGTGAAGCGGTCTGATAATCGCAGGCAGGTCCGGAACTCGCATCGTTTTTCACGCCTCAGCGGGCGGGTGTTGTCTACTCGTTATGCCTGGGCCCCCGTCGTCTCTTACGTCCCATGCCCCTTCTGGGGTGATCCGGGCGGGTCTCTTTGACGCGCACGTGTGGGCATACGCTTCAAAAAGCCACCAAAAACGGGCATTCTTCACCACGTGGCGATCTTGGACGTACGGCCCCGGCTGCTCGACGCGTTGACCGCACTGCGTGATCGCGTCGACGCCGCCCGGTTTCCGCTCCCCCTTCCCGGTGCCGACCGCGCGCGCCGCAGCCGTGCCGAGCTGCTCGCCCAACTGGACGACTATCTCGTGCCCCGGCTGCGGGCCCCCGAAGCGCCCCTGCTGGCGGTGATCGGAGGATCCACCGGGGCGGGCAAGTCCACGCTCGTCAACTCCCTGGTGGGCCGACGGGTCACCGAGGCCGGGGTGCTGCGGCCCACCACCCGTACCCCGGTGCTGGTGTGCCACCCCGACGACCGCCCCTGGTTCGCCGGGCAGCGGGTACTGCCGCAGCTCACCCGGGTGTGGGTGCCGGCGCAGGGCGAACGGCCGGAGACGGTGTACGACGACGAGGACCGGGGGCAGGAGGGGGCCCGGGCGCTGCGGATCGAGACGGATCCGGAACTGGCGCGCGGGCTCGCCCTGCTCGACGCGCCCGACATCGACTCCCTCGTCGCCCGGAACCGCGATCTGGCCGCCGAGCTGATCTGCGCCGCCGACGTCTGGGTGCTGGTCACCACCGCCACCCGCTACGCCGACGCCGTCCCCTGGCATCTGCTGCGCACCGCCAAGGAGTACGACGTCACCCTGGTGACCGTGCTCGACCGGGTGCCCCACCAGCTCGCGGGCGAGGTGTCACGGCAGTACGCGGCCCTCCTCACCACGGCCGGGCTCGGCGACGTACCGCGCTTCACCATCCCCGAACTGCCCGAGTCCGCGGGCGGGGGCAGCGGGCTGCTGCCCGCCACCGCCGTCGCCGCGCTGCGGGCCTGGCTCACCCAGCACGCCCAGGACCCCCACGCACGCGGTGTGGCGGCCGCCCGGACGGCCGCCGGGGTGCTCGCCTCGCTGCGTTCCCGGATGCCCGCCCTGGCCGGTGCGGCCGCCGCCCAGCACGCGGCGGCGGTACGGCTGGTGCAGCGGGTCGAGGGAGCCTACGGGGAGGAACTGGAGCGCGTGCGGCGGGAGATCGCCGGTGGCGCGGCGCTCGCGGGCGGCGCTCTCACCCACTGGCACGGGCTGCCCCGGGACAGCACCCCCGAGGAGCTGCTCCGCGCCCTCGTCGACTCCCTGGCGACCCTGCTGCGCAGCGCGGTGGCCGCCGCCGACGAGCGGGTCGCGGAGACCGGGAAGCGGGATCCGGTGGCGCGGGCAGGGCTCGCGCCGAGCGACGCGCGCGGCGCGGGGGAGCGGATCGGCGTGGCCGTGCGCCACTGGCGGCGGTGCGTCGAGGAGTTGGCCGAGGAGGAGGTGCGGACGCGAGTCGCCGAAGGCGGCGGCAGATGCGCCCCCGACGAGGTCACCGCCCTGCTGACGGCGTCCCTGCTGGGCGGCCGTCGTGCCCGTACGGCGGGTGAGCGGCTGGCCGAGTCCCTGGGCGCGCACGGTGCGCTGAACCTGGGCGACCGCGGCGGTCAGCTCCTCGACGGCTGTGTCACCCGCGCCCTGGAGGCGGAGCGGGACCGGCGGTTGGCGCCCCTGGACACCTTGGACGTGACGCCGGACCACCAGGTCCAGCTGATCGCCGCGCTGTCCGTACTACAGAAGGAGAGGTGACCGAAGGTGACCGCCACTGAGGGCCACGGAACGGACCACCCCGCGGCTGACCGGCCTCGCCAGACCTGGGACGACGGCCTCATCGCCCGGCGCGCCCAGCGGCGGGCCGAGGGGCGCGCGGTGCGCGGCGGCGCGGACGCCGAGGCGGCGGACCTGATGGATACGGAGGACGCCGCGATGGCCCCCGAGGGCCGGTGGGGGGACGACGGCCGAGCCGGTGACAGCGGCCGCTCCGGGGACGGCGGGACGGACCGGTCGGCGACGGTCGACGCCCCGGCGGCGATGGGCTTCATGGGGGCGATGGGCTCCATGGGCGGCATGGGGCCGGGGAACCAGGCCGGCCCGCCGTCCGCGGGCGAGCCGCGGACGGCGGGCGGGGCGTACGGGAGCCCCTCGTACAGCCCGTACGGTCCCGGCGCGCGCGGATTCGTCACAGGAGCCCTGCGACCGCGTCTGGACGCGCTGCGCCAGCTCGTCGGGCTGTCCCGCACCCGGCTGGACGGACGCACGCTGGCCGGGGCCGGGCGGGTGCTCGACGAGGCCGACGCGCGGGGGCGGCACCCGCTCGGCCACACCGTCGTGGCGCTCGCGGGAGCCACCGGTAGCGGTAAGTCCACCCTGTTCAACGCACTCGCGGGAACGCAGCTCTCGGAGGCGGGGATCCGCCGTCCCACCACCGCCGCACCGCTGGCCTGCGCCTGGACCGACCACGCGGACGGCCTGCTGGACCGGCTCGGCATCCCGATGGCCGACCGGCGCCGCCCCGCCTATCCGTACGATCCCGCCCTGCGCGGGCTCGTCCTGCTCGATCTGCCCGATCACGACTCGGCCGCCACGGGACACCGGGAGCGGGTGGACCGGCTGCTCGGGCTGGTCGACGCGGTGGTGTGGGTGGTGGATCCGGAGAAGTACGCGGACGCGGTGCTCCACGAGCGCTATCTGCGGCCGCTGGCCGGATACGCCGAGGTGACCTTCGTGGTGCTCAACCAGGTGGACCGGCTCCCGGGCGAGGCCGCCGACCAGGTGCTGGACGATCTGCGGCGGCTGCTGGACGAGGACGGACTGGCGCTCGGTGAGCACGGTGAGCCGGGGGCCGCCGTCCTGGCGCTGTCGGCGCTGACGGGGGAGGGCGTCGGCGAGCTGAGGGACATGCTGGGGCGCTTGGCGGCCGAGTGCGGCGCGGCGGAACGGCGGCTGGCGGCCGATGTGGACGGCGCGACCGCGCGGCTGCGCCCGCAGTACGTGGCGGACGGGGGCTCGGTCGGGTTCGGCGAACGGGCGCGGGCGGAGTTCGAGGCCCGGCTCGCCGAGGCGGCGGGCGCGGCCGCGGCCGGACAGGCGGCCGAGCGCGCCTGGCTGCGGGACGCGGAGTGGGCCTGCGGCACACCGTGGGGGCGGGTCGCCCGGCGCGGGCCGGGGGGCGTCCGGGGCACCCATGGCTCCATGGGGTGGTCCTCGGGGACGAACGGCGGCGGGCGGCCGGCGGGACGGCGGGTGGAGGACGCCCGCGAGATCCCGGGGGCGCGGGTGAAGGCGGCGGCGGTGGAGGCGGTCACGGCCCGGCCCTCGGTGGAGGAGGCGGTGCGCACCCTGGCGGACGAGGCGACGGCGGGACTGCCCGGACCCTGGGCCCAGGCGGTGCGGGAGGCGGCGGGATGGGGCGGCAGGGGACTGCCGGACGCGATCGACGAGGCGGTGGCGGCCGCGACGGCGGGGCGCCGCCCGGCCCGGCCCGGGTGGTGGTCGATGGTGGCGTCGGCACAGGTGACGCTGTTGCTGGTGCAAGTGGTGGCGCTGGTGTGGCTGGTGGGGGTTGTGGCGGGACTGTTCGGCGGGCCGCTGTGGTGGCCGCCCGCGATGCTGCTGTCGGGAGCCGTCGCGGCCAGCGCGGGGCTGGCGTGGGGCTGCGGACTGGTCGCCCGGGGACCGGCGCGGCGGTACGGGCAGCTGGCGGAGGCGCAGCGGCGCCAGGCGGCGGTGGCGTGCGGCCGGGCGCGGGTGCTGGAGCCGGTGGGGGCGGAGCTGGCGCGCTACCGCGAGGTGCGGGCGCAGTACGTCATCGCGGCGGGCGGAAGCTGACGGGGGGCTCACCCGGCCGGGGCGCCGAGTTGTCCACAGTCTGGGGGCCGTACACAGGGCCCGGCGGTATCCCGCGGATCCGTGCAGCATGAGAACCGAGCGGCACGGCCGGACCGGGAGACGCACGGGATGCGCGAGACGCACGAGCTGACGGCCCGACGGCCCGACGGCCCGCTGCGGTCCGCGACGGTCCGGGACGGGGCAACGGGGGCGATGAGCGCTCATGAGGGGTGACGGGGGGCATGGCCGGTGAACGAGAGCTGGGTGACCGTGGTGGGCAACGCCGCGACACGGCCGGATTTCCGCGAGACGGCGACCGGGGTCGCGATGGCCCGCTTCCGGCTGGCGGTGACGGTGCGCCGCTGGGACCGGAGGCGGGAGCTCTGGGCGGACGCGCATACGAGCTTCTATACGGTCTGGACCTGGCGGTCGCTCGCGGCGAACGTGGCGGGTTCGGTGTCGCTGGGTGAACCGCTCCTCGTCCACGGCACATTGCGGTTGAGGGAGAGGGAGCGGGAAGGAGAACGGGGGAGGGAGCCGGAGCGGACGGGGGATCAACCCGGCGGTGGGGACCGGTGGATCACCGCCGAGATCGACGCCGTCGCCGTGGGCCACGACCTTTCACGAGGTACGTCCGCCTTTCGTCGGATCTCACAGGCGAAACCTCTGCTAAACGTACCGACCAGGGCAACTTCCCCCTGAATCTCGATGATTTGTCGATAATCCCAGGTCATACCGGGTCTCAGGCGGAGATAACAATTCCGATTCGGATTGGGCCGTGCGAGGTACACGCGGGGGCCGAAGGGCGTCAATACTCCCTAGGATCCCTGAGTGCCCAACGGGGGTTTCTGAGTTTTGAGTTCGCTGGCGAGGCGCACCTACGGACTGGCGCTCGCCCGGAGGGAAAACGCATGATTGCTGTAAAGAGGCGGGTTTCGGCTCGCCTGGGCGCCGCCGTGCTGGCGTCCGGCCTGGTCGCGGCGGGTGTGCTCGCTACCGCAGGTACCGCCGCCGCGGATCCGGCCCCGAGCCGGGGTGGCGCCACCGCCACGCTGAGCGGTCTCAAGACCTTTGGCAAGGCCGTCATTCACGAGAACGGCAAGAACCAGCGCGTCGGTGCCGGTCTCTTCGAGATGGCGGTCGACAACGGCGGCACCATCCAGACGTACTGCATTGACGTGCACAACCCGACGCAGGACAAGGCGAAGTACGAGGAGAAGCCCTGGAGCGCCACCTCACTGGCCAGCAACCCCGACGCCGGTAAGATCAACTGGATTCTGCAGAACTCCTATCCGCAGGTGAACGACCTCTCGGCGCTGGCGAGCAAGGCGAAGTCCGGTCCGCTCACCGAGAAGACGGCCGCCGCGGGTACACAGGTCGCCATCTGGCGCTTCTCCGACAAGGCGGATGTCGAGGCGGTCGACCCCGCGGCCGAGAAGCTGGCCGACTACCTCCAGAAGAACGCCCGGACGGTCCAGGAGCCCAAGGCGTCGCTGACGCTGGACCCGCCCGCGGTGTCCGGCAAGGCCGGTGACCGGCTCGGTCCGGTCAAGGTCCGCACCAATGCGGACAGCGTCACCCTCACCCCGGGCACCGGGGCCGCGGCCTCCGGTGTGAAGCTCGTGGACAAGAACGGCAAGACGCTCACCAGCGCCGCCAACAACGGCGAGGTGTACTTCGACGTGCCGAAGGGCGCCGCCGACGGTACCGCCACGGTGACCGCCCAGGCCGCCACCAAGGTCCCGGTGGGCCGTGCGTTCGCCAGCGCCAGCAAGAGCCAGACGCAGATCCTGGCGGGCTCCAGCGAGAGCACCGTCACCGCCACGGCCACCGCGAACTGGGCCAAGGAGGGTGCGATCCCGGCGGTCTCCGCCGAGAAGAACTGCTCCAAGGGCGGCGTGGACATCACCGCCACCAACAAGGGTGACGAGGCGTTCACCTTCCAGCTGCTGGGCGAGAAGTACACGATCGAGGCGGGTCAGTCGAAGACCGTGACCGCCCCGGTGAAGGAGGACCAGCGCTACTCCATCACCATCAAGGGTCCGAACGGCTTCACCAAGACCTTCTCGGGCGTCCTGGACTGCCGGACCTCCAGCAGCGGTGGCAGCGAGACCCCCTCGCAGCCGAGCCCGGCCTCGGCCGGTGGCTCCAGCACCGGCAGCACCGGCGGTGACGATCTCGCCGAGACCGGGAGCAGCAGCAACACCCCGATGATCGCGGGTATCGCCGTGGCGTTCGTGGTGCTCGGCGGCGGCGCGATCTTCCTGGTCCGCAAGAAGAGGGTGTGACCCCCGCGTCACCCTCGGTCGGCTGCGCGCCGCGCCCCATGGGTGTGAGCGCCGGCGACTGACAGTGATGACACGGCGAAGGGCCGGAGTCCCACCGGGACTCCGGCCCTTCGTACGTGCCCCGACGGAGCGCCGCGGACAACCCGTTTTCGCCTCGGGCTTGGCGTACGGCAAGATGGGGTGTATCTGCCCTCACGCGGTGGGAGCCGCCCAGGACCACGCGGCGGGGCCGCACCTCGATACCTACCAGATTGCCGGACGGTTTCTCTTGGCTGAGTACATCTACACCATGCGCAAGACGCGCAAGGCGCACGGTGACAAGGTGATCCTCGATGACGTCACGCTGAGCTTTCTGCCCGGCGCGAAGATCGGTGTCGTGGGCCCCAACGGCGCCGGTAAGTCGACGGTGCTGAAGATCATGGCGGGTCTGGAGCAGCCGTCCAACGGTGACGCCTTCCTCTCTCCCGGCTACAGCGTCGGCATCCTGCTCCAGGAGCCCCCGCTGGACGAGTCCAAGACCGTGCTGGAGAACGTCCAGGACGGTGTCGCGGACACCAAGCGCAAGCTCGACCGCTTCAACGAGATCGCCGAGCAGATGGCGACCGACTACAGCGACGAGCTGCTGGAGGAGATGGGCAAGCTCCAGGAGGACCTGGACCACTCGAACGCCTGGGACCTGGACGCCCAGCTCGAGCAGGCCATGGACGCCCTCGGCTGCCCGGCCGGGGACTGGCCGGTCACCAACCTCTCCGGTGGTGAGAAGCGCCGCGTCGCGCTCTGCAAGCTGCTGCTGGAGGCCCCCGACCTGCTGCTGCTCGACGAGCCCACCAACCACCTGGACGCCGAGTCCGTCCAGTGGCTGGAGCAGCACCTCGCCAAGTACGCGGGCACCGTCGTGGCCATCACCCACGACCGGTACTTCCTGGACAACGTGGCCGAGTGGATCCTCGAGCTCGACCGCGGCCGCGCCATCGGCTACCAGGGCAACTACTCCACCTACCTGGAGACCAAGCAGACCCGTCTGAAGGTCGAGGGGCAGAAGGACGCCAAGCGCGCCAAGCGCCTCAAGGAAGAGCTGGAGTGGGTCCGCTCCAACGCCAAGGGCCGTCAGGCCAAGTCCAAGTCCCGGCTGGCCCGTTACGAGGAGATGGCCGCCGAGGCGGAGAAGACCCGGAAGCTGGACTTCGAGGAGATCCAGATCCCGCCGGGCCCCCGTCTGGGCAGCGTGGTCGTCGAGGTGGAGAACCTCTCCAAGGCCTTCGGCGAGAAGGTCCTGATCGACGACCTCTCCTTCACCCTTCCCCGTAACGGCATCGTCGGTGTCATCGGCCCCAACGGCGCGGGCAAGACGACCCTGTTCAAGATGCTCCAGGGCCTCGAGACCCCGGACGCGGGCAACATCAAGGTCGGCGAGACCGTCAAGATCTCCTACGTCGACCAGTCGCGCGCCAACATCGACCCCAAGAAGACGCTGTGGGCCGTCGTCTCCGACGAACTGGACTACATCAACGTCGGCCAGGTCGAAATGCCGTCCCGCGCCTATGTCTCGGCCTTCGGCTTCAAGGGCCCGGACCAGCAGAAGCCCGCCGGGGTGCTCTCCGGCGGTGAGCGCAACCGGCTCAACCTCGCGCTCACCCTCAAGCAGGGCGGCAACCTGCTGCTCCTCGACGAGCCCACCAACGACCTCGACGTGGAGACCCTGTCCTCGCTGGAGAACGCGCTGCTGGAGTTCCCCGGCTGCGCCGTGGTCGTCTCCCACGACCGCTGGTTCCTCGACCGCGTCGCGACGCACATCCTGGCGTACGAGGGCGAGTCCAAGTGGTTCTGGTTCGAGGGCAACTACGAGTCCTACGAGAAGAACAAGGTCGAGCGGCTCGGCCCGGACGCGGCCCGTCCGCACCGCGCCACCTACAAGAAGCTGACCCGGGGCTGAGCGGGATGGCCCGGCACATCTACTCCTGCCCCCTGCGCTGGTCCGACATGGACGCGTTCGGCCACGTCAACAATGTGGTCTACCTCCGCTACCTGGAGGAGGCGCGCGTCGACTTCATGTGGCGGCTGGCGCCGGGGGACGGCAGCTCGGCGTTCACCGGCGGTGTGGTGGTCTCCCGCCACGAGATCGACTATCTGAAGCCCCTCGTCCACCGGCACGCCCCGGTGACCATCGAGACCTGGGTGACGGAGATCCGTGCCGCGTATCTGACCCTGCGCTACGAGGTCAAGGACGAGGACACGGTGTACGCACGGGCCGCCACCCGTCTCGTCCCCTTCGACCTCGAACGGGGACGCCCGCGCCGGGTGAGCCGTGAGGAGGAGCAGTTCCTCGCGGAGTACCTGGAGCCCGCCGAGGGTGCCGGGCGGAACGGGCGGCCGGAAGGGGCCCTCGCGGTATGACGGCTGCCCGCCACGAGCTCCACTTCGCCGACGCCGGGGAGGCGGCCGACCTGGCCGCCTTCCTGGTCCGGCTGATCCACTACGACCGTGCCGCGGCGGTGCGGCTCCAGGCGGGCGCGGGTGTGCTCGCCGTCTTCGGCCGTCCGCCGTCCTTCGAGGTGCTCGCGATCCGTACGGCGCGGGTGGAGGCGGCGGTCACCACCGGCGGTGCCGCGGGGTCCCTGGACACCACGGTCTCGGCCGGTGAGCTCGCCGAGGCGCTGGACACGGCGCTCACGGCGCGGACCGCCGCCGCGGCGGGCCCGCTGGTGGTCCCCGTGCCCGGCGCCGTCACCGGTCCGCCGTGGGCCGGGGTGCTGCCGCCGCGCGGCGGCTGGCGCCGGGTGGAGGGGCTGCCGGGCGCGGACCAGGTGCGGGCGGCGGTCTCCGCCGCGGTCGCCGAGTTCCGCGCGCGTGACGAGGCCCTTCCCGAGGAGCGCCGGACCCGCGCCGAGCGCGACCGCATCGGCCATGAGATCTGGTCCCGCACGCTGGGCGGCACCCGGCTGCCGCTGCGCGCGGTGCACGCGGCGCAGTCGCTGGGCTTCCTCCGCCCGGCCCGGGCGGCGGCGGGCGTCGGTGCGGGTGTCCCCGCCGGAGCCACGACCGCGCTCCCATCCGTGGCCGAGCCGCTGGCCCTGCTGTCCGCGGGCGGCTGGCTGAGGCTGCGCACCCCCTACGGTTCGGTGGCGGTCCGCACCTCCGGCCTGCCCGGTCTGACCGTCACCCCGGCCTGACCGGCTCGTTCCGTCCACGGCTCGTTCCGTCCGCCGCCGGGCCGCTGCCCGGCGGCGCGGTACGGCCGCTCAGCCCTCGGTGTTGACCATGGACGCGGCGGCGTAGGTGAGGTAGTTCCACAGCTGCCGCTCCAGATCCGGAGCGAGCTCCAGCTCGTCCACGGCGTCGCGCATATGACGCAGCCAGGCGTCATGGGCGGCGCGGTTCACCGTGAACGGGGCGTGACGCATCCGCAGCCGCGGGTGGCCGCGGTGGTCGCTGTAGGTGCGGGGCCCGCCCCAGTACTGCATGAGGAAGAGCACCAGCCGCTCCTCCGCCGGTCCCAGGTCCTCCTCGGGGTACATCGGCCGGAGCAGCGGGTCCTCCGCGACCCCCTGGTAGAAGCGGTGCACCAGTCGGCGGAAGGTCGGCTCGCCGCCGACCTGCTCGTAGAAGGTCTGCTCCTGAAGTGTGCCGCGCGGAATGTCTTTCACGTCTCCATGCTCTCAGACCACCCGGCTGGGGGAAGGGGCGTGGGTCGCGGCCCGGAGGCGGGCGCAGGACAGTGGAGTCATGGGCAGTACGGGCGGCCGTACCCGCGGCGCGCCGGACACCGGCCCCCGCGCGGCGGTGGCCGATCCCCACGCCGCGGCGGCCGCGGAGGCGCGGGCGGGACTGGTGCGGCGGCTCACCGAGGGCGGCGCGCTCACCGACCCCCGCTGGCGGGCGGCGTTCGAGGCGGTGCCCCGCCATCTGTTCGTGCCCTGCTACTACGAGGCGGGCGAGGAGCCGGGCGGGGCGTGCGCGGCATCCGGGGGCGCCGTCTACACCCGGCTGTGGTGCGATGACCCGGATCCGTCGCGCCGGGCGCGCTGGCTGGCCGGGGCGTACGCCGACGCGCCCCTGGCCACATGGGTGCGCGGGGGCGAGCTGATCTCCTCCAGCAGCCAGCCGTCGCTGATGGCGCGGATGCTGGAAGCCCTCGAGGTGGCGGACGGCAACGGGGTGCTGGAGATCGGCACCGGCACCGGGTACAACGCCGCGCTGCTCGCCCACCGGCTCGGCGACGACCGGGTCACCACCCTCGACCTCGAACCGGAGCTCACCGACACCGCGCGCGGCCATCTGGCCGCGGCCGGATTCCGTCCGGCGGTCGTGACCGGTGACGGGGCGCGCGGCTGGCCCGACCGCGCCCCCTACGACCGGATCATCGCCACCTGTGCGGTGCCGTCCGTTCCCGCGGTGTGGCTCACCCAGTGCCGGCCGGGCGCGCTCCTCCTGATGCCGCTCGCCACCGGGCTGGTCAGGCTGCGGGTCGCCGACACCGGACATGGCGAGGGACGATTCCTGGCCACACCCGCCTATTTCGTACCGCTGCGCGGCAGCGCCCCGCCGCCCTCGGTCTCCACCCACGGCGTGCCGCCGCGCCCGCTGCTGGACGACTCCTTCCGCTTCCTGCTGAACCTGGTCGCGGGGCGGATGGAGCCGGTCGAGGCCCTCGCGCTCTGGGAGCACGAGGACCGGCCGGGGCGCGAGCGCTACGGCGTGACGGTGCGGGGCGACCGCCAATGGGCTTGGCTGGACGACCCGGAAGGACCCTACGGCTGGCCGCTGGGCCCGCCCGTCTGAGCGGGTCCAGGGCTCCGGGGCGGCGGCCCGGCCCGACCCGGGCGGACCGCCACCCGCACGACGGGGAGCGCTCAGCCGCGGCGGACCGTGATCGTCGTCCAGGCGCCCACATGGACGCGGTCGCCGTCCTGGAGGGGAACCGGGACATACGGCTGGATCGGGTCCTCACCACCGTTGATCGTGGTGCCGTTCGTCGAGTCCTGGTCGACCACCGACCAGCTGCCGTCGGGCTGCTGGACGAGCACCGCGTGCTGGTGCGAGACACCCGGGTCCTCGGGCGGGCGCCCGAGGTCGATGTCGGGGGACTCGCCGGTGCTGTGGCGGCGGCGGCCGATGGTGATCTGCTGGCCGTTGAGCGGCAGCTGCTGCTCGGGGGAGTACGCCGGGAGGTTCAGCCCGGCGGCCTCCGGACCGCTGCGGTGCATCATCGCCATGAAGTACTCGCGGTCCGGAGCGACGACCGCGACCCACCCGGCGGGCGACGGCGGCGGACCGCCGTGCTCGAACGGCGAGGGCGGCGTGGCCTGCTGCGGCGGGGGCGGTGCCGCGTGCCCCTGCTGCCCCTGCTGTACGGGCGGAGGAGGCGGCATGGCGCCCGGGAACTCCTCGTTGCCGTACGGCGGCGCGGGCGGCGCGGGCTGTGCCGCGCCCTGCGGCGGCTGCGGAAAGCCGTACCCGTACTGCTGCTGGGGCTGCGGTGCCTGCGGGGGCGCGTGCGCGGCCCCCGGCGCGGTGGCGCCGGTGGGCGGCGGCAGGGTCCAGTCGTCGTCCTGGCCGAACGCCGCACCGGGCGGCGGGCCCGGCTCCGCGGTGGGCAGCGGCTCCGCCGGGCGGTTGATCTGCGATGGACGCGACGCCTGGTAGTCACCGCCGTGCGGGGGCTGCTGGCCCTGCGGCGGGAACGGCTGCGGCGGCCCCGGCGGCGGTGCGAACCCGCCGGAGGAGGGCGGTGAGTACGGAGTGGGCGCTCCCGTCAGGAAGTTGAAGCGGCACTCCTCGCAGAACGGCGCCTGTGCCTCGCGCGGGGTGCGGCACTGGGGGCACAGCTCGGCCTGGAAGGCCGGGGCCGGCTGCGGGGGCGTGGGTGCGCCGGGGTAGCCGTAGCCACCGCCCGTCCCGCCGTGCGGGGGCGGCGGCGCACCGGGGCCACCGGGCGGCGGTGGTCCGCCGGGCCCGCCGTAGGGCGGCGGGGGCGCACCGGGACCGCCGGGTGGCGGGGGCGCACCGGGGCCGGGCTGGTGGGGCGGTCCGGCGGGGCCCGGGAAGCCGTAACCGCCGGGGGCACCCGGGGCGCCGGGCATGGGGGGCGGCGGAGGCGGAGGTACGGCGCCGGTGGGCATGGGCGTCCCCGACATTCGGTGACCACATACCTCGCACCAGTCGTCGGCTGCCGATGAGTGGCCGTTGGGGCAGGTCGGCATGTCGGTGATCCCCCTCTTGTGCCGTTCTTGGCGTTTCCTGCGTGGGTGTACTGCTTCGTCTGCTACTTCTTGACGCGAACCGTCTTGGTGGAGCGCGTCTCGAGGGTCATCTCGTCCGCTTCCGCGACCTTCGCTTTCAGTCGCACAGTACCCGTCGCCGCGTCGACGACATCCACCACCTTCGCGAGCAGCTTCGCGGTGTCCTCGTTGCCGGACGCGCCGGCGAGCTGGACGGCCCGCCCGAGCTTGGCGGTGGCCCCTTCGATATCGCCCGACTTGCGGGCATCCATTCCCTGTTGGATGACCTGGGCCAGTTCGGCCTGACCCGTGTAGTGCGCGACCTGGCGGTTCATCGCGGTGGAGGCGACCACGTCATCGGTCCACACGGCCCGTACCAGCCCTTGTGCCAGCGGTGCCGCGGGCCCTCCGTCCTGCTGCGGCAGCACCAGGGAGGCCCGCGCCGCGAGCATCTCCCGGCCGACCTCGGCCGCGGGCACCCGGACGCACACGTGGTAGTCGCGGGACTCGTCCCCCCAGGAGCCCGTGGGATAGTCACCCGCGCGCGCCCCGGCCTCGACGCGCCGGGCGGTCAGATCCTCGACCGTCGGTGCGACCTGTTTCACAAACGCCACCTCGGCGCCCATCGGGGTCCACAGCCGCAGGGAGACATCGGCGACCTCCTTGCCCATCGCCGTTTCCATCATCCGTGTGAAGTCGCCGGACAGCTCGGCGGGATCGGCGACGATATCGGCCGTACCGAGCAGCGCGGAGGCGATCCCGGTGACCTCCTTGACCTCCCAGTCCGTGCCCACCCCGCGGGCGTCACAGGTGAAGCGGCCCGCGCAGGCGTCCAGCGCCGCCCGTAGGTCCTCCGGCTCCTCGTGCTCGTTGCGCCCGTCGGTGAGCACGATGCCGTGCCGGATGGCGACGTCGGCGGAGGCGAGCAGCCGGTCGGCCAGCATCAGCCAGGTGCCGATCGCGGTGCCGCCGCCCGCGCTCAGGGTGCGCAGCGCGTCCTTGGCCAGCGCACGGCTCTCCGGATCGGCGGTCGCGAGCTGCCCGTTGCCCGGGAAGACCTCCACCGCCTTGTGGGTGCCCGCGATCACGGCGAAGGCGACACCGTCGCGCACCGTGTCGATCGCGGCGGCCGTCGCGTCCCGGGCGTTGCGCATCTTCGTCGGCGGATAGTCCATCGAACCGGAACAGTCGACCATGATCACCACGGCCGCGTCGGGGGAGCTCCCTCTGCTGTCCCGCACGCCCGTCAGCCGGCTGGGGATCGGCATCCCCCCGGTGGTCCCGCCGCCGGTCGAGGTGACCGTGACGATCGCGTTCACCTCGCGGCCGCCCTCGGGGAGGTAGGCGTTCTGATAGACCTCCACCGAGAAACGCGGCGCTTGGGACTTGGAGAAAGTGGCCATCTGGTCCGCTCCTTGGCGCTCCGTGGCGATCTGCCCCATAGCGATCTATGGACACATCGTCCTATCGACAAAAGGGCTGAGCGGAGCGGCGAGCACACGGCAGCCCCCGCCGGAGGAGACCGCCGCGGCGCCGTGCGCTCCCCGCGCGCCCGCGACGCCCCACGGGACCTCCGCGCGCTGTCGTGCGCCGTCGCGCCGCCGAGGTCCGTCTCAACCGGCGGGGACCCGCAGCCCCCCTCGAGCCGTCAGGCGGATCCTGCCCTCCCCTGCGGAGCGGGGAACGGCACCACCGCCACTGTTACGTTGTCGTGGCCCCCGCCGTCGAGGGCGTGGCCCACCAGCACCTGGGCGCTGTGCAGCGGACGGGACCGGGCGTCCGGCGGTACGGCCAGGGCCATCTCCTCCGCCGACTCGGCGTAGTTCCACAGACCGTCGGTGCACACCACGACCACACCCGGACGGTCCGGTTTGAACGACGCGGTGTGCGGATCCAGTTCGTAGGCGTCCGCGCCGAGCCAGCCGGTGATGGCGTGGGCCCGCTCGTCCGCGTACGCCTCGGCCTCCGACATCAGCCCGGCGGCCACCATCTGCGCCGCCCAGGAGTCGTCCTCGGTCAGCCGGGCGGCCGGCGTCGTGCGGTCGTCCGGCACCCAGTAGGCGCGGCTGTCGCCGATCCAGCCCACGGTGAGGATCCCGGGGGTGACCACTGCGCTGACGATGGTGCACGCCGGAGCGTTCTGGTGGCGCTGCTGCTGCTCCTCGTGCGCGGCGGACCCGGGCTCCAGGGCCAGGGAGTTGACCGCCTCGGCGGCGGCCACGATCGCCTCGTTCATGGCCTGCTGCGGGTGGGCGCCGCGCGGCAGGGAGGCATGCAACGACGCCTCCGCGGCGTGCGCGGCGGCGGCCGAGGCGTCATCGGGGCGGGTGGCCGAGGAGACGCCGTCGCAGACGACCGCGACCACGGCAGGGGAGCCGTCGGGGAGCGCGGCGGCCGAGACCGAGAACGCGTCCTCGTTGCGGTGGTGGCGCAGACCCCGGTCGCTGGCCGCGGCCACCCCCTCCAGCTCGCGCTCCATGTGGTCGCGCTCACGAGCCTGGGCATGGCCGCAGTGCTCGCAGTAACCGTCCTGGTCGATGGTGCCCTCCTGACACGCCACACACCGGGGGCGGCCCGCGCCGCCGTTCAGCCGGGGATCCGCTCCGCCGGCCGGTCCCTCCGCCGCTCCGGGCGCACCCGGAGCGCCGAACACCGCCCCGCCGGGCGGAGCGGCCGCCGGGGCGGCCAGCGGATAGTCCTCCGGTTCGGGGGCCGCGGAACCGGCCGGGGAAGACCCGGCGGGCGCCGTACCCGGCGGCGGGGCCGCCGCCGTCAGATCGGCGCCGCAGTTATCGCAGTAGCGGTCCCCCGACTGCGGCGGCTCTTCACAGGTCGGGCAGGCTGACAGCTGGGGCAGCTGTGGCATCTGCGACATCGATCACACCCACGTCCTGGGGCGGAGACGGTTGGCCCGCTCCACCAGTTCGATCCTTTCCTCGCCCCGCTGCGCGAGCCTGGCGAGTACCCGGTACGAGCGTTCCAATCCGAAGCGCAGCCCGCGCTCGTCCAGGCTGCTCCCGAGCAGAGGCGGCCCGGTCTGACCCGGGGTCGCTCCACTGCTGCCGGACAGTACCCAATCCAGCGCGCCACCGAGGACTTCCGTCCGCAGCCGCTCGCGCCGCACCGCGTCCAGTCCGAACTCGCCCAGCCGCTCGACCTGGAGGGCCGCGGCCGTCAGATCGGCCAGCAAGGCGTCCCGCGGCGGACGCTGGCGCAGCCGTGCCCGTACCGCGGCGACCCGCGCCGCCGTGTAGTGGATCGAGGACTCCGGCACCGACTCCAGGGTGTGCACGGCCCCGGCCCGGTCCCCCGAGCACAGCCGCACCCGGGCCAGCCCGAAGGCGGCGCTCACGAAGCTGGGGTCGGTCGTCCACACCAGCCGGTAGTACTCGGCGGCGTTGTCCAGCTGGCCGAGCACCTCGGCGCAGACCGCGAGCGCCAGCTTGGGCGCGGGCTCCCCCGGGAAAGCGTCGTAGACGGCGTCGAAGGAGAGCGCGGCCGTCTCGTGGTCGCCGGTGGCCAGCGCGTGCAGCCCCCGGTACCAGACGATCCGCCAGTCGTCGCTGTACCCGGCCTCCAGACCGGACAGCGCGGCGCCCGCCTCCCGCACCTGGCTCAGCTCCAGCTGGGCGCGCACCCGGCGCAGCCGCAGCTCCAGCGAGTCGGCCGGGGCGTTCTGGAGGGCGGCACTCAGCTCCGCGGGGGCGGCGCTGAGCAGCCCGGCCAGGAAGCCTGCGTTGGCGTCGGCCTGGTCCACCAGCGGCACCGGCAGCGCCAGCGCGGTGGCCCGGGTGTCCAGCGGGGCCACCGCGGGCAGCGGCAGGGGCGGCGGCCCCGGCGGCTGGAGGGCCGCCCCGCCCGCCGCGGCCGGGCCGTGGGCCCCCGGGCTCCCCGGGGGCGCGCCGTCCGCGGCCCGGCGCCCGGGGTCCCGGGTGCCCAGCACGGACGGCTCCTGGCCCTCCTCGGCGAACAGCGCGGTGTCCACCACTCGCGGTTCGGGGCCGAAGAGCGTGGACAGCGCGGGCCGGGGGCGGCCGGTCTGGAGCGCCACGACCTCCCGCAGCACCCCGGTCAGCTGGTCGGCCATCTCCTGCGCGGAGGCGAACCGGCGGCCCGGATCCGGGTCGGTGGCCCGCACCAGCAGCCGGTAGAACGACTCGTAGCGCCGGAAGACCTCGATGTTCTCGGGGTCGGGCAGGCTGTCCGCGTAGACGTTGGTGTAGCCCTGGAAGTCGAAGGTGAGCACCGCGAGGGTGCGCGCCACCGTGTACAGGTCGGAGGAGACGGACGGACCGGCGTCCGAGATCTCGGGCGCCTGGTAGCCGACGGTGCCGTAGATCGCGCTGTCGTCGTCGTCCATCCGCCGGACCGCGCCCATGTCGATCAGTTTCAACTGGTCCTGCTGCTGTATCGCGTTGTCGACCTTGAAGTCGCAGTAGAGCAGATTGCGGCTGTGCAGATGGCCCAGCGCCTCCAGCGCCTCGATGCCGTACGCGCACGCCTGCTCCACCGGCAGCGGATCCCGGCGGCCGTCCGGGGCCCGCCGGTCGTTGGCGATGTCCTTCAGCGACTTGCCGCCCACGTACTCCATGACGATGTAGCCGTCGAGGCTGCCGGTGCGCTGGTCGAGGTGTTCGACGAAGTTGTAGATGCGGACGATGTTCGAGTGCTCGATCTCGGCGAGGAAGCGGCGCTCGGAGACGGCGACCGCGAGCGCGTCCTCATCGCCGGTGTCCAGCAGGCCCTTGAGCACCACCCAGCGGTCGGAGACGGCGCGGTCTATGGCCAGGTAGATCCAGCCCAGACCGCCGTGCGCCAGACAGCCCGCCACCTCGTACTGCCCGTGGACCACATCGCCG
Source organism: Streptomyces sp. NPDC045899 (assembly GCF_056431485.1). Lineage (NCBI taxonomy): Bacteria > Bacillati > Actinomycetota > Actinomycetes > Kitasatosporales > Streptomycetaceae > Streptomyces > Streptomyces sp. NPDC045899. The sequence continues at coordinate 176,950 of NZ_JBWKKP010000009.1, forward strand.
GGGCGCAGCTTCGGGACGAACGAGTACGGATGGCCGCACTTGGTGCAGAACCCCTCGGTGCGGCCGGGACGGTCGCCACGGGACCGGCCCACCGGCGCCCCGCAGTCCCCCCGGCTGCAGAACCGCTTGCGCTCCGGTACCTCGGGGTCGGCCAGCACCGCCGTCCGCGGATCGGGACGCGGTACCTCCGGAACGCTGACCAGGCCCGCGCCCAGGGCGTTCCGCCCGGAGGCGGAGGAGGTGGAACGGGAGCTGCGCACCGAGACCGAACGCCCCGAGGACCCGCCCGACAGCGAGGAACGCAGCCGCCCGGAGACCGAGCGCCGGGACGAGGAGGAGCGCGCCGACCGCGAGGGGCGCGAGGACCTGGTCGAGGGCGCGGAGCCGCCGCGGCCCCCGGCCGCCACCCCGGTGGGCGGTGAACTCACCAGGCCCTCCCGGGAGACGACCGGAGCCATCCCGCAGGTGTCGCAGTACAGCTCGCCGCCGCCCACGTCCTCGTACGCACCGCCGCATTCGCGCCGCTGGCAGCTGACCGCCTCACTCATGCCGTGCCCCCTGGGTGCCGTGATCGGTGGGGCCCGCCTGACGGGGTACGAGGGCGTCGGCCGCGGCCCGCTGATAGCGCAGCACCGCCTGCTCGGCCGCCCGCAGATCGCAAGGGGCACTCCACAGCATCCGGCGCGCCGCGTCGTACCGCTCGATCAGCAGCGGGTCCTCCGCCATACCGTGCCGGGCGACCTTCGCCTTGTACGCGTCGAGCCGGCCGCGCAGCTCGGCGCGGACCGCGAGCGGCGCGGTCACCGCCGTCAGGGACTCCCGGGCCCGCAGCAGCTCGTCATCGGCCCGCTGCTCCAGGCTCTCCAGCAGCGGCGAGAGCCGGTGCCACTGGGCGCGCCTGCGGTAGTCGGCCGCGGCCACCAGCTGTTCGTGCAGCGCGGTGGGCGGGCCGCTGACCGCGGGCACCTCGGATGCCGCGATCTTCGCCAGCACCTCACCGCGCGCCTGCCGGGCCTCGGCCAGGGTGCGGTCGGCGCGGGAGAGCACATCGCGCAGCCGCATCAGCCGCCGCTCGGCGTCCTGCCGCACGTCCAGCACCGCTTCGATCTCGCGCCGTACGTCCTCCAGGGCGCGGGCCGCCCGGTCGTAGCGCTCGGTGTCCGGGGACCCGCCCCCCGGTGCCGAACTGCCGCTCTTCCGCGGCTTCCAGAACGCCAGTGGATCGGAGACCACTTCGGCGCGGAGCGCGGTCAGCTCGGTGGTGATCCGCTCCAGATCGTCGCCCGAGGGGTGCTCGCCGGGGCGCACCCCCACCGAATGCGCCAGGGAACGGGTGCGGTGCAGTTCGGCGGCGAGCATGTCGATCCGGGCGGGCAGCGCGGACCAGACGGCGTCCGCGGTGACGATGACGTCCAGCGCTTCCGCGTACCAGCGGTTCATCCGGTCCACCAGCCGGTCCAGGCTCAACTGCTCGCTCAGCAGCGGTGAACCGGTGAGGGTGGCGCTGCTGGGCAGGGTGATCCCCTCACCGCGCAGCAGCTCGGTGAGGTCGGTCAACTCGCCCGGGGTGGGCCAGCGGTGGCGGGCCCGCAGCTCCCGCGCGCGCTGGAGGGTGTCGGTGTACGCGTCGAAATAGCTCCACAGCAGGGAGACGGCCTGTTCGGTGGTGGCCCATCGATCCTTGGTGACACCGGTCAGCTCGGCGCCCTCCAGGAGTCTTCTGCCCGCGTGGTCCTGGAGGGCGAGCAGCGAGGACTCGATCGCCTCGTGCTCGGCGGCGAGCTTCGCCAGCGCGCGGTCCACCTCCTCGCGGCCCATGGCGGGCCCGTCGGGTGTCCCCGCTGCGCCGGGGAAGGGTCCCGGGACCCCCATCGATCACCTCTCCGTGTCCGTATCCGCCGTGTGATCCGTTACTGCGTCATCCCTACGCGTGCGAGCCGGGCGCTAATCCTTACCGGTCCGTCAGTCCTTGTAGACGGGGTCCGGCGGGGCCGGTTTCTCCTGCGCCCCGCCGAAGTCCTCCGCGAGCCACTTGCGGTACGCGCGCATCCAGGGGCTGTCGTCACCGCCCTTGCGGTAGTCCGCCAGCACCTTGTTGACCCGGCGTACCAGGTCCTCGTCGTCCTTGTTCATCGCCACGCCGTACAGCTCGTCGGTGAATCGGGAACCGACCAGCTTGACGGAGGGGTCCTGGGCGGCCTGGCCCGCCGCCAGCGCATTGTCCGTGATCACCGCGTCCACCTGGCCCAGTTGCAGCCTGACCAGGCAATCGAGCTGATTGGGCACGGGTTTGACCTTGATCGCGCCCAGCTTCTCGGCACCGGACCCCGGTGTGTCCAGCTCGGCCTCGGCGGTGGAGCCCTGGGCCGTGCACACCTTCTTGCCGCGCAGGGTGCGGTTGTAGCCGGTGATGGACGAGCCCTCGCCGACCAGCACCTGCTGACCGGCCTGGAAGTAGGCGGTGGAGAACGCCACGTCCTTGATCCGGTCGCAGTTGACGGTCATGGTGCGGACCACCACGTCCACCTTGCCCTGCTGGAGGGCTTTGATGCGCTGACTGGTGGGGATGGTGCGGTAGATGACCGCGTCGGGATCGCCGAAGATGTCCTCGGCGATGGCGCGCACGATGTCGATGTCGAATCCGGTGAGGTCGCCGGTGGCCGGATCGCGGTAGCCCCAGCGGTAGCTGTTCTGGTCGACGCCCGCGATCAGCTTGCCGACCTTGTGGCCGTTGATCTCACGGTTCTTGATCCGCTTGATGGCCGGACCGCTCGCGCCGGACGGCCGCAGACTCGCCTCCGGCTTCTTGCAGCTGTCCGCCGGGGCCTCGTGCCCGGCCCGCAGCGCCTGCGCACGCCGGTCCGCGGCCCCGCTCCGGCCGCCGTCGCCCCTCCCGTCCACCAGGGCGGGCCCGACGATCGCCGTGGCCACTCCCAGAACGCACACCGCCACCGCGGCGGCCGATCGTACCGAGCGCATGCTGATGCCCCCCATCGCCCTCATCGGTACTCCGACAGTCTGCGGCCGATGCCCAGCACCGCGCCCACGGCCCCCAGCACCGCCAGCGCCGCGGCCCCGGCGGCCAGCGCGGTGAACGCGCCCCGCCCGTCGTCGGCCGCCCGCTGGAACTCGCGCTGTTCGTGGTCGACGGCCTTGGCCAGCAGGGTGTCCACGGTGTCGAAGGACCGGCCGGTGCTGTCGTCGCCGCCGATGACCTGCTTCAGCGCCTCGCCGTAGTCCCCCGCGTCATCGGCGCTGCGGGCGGACTGGTGCCGCTTCTGCCACTCCCGGACCGCCGAGGCGGCGCTGTCCACCGGATCGCGCCCCGCGCTGTCGTCCGCGGCCTCCCGCGCGCCGCGCAGATGCCCGGCCAGACTCGTCATCCGGGAGCCGTAGCTGACCTCGTAGGCGTCCTTGCCCTTGTCGGGACCTTCCTTGTCGATGACGACCGCGCCCCGCGCGACCAGCGTCAGATTCTCGTCGGCACGGGCCCGGAGGGCGTCGATCCGCGCCGCGTTGAGCACCTGGAGGGACCTCGCGCCGTGCTCGTGGGAGTCGTTCAGCTCGGCGCGGGCGATCGCGTGCCCGGCCACCGTCCACAGCAGCACCACCGTGGTGGCCGCGGTGGCGGCCAGCAGACCGTGGTTGAAGACCCGGTTGGTCCGGCGGTAGTTACGGCGCTGGGCCCAGCCCAGGGCGCTCAGCGCGACCACCCCGGCGCCCAGCGCCGCCCAGGGCCACGCCTTGGCGTCCGCGTAGTCCTCCCCGAGGCGGGCCGTCTCCGCCTCGTAGAGCCTGCTCGCCGCGGGGAGCAGCCCGCCGCGCATGGTGTCGTTGGCGTAGCGCAGATACGCGCCGCCCAGCGGCAGCCCCTGGCGGTTGTTGGCGCGCGCGGACTCCACCAGGCCCGTGTAGACCGGCAGCAGCCGGTTGATGGTGCGTATCTCCTCCCGGGCGGAGGCCGCGCCGTCGGTGGTGGCCGCGGCGCGCACCAACAGCTGGGAGGCGGTGTCGATGTCCTTCTCGTACCGCTCGCGGACCCCGGCGGGCTCCTCCTTGCCCGCCAGGAAGCCGCTGGCCGCCGTGGTGTCGGCATCGGCCAGCGAGCGGTAGATCCGGGCGGCGTCCGCGCTCAGCGGCTGGCTGCGGCCGGCCACCGCGTCCGCCGCCGACTGGCGGTCCGCCACCTGCCAGGCCGTCACCGCCCCGAACGCCACCACCAGCACGGCCAGCACCGCCCCGATGATGCGCAGCCGCCCCGGCTCGGTCGTGGCCGCCGCCCGCGCCCGGTCGACGCCCTCGCGCCACGCGGTGCGCGGCGGAGCCGCGGGCGCGGGCGGCGGTACGGCTCTGCCGGTGGTCGGCGGGTGTGACACAAGACCTCCCCCTCGGTCCGGATCCCCTCGGTCGCTCTCCCGGCCCGCCGCCCGGCTGCGGCGAGCTCCGGATCCCCCGGCAGCAGTATGACCGCAGCCACCGGCGGGGTCATCGGTACTGCCCCGATCTTGCCCGGATCGCGATCTCCGCCGCCTCCGCCGCGCGATCGGGCCGCGGCCGCGCCCGCACCGGTGCGCCGGGTGTGGTCGGTGCCCGGTGTTTCCACTGGGGTCCACGTCGTCAACGACCGTCCGGTTCCCGAACCGGCCGATGTGGGGTCCGGATCACAGTATGACAAATGGTCTCTTCGGGTGATTGCCGGTCATGGCGATGGACCCCGGGCCCGGTCTGCGCCTTACTGGGATGGCATCGGCTCGCCATGAAGTGGTCGGCACCCCGGCGGGAACGGACGCGGGGCCGCCCGACCCTTCCCACTCCTCCCGCACCCTCCTTCTCAGGGGTGTGCCGCGACGACACCGGGCTGAACGAAGCCCTCCGGGGCCACGCCCGGATCGAGGCCCACCGGTCGCCGCTCATTTCTTCCTCGCGCCGAGGCTGCTCGCGCGTGTGCGTCTGTATCGAACCGATTCGTTGGATTCGTGGAAGGAGAGCTCCATGGTGTGGAGTGGAAGGGTCCTGTGTGGGCCGCGTAGACGGTCCGGGCGGCGGTGGGCGTCGCTGGCGGGGGTGGTGGCACTGGGGGCCGCGGGTCTGGTGGTGGTGCCCGGCGCGGCTCCGGCGTACGCGGTGTCGGTGCCGTGCAATGACGCGGCGCTGGTTTCGGCGGTGGCCGGGGTGGCCGCTACGGGTGGGTCGCTGAGTCTGTCGCCGGGCTGTACGTACACGTTGACGGCGGCGGACAATCCGAACAACGGTCTGGCGGTGATCACGGGGTCGGTGAGCATCACCGGGAACAACGCCACCATCGTGCGGAGTTCCGCGGCTCCCTTGTTCCGGATCTTCGAGGTCGGCAGCGGTGGCACGCTGTCGCTCAGCAACCTCACCCTCCGGGGCGGCTCGGTCTCCGGCGACGGCGGCGGTGTCCTGGTGGGCAGCGGCGGCACCGCGCACACCACCAGAACCAGATTCATCAACAACGAAGCCACAGGCAACGGCGGCGCCATCAACATCGACTTGGGTGGTACCAGCACCTCGAGCGGCGACACCTTCACAGACAATGTTTCGGGTAGCCGTGGCGGAGCCATCTTCTCCAACGGCACCACGACCCTCACCGGCGCCACGGTGACCGGCAACCGGGCCGAGCGGGGCGGCGCCATCAGCAGCGCCGCCAACCTGGCGAACATCACGATCTCCGGAAGCGCCTTCAGCCGCAACAGCGTCAGTGGGAGTTTTGGGACCTATGGCGGGGTCGCCGCCTTCGACGTCGGTACTGTCAAGATTTCGAACAGCACCTTCAGCCTCAACACCGCCACCAGGACGACCTCGGCCGGCTTCGCCGGGGCCTTCTACAACGGCGGGAACCTGACCATGACGGGTTCCTCGGTAAGCCGCAACACGTTGACGACCGCCGGCAGTGGGGCGGAGGGCGGAGCGTTCTACAACGACGGAACCCTGACCTTGGTGAACACCTCGGTCAACGCCAACGCCGTCAGCGGAAACGCGAACAACGACTCCGGCGGTATCTACAACGACGGCACGCTGATTCTCCAGCGTTCCACGGTCAACGGGAACACCGTCGCCAACGGCTTCGCGGGCGGTATCTTCAACGACTCCGGTACGCTCACCGCGACCGGCAGCACCGTCAGCGGGAACACCTCCAGTGAGGCGCCCGGCGGCATCTCCAACGACGGGGGGACCGTCACCCTGACCGGCTCCGTCGTCGGCGGCAACAGCCCCACCAACTGCGTCGGCAGCCCATCGCCCGTACCCGGCTGCACCGGCTGACCGTGAGACCGGCGGAGGGCCGATGGGCACGCCCCGTCGGCCCTCCGCCTCCCCGCAGGAGCGGGCGTCGGCTCACCCGTTCCGGTACTGCGTCCGCAACCGGGCGTACGCCCCCGCGGGCGCTCCCATACGGTCCAGACCGAGCAGCGCGGCGCCCAGCACCGGTGGCGCGGTGATGACGCGCGGTTCGGCCTCGGGGGCGCGTTCGGCGAGGAGTTCGCGGATCCGGCCGTCCAGCAGCGGATGGCGGGCGGCCAGCACCCCGCCGCCCAGGATCACCGGGGTCGGCTCGGCCAGCAGACCGAGCCGGGTCAGCACGACCGTGGCCAGGGTGACCACCTCCTCGGCCTGCCGGCTCACGATCGCGCGCGCCACCGGATCGCCGGACGCGGCCACCGCGAACAGCACCGGCGTCAACTCCAGCCGCCGGGCGGCCGGGAGGGTGCCCAGGTGCAGTGCCTCGATCAGCTCGTACATCGTGATCAGCCCGAAGTGCGCGGGCAGGGCGCGGGCCAGACCGGTGCCCTCGCCCCGGCCGTCCTCCGCCCGCGCCGCCCACCACAGGGCCTCCTCGGCCAGGAACCCCCCACCGCCCCAGTCACCGGAGATCCGGCCGACGGCCGGGAAGCGGGCGGTCCGGCCGCCGTGGCCGAGCCCCGCGCAGTTGATGCCCGCACCGCACACCACGGCCACCCCGGCCGGCTCACCGGCGTCCGGCACCCCCGCCCGCAGCAGCGCGAAGGTGTCGTTGGCCACGGTGACCCCGGCGGCCCAGCGGCGGGTGGTCAGCGCGTCGGTCAACTCCTCCTCCTCGGCCGGCAGATCCGCGTTGGCCAGACAGGCCGAGACATGGCCGATCCGGGCCGGGCCCGGGCCGCCCACCGCCAGACACGCCCGCTCCACCAGCGGTGTCAGCGCGTTCACCGCACGCCCGGCGCCCACCACCGGTGGCCGGAACCCGCCGCCGCGGGCCGTCCCGAGAACCGAACCGTCCAGGGCCACCAGCGCGACATCGGTCTTGCTGTTGCCCGCGTCGACCGCCAGAACCGCCCGGCCCGCCGCGGCCGGAGGGGGTACGGACCGGGTCAGATCCACGCCAGGTGCTCCCGGTTGTGCGCGATCAGGGCGTCGGTCAGCTTCTCGGCGTACTCGAGCTGGCCGATGAGCGGATGGGCGAGCAGCGCCCGGAAGATCCGCTCCCGTCCGCCCTTCAGCGCCGCCTCCAGCGCCAGGTCCTCGTACGCCGTCACCTGGGCCACCAGCCCGGCGAACAGCGGCTCCAGGGGGCGCAGCGGCAGCGGTCGCGCGCCCCGCGCGTCCACCGCGGCCGGGACCTCGATCACCGCGTCATCGGGGAGGAAGGGCAGGGTGCCGCCGTTGAACGTATTGACGATCCGCACCTCACCGGTGTCCCGCAGCAGTGCGGAGGTCAGCTCGACCGCCGCCTCCGAATAGAAGGCACCGCCGCGTCTGCCGAGCAGTTCGGGTGTGTGGTCCAGCGCCGGATCGCCGTACATCGCCAGCAGCTCCCGCTCGATCGCCGCGACCTCCGCCGCCCGGGACGGCCGGGTCCGCTGCTCCCGCACCACCGCGTCGTGCTGGTAGAAGTAGCGCAGGTAGTAGGAGGGGACGACACCGAGCCGGTCCAGCAGCGCACGCGGCATCCGCAGGTCCGCGGCCACCGCGTCACCGTGCCCGGCGAGCAATCGGGGCAGTACGTCCTCGCCGTCCGGACCGCCGATCCGCACCGCGCGCTCCCAGGTGAGGTGGTTGAGCCCCACGTGCTCCAGCCACACCTCGCCGGGCGCCACGCCCAGCAGTTCGGCGAACTTCCGCTGGAAGCCGATGGCCACATTGCACAGCCCGACCGTCCGGTGCCCGGCCGACAGCAGGGCCCGGGTGACGATCCCCACCGGATTGGTGAAGTCCACCAGCCAGGCGCGGGGGTTGCGGGCGCGCACCCGCTCGGCGATGTCCAGCACCACCGGGACCGTGCGCAGCGCCTTGGCCAGCCCACCCGCCCCGGTGGTCTCCTGGCCGACGCAGCCGCACTCCAGCGGCCAGGTCTCGTCCTGGTCGCGCGTGGCCTGTCCGCCGACCCGCAGTTGCAGCAGCACCGCGTCCGCGCCGTCCACGCCCGCGTCCAGATCGTTGGTCCAGGAGATCCGGCCGGGGTGGCCCTGTCGGGCGAAGATCCGGCGGGACACCCCGCCGACCAGCTCCAGCCGGTCCGCGGCCGGATCGATCAGGACCAGTTCCGCCAGCGGGAGCAGCTCCCGCAACCGGGCGAAGCCGTCCACGAGTTCGGGGGTGTAGGTGGATCCCCCACCCACCACTGCGAGCTTCAACCCTTGACTCCTGTCCGTGTGGCGCCTTCGGCGAAGGCTTTCCGGGTGAAGAATGAAGATGACGGGGACGGGGAGGTTCAGACGTCGAAGCGGGCGGTGTCGAACACCGTGTGGCGGGCGTCGGTCAGGGCCTGGCGCAGGGCACCGAGGAGGATCGGATCGCCGTCGAGCGCGCTGATCCGTATCTCCGGCCGGGGCAGGGCCAGTCCGGTCAGCCCGGCCTCCACCAGCTCCCGCAGCCGCTCCCCTCCGGCCTGCGCGATCCCGCCGGACAGGACGACCAGTTCGGGGTCGACCACCGCGACGACGGAGGCGAGTCCGGTGGCCAGCCGGCCCGCCAGTTCGGTGAGGACCGCGTCGCCCGCGCCGGGTGTGCGCACCGCAGCGGCCAGCGCCTTCGCGGCGGTGGGCGCCTCGATGCCGTGCTCCCGGGCCAGGCGCAGCACGGCGGGTGAGCCGACCAGCTGCTGGAACCCGCCGCCCGCGTCCGGCCGGGCGGCGTGGTCCTGTCCGCCGCGGGCGAGCGGTGCCCCCGGCAGCGGCATATAGCCGATCTCCCCGGCCCCGCCGGTGGCCCCGCGCAGCGGGGTGCCGCCGAGCACGATGGCCGCGCCGACGCCCTCGTCGGCCCAGACCAGCACGAAGTCGTCGAAGTCCTGGGCGGTGCCGTGGTGTTGTTCGGCGACGGCCGCGAGATTGACGTCGTTCTCGATGACGACCGGGGAGCCCAGCGCCCTGGCCAGGTCCTCCCGCAGGGTGCGGGACCGCCAGCCGGGCAGATGGGGCGCGTAGCGCAGGGTGCCGGTGCGCGGGTCGAGGGCGCCGGGGGTGCCGATCACGGTGGAGCACACCGCGCCGGGCGCCAGCCCGGCGGCGGCCAGCGCCCCGTGGACGGCCTCGGTCACCAGCCCGGCGGTACGGGCACGGAGCGCCGGGTCCTCCGCGGGGGCGGACACCCGGTGTTCGCCGACGGTCCGGCCGGTGATGTCGGCGACGGCGGCGGTGATGCCCGTCCGGTCCACGGCGACCGCGGCGACATGGGCGGCGGCCGGATCGATCTCGTACAGCCGGGCGCTGGGGCCCGGCCGTCCGGTCACATTGCCGGTCGTCCGGACCAGACCGGCGGACTCCAGCCGGGTGAGCAGTTGGGAGGCGGTGGGCTTGGACAGCCCGGTCAGCTCCCCGAGCCGGGTGCGGGTGAGCGGTCCGTGCGCGGCCAGCAGCTCCAGCGCGGCCCGGTCGTTCATGGCGCGCAGCACGCGCGGTGTACCGGGTGTGCCGCCGGGAGGTGCGGCCATGGTGGTGTGCCCCCGTTCCGGGCGGCGCGGAGGAGTCGCGTCGCTCTGTTAAGAAACTTTCCTATCGATGAAACGAACGTAGGCGCCGCACCCTGCGGCGTCAATGGGGGCGGCGGCCGGGGCCGCCGTGTCCCGGAAACGACGGACGCCCCCGTCCCCGGAGCGGGGGCGGGAGCGTCGTCGTACCGGGCGGGCGGAGGCCCGCCGCGTCACTTCTGTACGGGCGGCGGGACGGCCGCCGGGGCGGGCGGCGGAATCGCACTGGCCGCCTGGGACTGCGGGGAGTCGGGGTTGCCCAGGACCGAGGGCGCGTTCACACCCGCCGAGGTATCGGCGGACGCCGCGTCCAGCGCGGCCTCCGGGGGACGGCCCACCAGCGGGATCCCCGCCTCCTCCAGCGCCTTCTTGATCCGCCAGCGCAGTTCGCGCTCGACGCCCAGCGACTTGCCCGGCATGGTGCGTGCCGCGACCCGCACCACCATCGAGTCCAGATAGACCGCGTCCAGACCCAGCACCTCGACCGGCTCCCAGAGCCGCTCGTTCCAGGGCTCCTCCTTGGCCATGTCCACGCCGACCTGGGTGATCACCTCGCGGACCCGGTCCAGGTTCTCGTCGGCCCGCACCTGGACGTCGACGTTCGCGGTCGCCCAGCCCTGGCTGAGGTTGCCGATCCGCTTCACCTCGCCGTTGCGCACGTACCAGATCTCGCCGTTGTCACCGCGCAGCTTGGTGACGCGCAGCCCGACCTCGATCACCTCACCGGAGGCGACCCCGGCGTCGATGGAGTCGCCCACGCCGTACTGGTCCTCCAGGATCATGAAGACCCCGGAGAGGAAGTCGGTGACCAGGTTGCGGGCGCCGAAACCGATCGCCACACCGGCCACACCGGCGCTGGCGAGCAGCGGTGCGAGATTGATCTTCAAGGCGGAGAGGATCATCAGCCCGGCGGAGCCCATGATCATGAACGAGGCGACCGAGCGCAGCACCGAGCCGATCGCCGCGGACCGCTGCCGCCGCCGCTCCACATTGACCAGCAGCCCGCCGAGCGCGGTGCCGTCGACCGCCTGGGCGGTGCGGTTCATCCGGTCTATGAGCTTGGTGATGGCACGCCGGACGAGGGAGCGGGCCACGAACGCGATCACCAGGATCAGGGCGATGCGCAGTCCGACGCTGAGCCAGGTGGACCAGTTCTCCTCGACCCACCCCGCGGCGTTGGTGGCACTCTCCTGTGCGTCGTCGATGGTCGTCGGACGAGGCGTCGAGTCAGCGGCCAGAGCAGCGGACCAGAACACAGCAGAAACCCTTCGTGTGCGACATGCCCGCACGATTCACCCGCGCGCGCAACCCCTCACACAGTAGCCGGGCGCGGGAAGGTGACGTTCCTGTGTTCGAGAGCGCGCGAGCGCGTCCAGGGGGCGCCCGTGAGTGGACGGAACCGGCCTCAGCTCCCCGTTTCCCCCGCATGCCGCGCCCCGGCGGGGACGGTCGCGGCACGGGCCCCGGAACCCGTGATTATTGCCACTCCCGCCCGATGGCGGCGCAGTGTGCGAACGGTGTGCGGGGCGGACGCGGAAATGCCTCTCAACCGTTAACCCGGTGATAGTGGCGTTCCGGCCAGGGTTCAGGGGAAACTGGGGGAGATCGTCCCGGCGCGAGCCACGCGCCGCCGGCGTACAAGGAGGCATCCGTGCCGCATGTCCTGGTCCTCAACGCGTCGTACGAGCCGCTCGGCGTCGTACCGCTCCGCCGCGCGCTCATTCTCGTCCTCAACGACAAGGCCGTCAGCCTCGAGGACTCAGGCGCCCTGATGCACAGCGCGACCCGGGTCATACCCGCTCCCAGCGTCGTCCGGCTGAAGCGCTTTGTGAGGGTGCCCTTTCGCGGCCCCGTCCCGCTCACCCGCCGTGCCCTGTTCGCCCGTGACGGCGGCAGGTGCGCCTACTGCGGTGGTATCGCCACCAGCGTCGACCACGTCATTCCGCGCAGCCGGGGCGGCCAGCACACCTGGGAGAACGTGGTCGCCGCCTGCCGCCGCTGCAATCACGTCAAGGCCGACCGCCATGTCGCCGAGATCGGCTGGCGGCTGCGCCATCAGCCCGCGCCGCCGTCCGGGCTGGCCTGGCGCATCATCGGCACCGGGCATAGGGACCCGCGCTGGCTGCCATACCTGCAGGCATACGGCGCGGAAGACGCCATGGCCCGGATCGACGGCAAATCAGCCTGAGACCGGGCCATCGTCATGTCTGCCCGCCGCGGGGTCCGCGGCGGGCAGCCGACCGTCCGCGGGTCTCTTCGCGGTCACCGCTCCCGGCGTTCGTGCACGGCGTAGGCCGACACCGACCAGAGTGAGTAGCCGAAGCGGGTCGCCCGCTCCACGCCCTGGATCCGGATGAACCGGGTGTCCGGGGCGTCCATCCGGACCGACTCCCGTCCCCCCTTGCCGTGGTCCACCGCGGCCGCCGTGCGCCAGGTGCGCCCGTCCTGCGAGACCTGGATCCGGTAGCGCGCGGCGTAGGCGTCCTGCCAGCGCAGTTCGAGCCGTCCCAGCCGGGTCGGACGGGCCAGCTCCAGCTGGAGCCAGGCGCCGTCCTCCGCCGGGGAGGACCAGCGGGTGTCCGCCTCGCCGTCCACGGCGGCGGAGGCCGGGAAGTCAGGGGTCTCATCGGCCGAGGAGGACGCCCTGGCGCCGTCCGCGCGGGCCAGGTCCGGGCCGCCGGTGCGCGGGAAGGCCCGTACGGTCAGCGTCCGCTTCTGCGCGCCGAACCGGACCGGCACGGTGTAGCTGCCCGCCTTGGTGCCCTTGGCGACGGATATCTCCAGCCGGGCCGTGGCCGTACCGCCGCGCTGTGCCGTCACCCCCTCGGGCGCCCGGACGGTGATCCCGCGCGGGGGCCGGAGGGTGAGGTCACCGCTGACGTCACCGGGGCGCTGCGAGGTGAGCTCGGCGTGGACCACCGCGGACCGTCCGCCGATCTCCGCGTCCGCCACCGGGTGGGACAGCCCCAGCTTCACCGCCGGGGTGTCGGCGAACCAGGGGGTGAGCTCGTGGACGTCCGGGGCGGTGGTGCCCTCCGCCCAGGTCAGCCGGAGCGCGTCCGCCCGGACGCCCTTGCCCGCGACCTGGGTGGCACCGCCGCGGGACAGCGCGCCCAGCCTCCGCCAGCCCTCGCCCGGGACATGGGCCTCGACCGTGCCCGGTGAGCGGCCCGTCACCGGGGTGGTGAGCGCGGAGACGGAGGCCAGGGGGCGGGTGCGGTCGAACCGCACGGTCACCGGACGGCCCGGGGCCCGCACCGCGGTGGTCACCTTGCCGTCGGCCGCCGCGCGGTCGCCACCGGAGGCGCGCAGCCCCCGCGCACCGGCCCGGTCCAGGCCCAGCCAGGCGTCCGCGCGGGCGACGGCCTTGGTGAGGAAGGGGTCCAGAACGCCCTTGCCCACCGTCACCCGGCTGTCCGCGATCTTCTCGCGCAGCCCGTCCAGCGCCCGCCGGTCCTTCCAGGCCGCCCCGCCGTCGCCGCGCGCCTGGGCGGTGAGCATGTCCACGGCGCGCACCCCGGCGTCGCCGTACCGCCCCAGCTGGTCCAGCCAGGGGCGGACGTCCTCGCCCAGCTTCCCCGCCAGCCGTTCGGGGGCGTCGCGCATGGTGCGGAAGGCGTCGCGCAGCCGGTCCGAGGTCCGCTCCAGCCGTGCCGCGTCGGTGTCGCCGAGCGCCGACCAGAAGGCCGAGATCAACGGGCGCAGATAGGCCGACTCATGGCCGCCGAGCACCGAGGAGGCGTCGTTCCCGGCGAAGGCGCGCAGCGCGGCGCGGCTCTTCGCGTCCGGTCCGGCCAGATCGTCGATGGCCGCGCCCCAGGACTCCGCGGGGCGGTAGCCGCGCGGGTTCCAGGCGAAGTCCGCCGCGGTGAACAGCGGGATCCGGGAGGCGGTCGGCTGCTCCATGGCGTTGGCCAGCAGCCCCGCGGACTGGGTGGCCACCGCCGGGTCCCGGCCGGTGTACGGACCGAGGAAGACGCGGTCCTGCGCGTAGTCGTTGACCGGGTAGTTGTCCATGGTCATCAGCCGGTGGCCGAACGCCGACCGGGCCCCGGCCAGTTGACCTCCGGTGATGGTCTCCGGCACCACCCCGACCCCGGTCCAGGCCACCTCGACCCGCTCGTCGAGACCGGAGGCCAGCGCCCGCCGGAACGCGGTGTCGCCGTCCTGGTAGTACTCGGTGGGCATCAGGGAGGGCGGCACGGAACCCGGGTGGCGCGAGGCCAGGTGCCGGGCGACCGCGTTGGCCACCGTGGCCTGTGCCTCCGCGGCCGCGCGCGGGCCCGAGCCGAAGGTGTCGGAGTCCTTGCCGCAGTGCCATTCGCTGTAGCTGACGTCCTGGAACTGGAGCTGGAAGGCGCGCACCCCGAGTGCCCACATCGCGTCGACCTTGCGCAGCAGCGCCTTGACGTCGTCGGGGGAGGCGAAGCACATCTGCTGGCCGGGGGAGACCGCCCAGCCCAGGGTGACGTGGTTGGCGCGGGCCCGGGTGGCCAGCTCGCGGAACTCCTCGCGCTGGGCGGCCGGGTAGGGGTCGCGCCAGCGGGACTGCCGGTAGGGGTCGTCGCCGGGCGCGTAGAGATAGCGGTTCTGCTTGGTGCGGCCCATGAAGTCGAGCTGGGCCAGCCGGTCGGCCCGGGACCAGGGGGAGCCGAAGAAGCCCTCGGTGGTGCCGCGCACGGCCGTGCCCGGCCAGTCGCGGACGGTCACCCCGGCGAACGCCTTCCCGTCCTCGCCGCGGCGCTCGGTGAGCAGCTGGCGCAGGGTCTGGACGGCGTGGAAGAGCCCGTCCGGGCCGACGCCGGACAGCGCGGCGGTGGGCCGTCCGTGCACCGCACCGGTGGCCAGCAGATAGCCGCCGGAGGGGAGGTCGCCGCGCTCGGGCGCGCGCAGGGCCCGCAGCGCGGACCGGGCGCCCCGGCCGTCGGCGTGCACCACCAGACCGCGCCCGGGGGCGCGGCCGCCCGGTGTGGCCTCGTAGACCGTGCGCACCCCGGCGTCGTGGAGCAGGGCGCGCAGCGCGTCCAGCGCATAGGGGTCGGCGTCGCCGTCGGCTATGAGGGTGGCCTCGTCCCCCACCGGGACCGCCTCGCCCTGGGCCCGCAGCGACTGGGGGCGCGGCCAGACCGGGGGCACCCCGCCGTCGCTGTCGCGGTCCGGGGTGGAGGTCACCGGTTCGCCGTGGTCCACGGGCGCCGCGCCCGCGGCCGGCGCGCCGCCGAGGAGGCCGCCGATGACCGCGGCCGCCATGGCCGTCGCCCCGGCCGCCCTCGGACCCCTGGGCCGCTTCCCCCCGAACTGCACCGGCTTCTCCCTGATCCGATAGACGGCCTTCGTCGAAACGTCGCGCGCGCCGCCAGTGAGCGATGAGCCCACCACCACGCCGGTGAGGGTGTCAACGCGGGCGACCGAACTGTCGCCAATGCCGTGTCCGGTACGGGACGCCCCGTCCGGGCGCGCCGCCGCACCGCCCGCGACACACCGTGGGGCACGCCCCCGCAAGTCTGACGGACGAGGGGCGGTCCTGTTCGTAAACTCTGTGTCCCCGATCCCCTGTCGCCGACAAATCGCCGCTCGGACGGGATGTGAGCTACGGCACGTCCGGGGGTTGTTTACGTCTGTACCGGTCCCGAGTGGGTAAGCGCGACGTTGACCCACTGCCGACACCCCACGGAGGTCCGTGTGGCCGCGTCAGCTCAGCTTCTGCTCACCGCCCTGTCCAAACCCGTGCCCGAGCCGTCTCGTGACACGGATCCCTTCGACGGAGTCTCCGACCCCGACTGCGGACTGTGCGGACTGGACGGCTTCGGGACCGGCGGCGCCACCGAAGCGCCCCTGACCAGCGAACCCCCGCTCGCCGACAATGTGCCCCTGACCAGCGAGCCGCCGCTCGCCGCCGAACTTCCCCTGACCAGTGAGCCGACCGCCGCCGCCATCGGCGCGGGAGCGGGCATGGAGCCGATGGAGTTCTGATGGGCAGAGCGCGGCTCGCCGAGCTGCACGGTGTCGCCACCTCCTACGAGCCCGCCCCGGGCCGCACCGTCCAGGTGCCCGAGGACACTGTCGTCGCCGTGCTCGCCGCGCTCGGCGTGGACGCCTCCACCCCCCGATCCGTCACCGAAGCGCTCGCCCGGCACACCAGCCGTGAGCGCGACCGGCTGCTGCCCCCCTGCGTGGTGGTGCGCCCCGGTGGCACACCCCGGCCCGACGTGCCCGAGGGCACCGAGCTGTGGGTGCGCACCGAGAACGGCGCACCGCACGCGTGGGGGCCCGTGGACGGCCCGGCCGCCGAGCGGCTGCCCCCGCTGCCGCCCGGCGCCCACACCCTGACCGCGCGGGCGCCCGACGGCCGCCGGGCCCGCGCCACCCTGATCGTCGCCCCGGACCGGATGCCGGTCCCCGCGGCGCGCAGCCACGGCTTCCTCGTCCAGCTCTACTCGCTGCTGTCCGCCCGCTCCTGGGGCATGGGCGACCTCGGTGACCTCGCCGACCTCGCCGCCTGGTCCGGCCGGGCGCTCGGCACCGGCTTCGTACAGCTCAACCCGTTGCACGCGGCGGTGCCCGGCACCCCCACCGACCCCTCGCCCTACCGCCCCTCCTCGCGCCGCTTCCCCGACCCGGTCCATCTGCGGGTCGAGGACGTCCCCGAGTACGCCCAGCTGCGCGGTGCCGCCCGGGAACGGGCCGACCGGCTGCTGGAGTCGGCCGCCGGTCTGCGCAGAGCCGTCTTATCCGAGGGTGCGCTGATCGACCGGGACGCGGTGTGGGCGCTCAAGCGCGAGGCCCTGGAACTGGTACGGGCCGTCCCGCTCGGCCCCGGCCGCCGCGCCGCCTACTGCGATTTCCTCGCCGAGCGCGGCCAGGCCCTGGAGGACCACGCCCTGTGGTGCGCGCTCGCCGAGACCCACGGCCCCGACTGGCGCGGCTGGCCCGGCGGACTGTCCGATCCGCGCTCCGCCGGCACCGCGCGC
Organism: Streptomyces sp. NPDC045899; assembly: GCF_056431485.1. NCBI lineage: Bacteria > Bacillati > Actinomycetota > Actinomycetes > Kitasatosporales > Streptomycetaceae > Streptomyces > Streptomyces sp. NPDC045899. Next base: position 193,885 of record NZ_JBWKKP010000009.1, read on the forward strand.
GCCCGCGGTGAGCACCTGGACCGCACCGACTTCCACTGCTGGCTCGCCTGGCTCACCGACGCCCAGCTCGCCACCGCCCAGCGCGCCGCCCGCGAGGCGGGTATGGGCATCGGCCTGGTGCACGACCTGGCCGTCGGCGTACACCCCTCCGGTGCGGACGCCTGGGCCCAGCAGGACGTCTTCGCCGCCGGGATGTCCATCGGGGCGCCGCCGGACGCGTTCAACTCCCGCGGTCAGGACTGGGGTCTGCCGCCCTGGCGCCCGGACGCCCTCGCCGCCACCGGCTACGCCCCCTACCGAGAGCTGCTGCGCGGACTGCTGCGGCACGCGGGCGCGCTGCGCATCGACCATGTGATGGGCCTGTTCCGGCTGTGGTGGGTCCCCGAGGGGCGGCAGCCGACCGAGGGCGCCTACGTCCGCTACGACGCCGAGGCCATGCTCGCGGTGCTCGCCTTGGAGGCGCACCGTGCGGACGCCGTCGTCATAGGGGAGGACCTGGGCACGGTCGAGCCCGGCGTCCGGGAGACCCTGGCGCGGCGCGGAGTGCTGGGCACCTCGGTGCTGTGGTTCGAGCGCGACTACGACGGGTCCGGTACGGCCCGCCCGCTGGCCCCCGAGGAGTGGCGCGCCGACTGTCTGGCCACCGCCACCACCCACGATCTGCCGAGCACCGCCGCCCGGCTCACCGGCGACCACGTCGAGCTGCGCCACCGGCTGGGGCTGCTCGCCCGTCCGCTCGCCGAGGAGCGGGCCGCGGACGCGGTCGAGGTCGCCGAGTGGCTGGCCCTGCTGGGGCGGCTGGGGCTGCTGCCCGAGGGGCCGGCCGACGAGGAGGCCGCGATCCGGGCCGTCCACCGCTTCCTGCTGCGCACCCCGGCCCGGATGGTGGGGGTGTGGCTGCCGGACGCGGTGGGGGACCGCCGTCCGCAGAACCTTCCGGGCACCTGGGACCAGTACCCCAATTGGCGGCTGCCGATCGCCGACGCCCGGGGGCGGCCGGTGTCCCTGGAGGAGCTGGTGGCCTCGCCCCGGCTGCACGCACTGATGGCGGAGCTGGCCCGCGCCGCAGGGGAGGAGCCCGCGGCGGCGGGGGCGCGGGGCACCGCGGACGTCACCGCGCGCACGGCCACCCCGCGCACGACCGGCGCGCGGGCGTCGGATAAATTGAGTCCGTGAGCAACAAGGTCAAAAAGAACGCCGTGCGCGCCGGGGCCGTGGTCGCCGCGACGACGGCGATGGTGCTGATGTCGTCCCCCGCGTTCGGGCTCACCCCCGACGACGGAGACGACCCGGGTCCGGGCCTGAGCGTCGGTGCGACGCTGGGCCTCTACGTCGTCACTCCGATTGTGCTCTTCCTGGTGATCGCCGGTCTGGTGATCGTCGGAGACAAGAAGTCCGGCAAGAAGCAGACCGACTGACACCGGGCGATCGACGAAAGCGCTCAAGGCGGCGCTGCGAAGGCGCCCCCGGCCATCCGGCCGGGGGCGCCTTCGTCGTATCCGCTGTCGGGTCCGCCACAGCGCACGGGGCTCGCGCACACCGACTCCTGCCGTGACACGGTCAGTTCACTCCGGGTCGCGCCCGTGTCCCCGACCGTTTATTTTCGCTTTAACCTACGGTGTCGTAACCTACGGGTCCGTAGGTGATGACCGCCGTACCCGTCCCTTGGAGCCCCGCTGTGACTCTCGCCCCTTCCCGCCGACACGGTCAGACCGTGTGGAGCGACAGCCGGCTGCTCTTCGCCCTCGAGGAAGTCGTCGAGGTCGAGCTCAACCGGCATCTGAAGGTCGCCAAGGAATGGATGCCGCACGAGTACGTGCCCTGGAGCGACGGCCGCAACTTCGACGGGGTGTTCGGCGGTGAGGCGTGGGCGCCCGAGCAGTCCAAGGTCAGTGAGATCGGCCGGACCGCGCTGGTGGTCAACCTCCTCACCGAGGACAACCTCCCCAGCTACCACCACGAAATAGCGACTCTGTTCGGCCGGGAGGGCGCCTGGGGTACCTGGGTGCACCGCTGGACGGCCGAGGAGGGCCGCCACGGCATCGTCATGCGCGACTACCTGCTCACCACCCGCGCCGTGGACCCGGTGGAGCTGGAGCGCTTCCGGATGCAGCACATGTCGGAGGGGTTCGAGTCCGACAACGCGCACAGCATGCTGCACTCGATCGCGTACGTCGCCTTCCAGGAGCTCGCGACCCGCATCTCGCACCGCAACACCGGCCACCACTCCGGTGACCCGGTCTGCGACCGGATGCTGGCCCGCATCGCCACCGACGAGAACCTGCACATGGTCTTCTACCGCAACCTCCTGTCGAAGGCGTTCGAGCTGGCGCCCGACCAGACCATGTCCGCGGTCCGCGATGTGGTGGTCAACTTCCGCATGCCGGGCCACGGCATCCCCGGGTTCGAGCGCGCCGCCGCCAAGATGGCCATCGGCGGCATCTACAACCTGCGCATCCACCACGACGACGTGCTCCAGCCGGTGCTGCGCTTCCTGAAGGTCCTGGAGATCGGCGGACTCGGCCCGGACGGGCTGAAGGCGCAGGAGGAGCTGGGCCTGTACATGGGCGGCTTGAACGACCAGGCCGTCAAGTTCGACGAGAAGCGAGAGGCGTTGATGGCCCGCCGCAGGGCCCGTGCCGAGCGCGTGTGACCACTCCGCCCCCGGGGCCCTGACCGGACCGGGTCCGAGGGCACGCGCTGCCCCCGGACCCGGCCCGGAGCCGTGGTGACGTCCCTGGACACATCACCACGGCCCGTGTGCGGCGCCGTGACGTCAGCCGATGCAGCTGGGCGGGATGAAGGGGCTGCCGACGCAGTTGGTGGGCTGGTTGCCGGTGATGGGGGAGTTGGCGACGGTGTACGGGTCGCCGGAGTAGATGCCGCCGGGCTGTTCGGTGGCGGTGTTGTTGGTCACCGGGCTGTTGATCAGGGTCATGGTGCCGTCGTTGGAGATGCCCCCGGCTCTGCCGTTGCCGGCAGTGTTGCGGGTGACCGGGCTGTTCTTGAGCGTGAGCGTGTTGAAGTTCTCGATGCCGCCGATCGAACCGTCGGTGACGGTGTTGCGGCTGACGGGCGTGTTGTTGAGGGTCAGCACCGCGTCGTTCCACAGACCACCGGTATTGGCTCCCGTACTGGTGGTGGTGTTGTCGGTGACGCTGCTGTTGGTGAAGGTGACGGTGCCGCCGTCGAAGTCGCCTCCGCCTCCGGCTCCGGCCGCCTCATTGTTGCGGAGGGTGCTGTTGTTGACGACCAGGGTCCCCGACGCGCTGTTGAGCCCCCCTCCGAATGAACCCGCGTAGTTGGAGGTGAGGGAGGTGTTGGTGATGGTGGTGTTGCCTTCGTTGTCGAGGCCCCCGCCGAGATCGTCGGCGGAGTTGCCGGTGATGGTGCTGTTGGAGATCGCGGCGGTGCCGTCGACGCTGACGCCTCCTCCACTCGCGGCGATGTTGTCGCTGATGGTGACGGTGCTGAGGAGGCGGAGGGTGGCGCCGGTGTCGACGAGGATGCCTCCCCCGGCGGTGGTTCCGGGGGTGTCGCCGCCGGAGATGGTCAGTCCGTTGGTGAGGCTGAGGGTGCCGCCGCTGCCGACTTCGAAGATGCGGAACTGGGGGGCGCTCGGGTCGCGTGTGATGGTGGCGTTGTTGCCGACGATGGTGAGGGGTCTGGTGATGATGGGGAGTCCGTTGTCGCCGATGGCGGTGGTGAGGGTGTAGGTGCAGCTGGAGGCGAGGACGAGGGTGTCGCCCGCGGGTGCGTTGGTGATGGCGTTGACGAGTGCGGTGGTGGAGCAGGGGACGACGGTGGCGGCGTGGGCGGGGGCGGTGAGGGCGCCGATGGCCAGGGCGGCGCAGGCGGGGACGGTGAGGGTGCGGAGGAGTTTCATGGCAGGCCTCTCCTGGGGGTCGGCGGGTTGCCGGCTTTCTCCGGCCGGTCGGCTGGGGGCGCTCCGGGGTGGTGGGGGTGGTGCGGGCAGCGCCGAGACCGGTTGCGGTGGAGTGCCGGGGTGAGGTGGCGGACGCGGACCGAGCGGTCCGCGTCCGTGCTCCCGCTCCTGGGCGACGCCGACAGCGGTGGGGGTGGGCCTGCCCGGCAACCGCCGGCCGGTTCCTCCGAGCGGGATGGTGCGGCAGGGCGGTTGCCGGGTTGCGGCTGGGCGGTCCGGTCAGCCGATGCAGCTGGGCGGGATGAAGGGGCTGCCGACGCAGTTGGTGGGCTGGTTGCCGGTGATGGGGGAGTTGGTGACGGTGTACGGGACGAAGGAGTAGACGCCGCCGGGCTGACCGGTGGCGGCGATGTTGTTGGTCACCGGGCTGTTGATCAGGGTCACGGAGCCCTCGCTGTTGAAGATCCCGGCGGGCGCGGAGTCGGAGCTGTTGGAAGTGACGGGGCTGTTCCTGAGCAGGAGCGTGCCCTCGTTCTCGATGCCCCCGACCGATCCGTCGGCGGTGTTACCACTCACCGTCGTGTTGGTGAGCGTCAGGTTCCCGTCGTTGAACAGACCCGCGTAGGAGGCGGCGGTAGCGGTGTTGTTGGTGATACTGCTGTTGTTGAAGGCGGCGGTGCCGTCGGAGACATAGCCACCACCGCCCTCGTTGGCGGTGTCGTTGTTGCGGACGGTGCTGTTGTTGACGGTCAGGGTCCCCACCTCGCTGTAGAGCCCGCCCCCGAAGGTGTCAGCCTGGTTCGAGGTGATGGAGGAGTTGCTGATGGTGGTGGTGCCCGCATTGTGGACGCCGCCTCCGTTGTTGTCCGCGCTGTTGCCGGTGATGGTGCTGTAGTTGATGCTGGCCGTGCCCTCGACGCTGATGCCCCCTCCGTTGCCGCCGGAGCTGTTCCCACTGACGGTGACGTCCCTCAGCAGGCGCAGGGTGCCGCCGCTGTCGACGAGGATGCCCGCGCCGTCGTTGGGGGTGTCGCCGCCGGTGATGGTCAGTCCGCTGGTGAGACTGAGGGTGCCGCCGCTGCCGACTTCGAGGATGCGGAAATCGGGGGCGCCCGGGTCGCGTTTGATGATGGCGTTGTTGCCGACGATGGTGAGGGGCCTGGTGATGATGGGGAGTCCGTTGTCGCCGATGGCGGCGGTGAGCGTGTAGGTGCAGCCGGAACTGAGGACGAGGGTGTCACCCGAGGGTGCGTTGGTGATGGCGGTGACCAGTGCGGTGGTGGAGCAGGGGACGACGGTGGCGGCGCGCGCGGGGGCCGCGAGGGCGCCCGCGGTCAGGATGGCGCACGCGGCGGCGACGAGGGTGCGGATGAGTCTCATGGTGGTCTCTCTCCTGGCCAGTGGTGCTCCGGGGTGGAGCCGGGAGCGCCGGGCACGCGCGGGGCGTGTCGAGGATGAGGGGCTGACCGTGTCGGATGCAGCGCCCCCGCGCTCCGGACGGGATCGCGGAGCGGGGGGACGGACACGGGAGCGGGCCGGTCGTACCTCGTCGGCGGTGAGCGTCGGTGGTGAGTCCGGAGGAGGTACCGGCGTGCCTCCAGTGAGGCAGGAAGACCGAGGGGCGGGCAAGGATCCGGCCCGGGAGTCACCCGAACAGGGCAGCGCTCGATGTCGCGCTCACGGTCGGCGCCGCGTTCCGTGAGCGGGCGCACCGCCGGCGCGGTGCGAAATCTCCTCCGAACCGGGACGGCGGGCGCATCAGAGGGGGCCGCACACCCCGTGGACGGGGACGCATGCCGTCCCACGCCAGGTCGCCGGTCGACGGCGCCGCGGCCCGCCGTGGCGAGCGGTGATCCACCGCCAAGCGGGGCGTTCCCCCAGAAGCGGCCGAGCGGGATCGCGGCGAGGGGGCGCGCCCCCGGGCCCGGCTCGCCTTCGGTCACGCGGGTCTCCGCGCCGCGGGTCGTTTCCCCGTCGCCGCCGTGCGGCCCACGAAGGGCCGCACGGCAGCGTCACCGGGTCAGCCCGCCGCTGCGGCGTCCGCGGCCCGGGCCTTCAGGGCGCGCTCCACGCCCGCGCGGGACTCGGTGACCATACGGCGCAGGGCCGGGGACGGGTCGGCCGAGGCGAGCCAGGCGTCGGTGGCGTCCAGGGTGTCCTGGGAGACCTGGAGGGCCGGGTAGAGGCCGACCGCGATCTGCTGCGCCATCTCATGGCTGCGGCTGTTCCAGATGTCCTTCACCGCGGCGAAGTACCGCTCCGTGTACGGCGCCAGCAGCTCCCGCTGGTCGGTCTGGACGAAGCCGCCGATCACCGCTTCCTGCACCGCGTTCGGCAGCTTGTCGCTCTCCACGACCGAGGCCCACGCCTCCGCCTTGGCCTCGTGGGTCGGCCGCGCGGCCCGGGCGGTGGCCGCGTGGCGCTCGCCCGCCGAGGTCTTGTCGCGCTCCAGCTCCGCCGCGATGGCCGCGTCGTCGGCCCGGCCGGTGGCCGCCAGCCGCTCCAGCAGCGTCCAGCGCAGCTCGGTGTCGACGGCCAGGCCGTCGAGCGTCTCCGTGCCGTCCAGCAGCCCGGCGACCAGGTCCAGCTGGGCGTCGGTGCGGGCGGTGGCGGCGAACGCCCGCGCCCAGGCGAGCTGGTGGTCGCTGCCGGGGGCCGCGCCCCGCAGGTGGGCGAGGGTGGCCTCGGTCCACGCGGTCAGGCCCGTGGGCCGCCAGTCCGGTGCCGCGTACAGCTCCAGGGCCAGCTTGACCTGGCGGTGCAGGGACTGGACGACGCCGATGTCGGACTCCTTGGCGATGCCCGACAGCACCAGCGACAGGTAGTCGCGGGTGGCCAGTTCGCCGTCCCGGGTCATGTCCCAGGCCGAGGCCCAGCACAGGGCGCGCGGCAGGGACGCCTCGAAGTCGCCCAGGTGCTCGGTGACCACGGCCAGCGAGTCCGGGTCGAGCCGCACCTTGGCGTAGGACAGGTCGTCGTCGTTGAGCAGGATCACCGCGGGGCGCTTGGTGCCGGTCAGCCGCTCCACCTCGGTCAGCTCACCGTCCACGTCCAGCTCGATCCGCTCGGAGCGGACCAGCTTGCCGGTGGCGTCCAGGTCGTACAGGCCGATGGCGATGCGGTGCGGCCGCAGCGTCGGCTCACCGGTGGCGCCGGGCGGCAGCGCGGGGGCCTCCTGCCGGACCGCGAAGGAGGTGATGGTGCCGGTGGCGTCCGTGGTGATCTCCGGGCGCAGTACGTTGATTCCCGCGGTCTCCAGCCACTTCTTCGACCAGGTCTTCAGATCGCGGCCGCTGGTCTCCTCCAGCGCGCCGAGCAGGTCGGAGAGCCGGGTGTTCCCGAAGGCGTGGCGCTTGAAGTACGCCTGGACGCCGGTGAAGAACTCCTCCATGCCCACGTAGGCGACGAGCTGCTTCAGCACGCTCGCGCCCTTGGCGTAGGTGATGCCGTCGAAGTTGACCAGCACGTCGTCCAGATCACGGATCTCGGCCATGATCGGGTGGGTGGAGGGCAGCTGGTCCTGCCGGTAGGCCCAGGTCTTCATGGAGTTGGCGAAAGTGGTCCAGGCGTGCGGCCACTTGCTGCCCGGGGCGTGCGCCTGGCAGGCGATGGAGGTGTAGGTGGCGAACGACTCGTTCAGCCACAGGTCGTTCCACCACTCCATGGTGACCAGGTCGCCGAACCACATGTGGGCCAGCTCGTGGAGGATCGTCTCCGCGCGCGTCTCATAGGCCGCGTCCGTCACCTTGGAGCGGAAGACGTACTGGTCGCGGATGGTGACCGCGCCCGCGTTCTCCATCGCGCCCGCGTTGAACTCCGGGACGAAGAGCTGGTCGTACTTGGCGAACGGATACGGGTAGTCGAACTTCTCCTCGAACCAGTCGAAGCCCTGCCGGGTCACCGCGAAGATCGCGTCCGAGTCGAGGAACTCGGCCAGCGAGGGACGGCAGTAGATGCCCAGCGGCACCGAGCGGCCGTCCTTCTCGTAGGAGCTGTGCACGCTGTGGTACGGGCCGACGATCAGGGCCGTGATGTACGAGGAGATCCGCGGCGTCGGCTCGAAGCGCCAGACGTTGTCCTTGGGCTCGGGCGTCGGCGAGTTGGAGATCACCGTCCAGCCCTCGGGCGCGGTCACGGTGAACCGGAAGGTGGCCTTGAGGTCCGGCTGCTCGAAGCTGGCGAAGACCCGGCGCGCGTCCGGCACCTCGAACTGCGTGTACAGATACGCCTGCTGGTCCACCGGGTCGACGAACCGGTGCAGTCCCTCACCGGTGTTGGTGTACGCGCAGTCCGCCACCACCCGCAGCTCGTTGCGCCCGGCCAGCAGCCCCGGCAGCGCGATCCGCGAGTCCGCGAACACCTCGGCCGCGTCCAGCGCCTCGCCGTTGAGCACCACCTCGTGCACCGTGGGCGCCACCAGGTCGATGAACGACTCCGCGCCCGACTCGGCGGCGTCGAAGCACACCGAGGTCACCGAGCGGTAGGTACCGCCCTCCTGCGCGCCTGAGAGATCGAGGTCGATCTCGTACGAGTCGACGGTGAGCAGGCGGGCCCGCTGCTGTGCCTCGTCGCGGGTGAGGTTCGTTCCAGGCACCTGGCATTCTCCTTGTGTCGCGTTTCCGGCCATCCTTCCACGGACACCCGCCCTCGCGGCGGTAGGAAAAGCGGTGGACAAAAGGGCCGGAGCGGGACGGCTGGCCCGTCCCGCTCCGGCCCCGGGTGCCTCCGGGTGGCTCAGCCGAGCTCGGCCGCCACCAGCTCCGCGATCTGCACCGCGTTCAGCGCGGCGCCCTTGCGGAGGTTGTCGTTGGAGAGGAACAGCGCGAGGCCGTGCTCCACGGTCTCGTCCGCCCGGATCCGGCCGACGTAGCTCGGGTCCTGGCCCGCGGCCTGGAGCGGGGTCGGGATCTCGGAGAGGGCCACGCCCGGGGCGCCGGCCAGCAGCTCATAGGCGCGCTCGACGCTGATCGGACGCTCGAAGCGGGCGTTGACCTGGAGCGAGTGGCCGCTGAAGACGGGCACGCGGACACAGGTGCCGGAGACCTTGAGCTCCGGGATCTCCAGGATCTTGCGGCTCTCGTTGCGGAGCTTCTGCTCCTCGTCGGTCTCATGGCGGCCGTCGTCGACGATCTTCCCGGCCAGCGGGAGGACGTTGAACGCGATCGGCCGGGCGTAGACACCGGGCTCGGGGAACTCGACGGCCGCGCCGTCGTGGGTGAGCTCGGCCGCGCGGTCGGCGGTCTTGCGGATCTGGCCGTCGAGTTCGGCGACACCGGAGAGACCGGAACCGGAGACGGCCTGGTAGGTGGTGGCCACCAGGGCGGTCAGCCCGGCCTCCTGGTGCAGCGGGCGCAGCACCGGCATGGCGGCCATGGTGGTGCAGTTCGGGTTGGCGATGATGCCCTTGGGGCGGTCCACCGCGGCGTGCGGGTTGACCTCGGAGACCACCAGCGGGACCTCGGGGTCCATCCGCCAGGCGGAGGAGTTGTCGATCACGACGGCGCCCTGCCCGGCGACCTTCTCGGCCAGCGCCCGGGAGGTGGCGCCGCCCGCGGAGAAGATCACGATGTCCAGACCGGAGTAGTCGGCGGTGGCCGCGTCCTCGACGGTGACCTCGGTGCCGCGCCACGGCAGTGTGCGGCCCGCGGACCGGGCCGAGGCGAACAGGCGCAGCTCCTCGGCCGGGAAGTCGCGCTCGGCGAGTATGTTGCGCACCACTCCGCCGACCTGGCCGGTCGCACCGACGATTCCGATCCTCATATCTACCCTTTTCCTCAGTCGTGCCTGTTCCGGACCCCCTACCCAGCGGCCAGTCTCTCAGGCTGTGACATAGCCCGCTCCTGGGTTTCGCCGCGGCGGCGTGCCGGCCGGGTTCCCTCCGGGATGAACACGGAGTGAGCGGAAGAATGCCTGTTCACCAGGGTGCGGTAACCGTTTGCTACCGCGGAGATCCACGTGTGGAGATCGGTGGCCGGCGTTGCCGTCGCGTTCACGCGGGGGCCACTCCCGATGCCAACGATCCGGAGTGAGGGGCAGTTCCCTGCCCCGGCCGCTTCCGCGTATCCACCCGGGGAGATCGCGTATGTCCCGCATACGGTCCGCCGCCTCTGCCGTCACCGCCCTCGACCGCCGCACCTTCCTGGCCGCCACCACCGCCACCGGCGCCACCGCGGCGCTGGGTATCGCCTTCGGTCCCGGTACCGGCTCCGCGACCGCCTCACAGCCCCCCATGGCGCACGGCGCGGCCCGCCGGGTGGTGCAGGCGCCCGCCGCCCCCTCCAGGGCCGGCACCACGCTGGAGACGGTCTCGGCGGCGCACGGCGCGATCGGCTACCGCAAGCTCGCCGACGGCCCGGCCTGGGCGCGCGGGGTGCGGACCGACATCGTGGCGGGCAAGGGGGGCCGGGAGGACCGGCGCACCGCGCTCGCCTCCTTCGTCCAGCTCACCGATCTGCACATCACCGACGTCCAGCACCCGATGCGCTACGAGTTCCTGCGCTCGGGCCGCACCGGGGCCTGGCGGCCGCACGAGGCGCTGACCGTGGTCGGTGCCGCCTCGCTCATCGAGCGGGTCAACGGACTGCGCGGCGGACCGGTCACCGGGGCGCCGCTGTCGTTCGTGATGACCACCGGCGACAACACCGACAACAACTCCACGATCGAGCTGGACTGGTTCCTGACCGCCATGAACGGCGGCCGGATCACTCCCAACACCGGCGACCCCCGGCAGTACGAGGGCGTCCAGAACAGCGGGATCAAGGAGTTCTGGCACCCGGACCGGGCGCTGCGCGACGCCGACAAGCAGCGCGGCTTCCCGCGTATCGACGGGTTCCTGGAGGCGGCGCTGCGCACCGTGCACAGCCCCGGACTGCGGCTGCCCTGGTACTCGACCGTCGGCAACCACGACGACCTGGGCGGCGGGGTCTACTCCTTCGGCGGCGGCTACCTGGCGGAGCTGGCCACCGGCGACCGCAAACTCCAGATCGTCCCGGCCGCCGAGGCCGCCAGGATCTACCAGGGCGAGCGCGAGGGGGCCGACCCGCGCGGCAAGGACATGAAGGCCCTGCTGCGCGCGCACGCCAGGGACATGCGCAGGGTCACCCCCGACGAGCGCCGCGCGCCGTTCACCCGGGCCGGGTACCTGGCCGCGCACCTCGACCCGGCGCGCACCGGCCCCGGCCCTGTCGGCCACGGCTACACGAAGGCCAATCTGGAACAGGACACGCTCTACTACTCGTTCCGGATCTCGGACGATGTCATCGGCGTCAGCCTGGACACCACCGACCCCGGCGGCCACTACACCGGTTCCCTCGGCACCGCGCAGCTGAGCTGGCTGGAGCGGACGCTGAAGGCGCACCGGGACGACCACGTCCTGGTCTTCAGCCACCACTACAGCCGCAGCATGACCAATATGAATCACGACCCGGCCCGCCCCGGCGAGGCCCGCCACGGCGGTGACGAGATCATCGCGCTGTTCCGGCGCCACCCCCAGGTACGGGCCTGGATCAACGGCCACAGCCACCAGAACGAGATCACCCCGCACGGCACCTTCTGGGAGATCACCACCGCCTCGCACGTGGACTTCCCCCAACTGGCCCGGGTCGTCGAGGTGGTGGACAACCACGACGGCACCCTGTCGCTGTTCACCACGCTCATCGAGGCGGCCGCCCCGCGCCGCACCGACCACTCCGACCTCTCCCAGACCGGTCTGGCCGCGCTCTACCGCGAACTGTCCTTCAACGCGCCCGGCGCCAGCCAGAAGCTGGCCGGTGACCCGGGCGACCGCAACACCGAACTGCTGCTGCGCAAGGGCTGATCACCCACAGGGCGGCGGCCACCGCGCGGCGGCCCGGCACAGCGCCCGTCACCGCGGCAGCACCACGACGTACGGGGCCGGCTCGCGGTCGGCCGCCGCGATCAGGGCGGTGCGCACCACCGCCGCCTGCTCCTCCAGCCCCTCCCGCAGCCTCCGCGGGGTCGTCCGCACCACCGTGATGCCCAGCCCCTCCAGGTGCTCGCGCTTACGGGCGTAGGCGCCGCGCAGCGCGTACTCGTCGTGGCGCGGCGCCCGTGCGTCGATCTCCAGCGCCACCGCGTGGTCGCGCCAGTAGGCGTCCACCTCGCCGAGGCGGTGGCCGCCGGGCAGCCGCAGTTCGACGTTCCACAGCGGCTCGGGCAGCCCGTGGCCGCGCACCATGTCGTACAGCCGTCCCTCGGCGATGGCCCGGCCCTCGGCCAGCAGCGCGTCCACCGCGTCGATCACATACGGCCGGGACAGCAGCCGGGCCTGGCTCAGCTCCTTCACCACGGCCCCCGCCTCGCAGTGGCCGTGGCGTACGGACTCGGTGAGCAGTCTGCGCACCAGCACCGCGTCGCCGAGCCGGGCGACCGTGTCCGCGAGCGCGCGGGCGACCGGGGCGGTGGGCACTCCGGCGAGGTACCGCGGGCCGGGCATCGTCTGGGAGCGGACGAACCGCACATAGCCGGTGGCGCGCAGCCGCCGGGTGCGCGGCACCAGCACATCGACGTGGTCCAGCGAGGCCAGCGGGGGAGCGGCGGAGAAGTGGTGCAGGGCCAGCGCCGCGAGCCCGGTGACCATCGCCTCGCCGTACGGCCCCTCGTCCCCGGCGCCGCTCCCGGCCGCCGCCGTCTGGCGGCGGCTCGCGGTGTACAGCAGCGCCGCGTGCAGCCGCTCCTCGCTGGTGGCCGGACCGGGGTGGAGCAGATGGACGCCCGGCAGGATCTGCTGCCACGGCCCACCCTCCCGGCAGCGCTCCGCGGCGACGGCCGCGGTGACACCGTGTTCCCGGAGCTGGCGGGTGGTCAGAACCCGGCGCTGGACGTCGGTGAGGTGGTGGAGCGGACGGGGGGACAGCGGCGTGTCGTGGCTCATGCCCCGGCCATTCCCGCTCGCCCCGCCCCACTCACCGCTGTTACCAACTCGTCGACAAACCCGGACAACACCGTCCTAAAGTACGGGAGTTCGAATGCCGAAAACGGTCCGTCAGACAGCTGCCCGGGTATCGCACTCCTGACCGCGCAGGGCACGCGCCAGATCGTCCCGCGCCTCCAGCACCAGCCGCCGCAGCGCTGGCGCCGCGTCCGGCCGGGCGGCCAGCCAGTCGTCGGTGGCCTTCAGCGTGGTGGCGTCGCCCTGGGTGGCCGGGAACAGGCCGCGCACGATGCCCATCGCGATCTCGATCGAACGCTCCTGCCAGATCCGCTCGATCATCTCGAAGTAGCGCGGTGCGTACGGCGTCAGCAGCTCCCGCTGGCCCGGCTGGTCGAAGCCCGCGATGGTGGCGTCCACCAGGGCGTTGGAGAGCCGGTCGGAGTCCACCACGGCCGCCCACGCCTCCGCCTTGACCCCGGCCGAGGGCCGCGCGGCCAGACAGCGCACCTGGTGGCGCTTGCCGGACGCGGTGTCGTCCCGGGCCAGTTCGGCCGCGATATCCGACTCGTCCGCCGCCCCGGCCGCCGCCAGCGCCGCCACGAAGGTCCAGCGCAGCTCCTGGTCGACGTCGAGGCCGTCGATCCGGGCCGTACCGGCCAGCAGTCCGCTCAGCAGCCGCAGTTCGGAGTCGTCCGTGGCGAGCTGGGCGAAGAACCGCGCCCACGCCAGCTGGTGTCCGCTGCCCGGCTCGGCGCGCCGCAGTTCGGCGAGCGCGCCCTCCGCCAGCCGGGCGCCGGCCGCCTCGCGCGCCTCGGGCGCGGCGTAGTGGTGCAGGGCGGACAGCGCCCATGTCTGGACCATCTGGAGCACGCCGATGTCGGACTCGGACCCGGCGAAGCGCAGCACCAGACCCAGGTAGTCACGGGCGGGCATCAGCCCGTCCCGGGTCAGGTTCCACACCGCGGACCAGCACAGCGCACGGGCCAGCGGATCGCTCAGCTCGCCCAGGTGCTCGCGCAGGGTGGCCAGCGAGCCCTCGTCGAAGCGGATCTTGCAGTAGGTGAGGTCGTCGTCGTTGACCAGGACCAGATCCGGCCGCTCGGCACCGGTCAGCTCGCCGACGACCGTACGGGGCCCGTCGACATCGGTCTCCGCGCGGGCGTAGCGCACCAGCGCCCCGGCCTCGTCCTTCCGGTACAGCCCCACCGCGATCCGGTGCGGGCGCAGCGTGGGATGACTCTCGGCGGCCTCCTGGACCACCGCCAGCTCGGTGATGTGCCCGGCCGCGTCACAGGTGAGCTGCGGGGTGAGCACATTGACGCCCGCCGTCTCCAGCCACGCCCGGGACCACGCGGCCATGTCCCGGCCCGAGGTCTCGGTGAGCACCGCCAGCAGGTCGGTCAGCCGGGTGTTGCCGAAGGCGTGGCGCTTGAAGTAGCGTCGCGCGCCTTCCAGGAAGGCGTCCTGGCCCGCGTAGGCCACCAGCTGCTTGAGCACCGAGGCGCCCTTGGCGTAGGTGATCCCGTCGAAGTTGAGCTTGGCGTCCTCCAGGTCACGGATGTCGGCGGTGACCGGGTGGGTGGAGGGAAGCTGGTCGGCGCGGTACGCCCAGGACTTGCGGCGGTTGGCGAAGGTGATCCAGCCGTCGGTGAACCGGGTGGCGCCGACCAGCGCGAAGGCGCCCATGAAGTCCGCGAAGGACTCCTTGAGCCACAGGTCGTCCCACCACTCCATGGTCACCAGGTCGCCGAACCACATATGCGCCATCTCGTGGAGGATGACGTTGGCCCGCCCCTCGTACGAGGACCGGGTGACCTTGCCGCGGAAGACGAACTCCTCGCGGAAGGTCACGCACCCCGGGTTCTCCATGGCGCCGATGTTGTACTCGGGCACGAACGCCTGGTCGTACTTGCCGAACGGGTACGGGTAGTCGAAGCGGTCGTGGAAGAAGTCCAGTCCCTGCTTGGTGACGGTGAAGATGTCGTCCGCGTCGAAGTGCTTGGCCAGCCCCGCCCGGCACAGCGCGCCCAGCGGGATCTCCAGCTCCGTGCCGTCGGGCAGGGTGCGCCGGTAGGTGTCCGTCTCGTAGTGGTACGGGCCCGCGACGACCGCCGTGATGTAGCTGGAGATGGGCAGCGTCGGGGTGAAGTGGGTGGTGGTGCCGGAGCCGGAGGCGGCGGGTTCGCTGCGCGCCGCGGTGCCGTTGCTCAGCACGGTCCAGTGGCCGGGCGCGGTCACCGCGAAGGTGAACGGGGCCTTGAGGTCCGGCTGTTCGAAGGTGGTGAAGACCCGGCGGGCGTCGGCCGGCTCGTACTGGGTGTAGAGGTAGACCTCGCCGTCCTCGGGGTCGGCGAAGTGGTGCAGCCCCTCCCCGGTGCGGCTGTACGCGCACCGGGCGTCCACCACCAGCTCGTTCTCGGCGGCGAGCCCGTCCAGCGCGATCCGGGCCCCGTCGAAGACGGCCGCCGGGTCCAGCTCCCGGCCGTTGAGGGTCACCGAGGTGACCTCGGGCGCCACCAGATCGGCGAAGGTCGAGGCGCCCGGCTCGGCGCAGCGGAACCGCACGGTGGTGGTGGAACGGAACGTACGCGGCCCCGGACCGGTGTGCGGCTCGACGGCCGACCGCACATCGAGCGCCACGTCGTAGGCGTCCACGGTCAGCAGCCTCGCCCGCTCCCGGGCTTCGTCACGGGTCAGGTTCTCACCAGGCACGACGCGGACTCCCTCGCTCTCGTCTCGAATATCGGACAGCGCGCATCATGTCACGCCGTACTCCCCGGGGGAATCGGGGAATGAGGCCCGATCACGCATGCGTTGTCCTGGAGGAGAGCCCCGATAACCCCTGCTTTTCACAGGCGCCCCGCCCGAGGAGACACCGTGACCGAGACCGCCAAGACCCCCGCCGACTTCTGGTTCGACCCGCTCTGCCCCTGGGCCTGGATGACCTCGCGCTGGATGCTCGAAGTGGAGAAGGTGCGCCCGGTCGAGGTGCGTTGGCATGTGATGAGCCTGGCCGTGCTGAACGAGCCCAAGCTGGACGAGCTGCCCGAGGAGTACCGCGAGCTGCTGAAGACGGCCTGGGGGCCGGTGCGGGTCTGCATCGCCGCCGAGCAGAAGCACGGCAGCCAGGTGCTCGGCCCGCTCTACACCGCCCTGGGCACCCGTTTCCACAACCAGGGGCTGGAGAAGAACCGCGAGACGATCGTGGCGGCGCTGGAAGAGGCGGGGCTGCCCGCCGAGCTCGCCGACGCCGCCGACTCCGACGCCTATGACACCGAGCTGCGCGCCTCCCACAAGGAGGGCATCGAGCTGGTGGGCCAGGACGTGGGCACCCCCGTGATCGCCGTACCGGGCCCGGAGGGCGAGCGCATCGCCTTCTTCGGCCCGGTGGTGACCCCCGCGCCCAAGGGCGAGGAGGCGGCGAAGCTGTGGGACGGCACTCTGATGGTGGCCTCCGTCCCCGGTTTCTACGAGATCAAGCGGACCCGGACGGTCGGCCCGATCTTCGACTGACCGACGGCCGGACGGCCGGCGACCGGAAGGTCGTCGGAAGACGGCGGGGCCCCCGCGCGAGTCGACCGCGCGGGGGCCCCTTTTCCGCCTGCCAGGTGTTCGGTGAGAAGACGATCACGCAAGCAGGAGGTCTGTTACGGCGCGAGCAGCAGGTTGTTCGCGCGCTCCTTGGCGGCCGTGTAGCGACGCGCCACGTCCTGCCAGTTCACGACCTTCCACATGGCCT
The DNA here is from genome assembly GCF_056431485.1 of Streptomyces sp. NPDC045899. Taxonomy (NCBI): domain Bacteria; kingdom Bacillati; phylum Actinomycetota; class Actinomycetes; order Kitasatosporales; family Streptomycetaceae; genus Streptomyces; species Streptomyces sp. NPDC045899. Next base: position 210,403 of record NZ_JBWKKP010000009.1, read on the forward strand.
CGATGAAGTCCACCTTCTGGTTCTTGTACTGCAGGTAGAAGGCGTGCTCCCAGGCGTCGAAGACCAGGATCGGCACCGAGCCCTGGCCGACGTTCCCCTGGTGGTCGTAGACCTGCTCGACGATCAGCCGCCCGCTCAGCGGCTCATAGGCGAGCACACCCCAGCCGGAGCCCTGCGTCGTCGCCGACGCCTTGGACAGCTGCGCCTTGAACGCCGCGAAGGATCCGAAGTACTCGGTGATCGCGTCGGCGAGCTCGCCCACCCCGTCCTTCTCCAGCGGCTCGCCGCCGCCGTCACCGGTCATGTTCTGCCAGTAGATGCTGTGCAGGATGTGGCCGGACAGGTGGAAGGCCAGGTTCTTCTCCAGGCCGTTGATGGAGCCCCACTGGTCCTTGTCCCGCGCCTCCGCGAGCTGCTCCATCGTGTCGTTCGCGCCCTTGACATAGGCCGCGTGGTGCTTGTCGTGGTGCAGCTCGATGATCTCGGGGCTGATGACCGGGGCCAGCGCCGAGTAGTCATACGGAAGTTCAGGAAGTGTGTAGATGGCCATGCGAAGCCCTCCGGGACCGGCTTAATGCAATTAGCTTGCAACTGCACGCTATCAGCAAGAACATTCTTCGCCAGTGGGGAGTGGATCTCTGGTCCGAAAGAAGGAGGCGCGGTGCGCCCCCGGACCGAGGACCCGCCCCGCCGTTCACCTGGGCGTGGCCTGACCGGACGCATGCGCGTGGGGAGCGGCGGATCTAAGATCAAAGGTCGCTCGAAGGGGGAGGGCATGGATCCTCAGATCGCCGATCTCGCCAGGACCGCCGGCACCACCATGGTCACGCTGATGACCACCAACGCCTGGGAATCGGCCCGGGACGGCCTCGTCTCGCTCTGGCAGAGGTTCCAGCCCGCCAGGGCCGACGGCATCGGCGAGGAGCTCGAGGCGAGCCGTGCCGATCTGCTGCTCGCGCGCGAGACGGGCGACGCGGAGTCCGAGGCGGAGCTGACCACGGAGTGGCAGGGCCGGGTGCGGCGGCTCCTGGTGGCGCGGCCGGAGGTCGCGGAAGAGCTGCGCCGCATCCTGGACGAGCTGAACCCCCGGCTGCCGGATCAGCGGCCCGCCGCCGGCGAGATCCATCTGACGGCCGAGGCGTCCGGCAGCGGCCGGGTCCACCAGGCCGGACGCGATCAGCACATCACCGAGCGGTGAGCGGCCCCATGCCGATCGACGGCCGCGCCTCCGGCCAGGGCCGGGTCTTCCAGACCGGCGGCGACCAGTACATCGAGGAGCACCACCACCACGGCACCGGCACGGGGTCCCTACCCGACCCGGTCCGGCACTACCCGGCCCCGCCATCTCGTGGGCCGCACCTGGCAGTTGTCCCTGGACGCCCTGGCCGGACAAGGACGGCCTGAGGCGAGCGCATCCGCCTGCAAGCCCCGGTCATCCGCGGACTCTGGCGACACCGTCGCTCACAGCCCGGGTTGCCCACGGGCTGGCCGTTCAACGGCAGCTGCTCGAACGCCGCGAACGGGTGCTCGGACCCGAGCACCCGTTCGTCGTGCAGAACCGCGAATCGTTGACCGAGCGGCAGGCCGAAGCCCACCCCCGAGTCAGCCCTTGCGGGTCACCGCCCGCTGGCGGACGTAGCCGATGATCGCCAGCGCCACCGTCAGACCGGCCGTGGCGTACAGCTGGCTGCGGGTGTCGGCCTCGCGGAGCATCAGGCCCAGCACACCGATCGTGGCGGCCAGCGCCACCCACGTGAGGTAGGGGAACAGCCACATCTTGACCACCAGCTTCTCCGGCGCCTCGCGCTGGAGCCTGCTGCGCATCCGCAGCTGGGCGACGGCGATGAAGGCCCACACCACCAGCACCGCGGCGCCGACCATGTTGAGCAGCCACTTGAAGATGGTGTCCGGCCACCAGTAGCTCAGCAGCACCGCGACGAAGCCGAAGAAGGAGGAGGCGAGCACGGTGAGCCGGGGGACACCGCCGCTGACCTTGCCCAGGAAGGCCGGGCCCTCACCGCGGGCGACCAGCGAGTACGACATCCGGGAGGCGCCGTAGATGTTGGCGTTCATCGCGGAGAGCAGGGCGATCAGCACGATGACGTTCATGATGTTGCCGGCCGCGGGGATGTCGAGGTGGTCCAGGACCGCCACGTACGGGCCGTCGGACAGGATCGCCTTGTCGTCCCACGGGATCAGCGTGACGACGACCAGCATGGAGCCGACGTAGAACAGGGCGATCCGCCACATCGCGGTGCGCACGGCCGAGGCGACGCTCTTGACCGGGTTCTCGGACTCGGCGGCGGCGATGGTCACCGTCTCCAGACCGCCGTAGGCGAACACCGAGGCGAGCAGACCCACCACCAGGCCGTCCAGGCCATTGGGCAGGAAGCCGCCGTCCCCGGAGAGGTTGGAGCCGCCCGGGGCGTCGGTGCCCGGCAGCACACCGGCTATCGCCAGGACGCCGAGAACCAGGAAGAGGGTGATCGCGGCGATCTTGAGCGCGGCGAACCAGAACTCGAACTCACCGAAGTTGCTGACCGCCGCCAGGTTGGTGGCGCAGAAGACCGCCATGAACAGGGCGACCCACATCCAGGAGTCGGTGCTCGGGAACCACTGGACCATGATCCCGGCGGCGCCGATCGCCTCGGCCGCGATGCCCACGCACAGCAGCACCCAGAACATCCAGCCGGCGGTGAACCCCGCCCACGGCCCGATGGCCCGCTCCGCGTGCACGGAGAAGGATCCCGAGGCCGGATTGGCGGCCGACATCTCGCCCAGCATCCGCATGACCAGCATCACCAGCAGCCCGGACATGGCGTAGGCGAGCACGATCGAGGGGCCGGCGGCGGCGATTCCGGCACCGGAGCCGACGAACAGGCCCGCTCCGATCACCCCACCGAGGGCGATCATCGACAGATGGCGCTGCTTGAGGCCGTGGGAGAGCGCGGGCGAGGCGGGTGTGCCCGCGCCGCTTGCCTCCATGTCGCGCTGTGGCGCGGAGGACGCAGGTGTCCGATTCATGTGCTCTTCTCTGTCCCTTGGGTGGGGGGGGCGGACGGGTGCAAAACGAGCTCAGTGTGAGGCGTGTGTCCGGTGAGGACAACACTGCGAGCTGGATTGTCTGGATATCGGACACCTCGGTGACGCTCTGTATCGCGGCGCTATGCCGGAAGCCGCCAAGTGCGCGCTCCGCCCTTTGTGGTCAACCGATGGTGATCGGTACGGCCCCGCCGGGTTAGCGTCGCCCTATTGTTCACCACCGCTGTCCACCACCTCTCACCTGGGAGCTTCGCTGATGAGCACCGCCTCGCCCACCGCCCCGACCGGTACGGTCCTCGCGGACGTGGTCTTCCCCGCCCGCACCGCCGGACGCCCCGACCGGCGTGCCCTGGCCCGTGACGCCGTACTGGTGCTCGGCGGCGCCGCGCTGACCGGGCTGGCCGCACAGGTGTCGGTGCCGGTTCCCGGTTCGCCGGTGCCGGTGACCGGCCAGACCTTCGCCGCCCTGCTGGTGGGCACTTCGCTGGGCGCCGGACGCGGTTTCGCATCCCTGCTGCTGTACGCCCTGGCCGGGATGGCGGGTATGCCGTGGTTCGCCGAGGGCGACTCCGGTGCCGCGGCCCCGTCCTTCGGCTATGTGCTGGGCATGATGCTCGCCGCGACCGTGGTGGGCGCCCTGGCCCGGCGCGGTGGCGACCGCGGGGCGCTGCGCACCGCGGGCACCATGGCGGTCGGATCGGCGATCATCTACGCGGTCGGCGTTCCCTACCTGGCGCTGGCCGCCGACATCTCCTTCTCCCAGGCGGTCGCCGCCGGGCTGACCCCCTTCCTCATCGGGGACGCCCTGAAGGCCGCGCTGGCGATGGGCGCGCTGCCCGCCGCCTGGAAGCTGCTCGGCCGCCACGGCTGAGCACCGCCGTACGACGCCGTGAGCCCTCACCGGGGCCCCACCGGACCCCCAGGGGGCCCGGTGGGGCCTCACAGGGGCACCAGCGGCGTCCGGAGGCATACGGAGCCGGGGCCCGCACCATCCACTGGTGCGGGCCCCGGCCCGTTGCGGCGTCGCTCGTCGTCACCCGGAGCCCCCGGAGGGGCGGGGAGGCGGTTACGGAGCCACGGACTCCTTGGTCTTGCCCTCGGTGCCCGTCGCCTGGTGGCTCGGCGACATCTTGTCGCGGACCAGGGCGAAGGCCACCACCAGCGCGGCCACCAGCGCGGAGAGGAGGACCTGCTCGCGCCCGGCGTCGTCGGTGAGCATGTAGACCAGCACGAACGAGATCATGGCGATGGTCGCCCAGGTCAGGTACGGGAACAGCCACATCCGGACGATCAGCTTGTCCGGGTTCTCCCGCAGGATGATCCCGCGCATCCGCAGCTGGGTGAAGCAGATGACCAGCCACACGAAGAGCGCGATGGCACCCGAGGAGTTCAGCAGGAAGTCGAAGACGGTGTCCTTCCACTGGTAGTTGAACCAGACGGCGACGAAACCGAAGACGACCGAGCCGAGGATCGCGGCCTGCGGGACACCGCGGGAGTTGGTCCGGCCGAAGGCGGCCGGGGCGTCACCGCGCTGGCCGAGCGAGAACGCCATCCGGGACGCGGTGTACAGGCCGGAGTTGAGGCAGGAGAGCACGGCGGTCAGCACGATGACGTTCATGACCTGGCCGGCGTGCGGAATGCCGATGGAGTCCAGCGAGGCGACGTAGGAGCCCTTGTCGGCGATCTGCTTGGAGTCCCAGGGCAGCAGGGTGATCACGACGAAGATCGAGCCCAGGTAGAACACCGCGATACGCCAGATGACGCTGTTGGTGGCCTTGGAGACGGCACGCTGCGGGTCCTCGGACTCACCGGCGGCCAGGGTGACGATCTCACTGCCCATGAACGAGAAGACGACCAGCAGCACACCGGTGAGGATCGCTCCCGGTCCGTTCGGCAGGAAGCCTCCGTGGTCGGTCAGGTGGTCCAGACCGGCTCCGGGGTTGTCCGAGCCCGGCAGGACGCCGAAGACGGCCAGTCCGCCGATCACGATGAAGGCGGCGATGGCGACGACCTTGATGCCCGCGAACCAGAACTCGAACTCGCCGTAGGAGGCGACCGAGGCCAGGTTGGTGGCGGTCAGCACGACCATCACTATGAGGGCCCAGGCCCACTGCGGTACGGACGGTACCCAGCCCTCGAGGATGACCGCGCCGGCGGTCGCCTCGACGGCCAGCACCACGACCCAGAAGAACCAGTACAGCCAGCCGATGGAGAATCCGGCCCAGCGGCCGAGGGCCCGGTCCGCGTAGGCGGAGAACGAGCCGGAGCTGGGGTTGGCCGCGGCCATCTCACCCAGCATCCGCATCACCAGGACGACCATCAGGCCGACGAGGGCGTAAGAGATCAGAATGGCGGGGCCCGCCTTGGCGATGCCCGCACTGGAGCCCACGAAGAGGCCGGCGCCGATCACTCCGCCGATGGCGATCATCGACAGATGTCGGTTCTTGAGTCCGGCCTTCAGGCCGTCGGGGGAGCCGGGGCCGGAGTCGCCGGGCCTCTGCTGCTCCGAGGTGGTCGCGGGTTGTGCGCTCATGGGCTCGGTTCCTTTGCTCTCGGGTTACGAGCGACGCCAGTGAATCTCAGGAAGACCGTTTGATGAACCTTTGATTCCGGATTGTTACTTGAGCTTTCCTTGAGGTTCCTTGGTTTTGGCGTGGTTTTCGGGGTCGCATACCCGGCGGGGCAAGGGGGACACGGGCGTGTCACACTCGGGACATGCGCGTGTACCTCGGTTCCGACCATGCCGGTTACGACCTCAAGAACCACCTCGTGGAGTGGCTCAGGGCGGGCGGGCACGAGCCCGTCGACTGCGGCCCGCACATCTACGACGCCCAGGACGACTACCCGCCGTTCTGTCTGCGTGCCGCAGAGCGGACCGCCGCCGACCCGGACAGCCTCGGCATCGTGATCGGCGGATCCGGTAATGGTGAACAGATCGCGGCCAACAAGGTCAAGGGCATCAGGGCCGCTCTCGCGTGGAGTGAGCAGACGGCCGCGCTCGGTCGCGAGCACAACAACGCCAACGTGATCAGCGTGGGCGCCCGTATGCACACGGAAGAAGAGGCGACCAAGTTCGTCGAGATCTTCCTCAACACCCCCTACTCGGGTGAGGAGCGCCACACCCGGCGGATCGAGATGCTCGCCGCGTACGAGACCACCGGTGAGCTGCCCCCGATCCCGGCGCACCACCCCGATCACGGCTGATGCCCGAAGGGCACACCATCCACCGGCTGGCCGCCGACCACCTTCAGCGATTCGGCGGCCGGCCCGTCCGGGCCAGCAGCCCGCAGGGCAAGTTCGCGGACGGTGCCGCCCTGATCGACGGCCGGCCGCTGCACCACGCCGAGGCCCACGGCAAGCACCTCTTCCTGGATTTCGCCGCCTCCGGCTGGGTCCACGTCCACCTGGGGCTCTTCGGGAAGTACGGCTTCGGCCCGGCCCCCGCCCCGCCGCCCACCGACACCGTCCGGCTGCGGCTGGAGAACCCGGAGGGCTTCGCGGACCTGCGCGGCCCGACGGCCTGCGGGCTGATCACCGAGGACGAGAAACAGGCGGTGCACGACCGGCTCGGCCCCGACCCGCTGCGCCCGCAGGACGACGGTGAGCGTGCCTGGGACCGGATCTCCCGCAGCCGGGTCAGCGTCGCCGCCCTGCTCATGGACCAGAAGATCGTCTCCGGGGTGGGCAATGTGTACCGCGCCGAGGTGCTGTTCCGGCACGGCATCGACCCGTACCGCCCCGGCCGCGGGCTCATCCGCGCCGAATGGGACGCCATCTGGGCCGATCTGGCGGAGCTGATGCGCGAGGGCGTGCGGAACAACCGGATTGACACCGTCCGGCCCGAGCACACCCCCGAGGCCATGGGCCGCCCGCCCCGCGTGGACGACCACGGCGGCGAGGTCTACGTCTACCGCCGCGCCGGTCAGCCCTGCCACATCTGTGGCGGCGAGGTCCGCACCGCCGACCTCGCCGCCCGCAATCTCTTCTGGTGCCCCGGCTGCCAACGGGCCTGAGCGCCCCGCCGGCCGCCTCAGAAACCGTGCGGGAGCCAGGGGGCCCGGGTGCTCAGGAAGGCCGCCGACGCCGCCTCCAGCGCCCCCTCGCGGACCTCCCGCACCCGGCCCGCCCCCGCCAGGGCGTCCAGTGACACCCCGCCGAGGTACGCGGCCCCCAACTCCCGCACACCGAGGCGCAGATCGGGGGCATCGGAGGTACGGGCGCAGGAGGCGCCCTTGGCGTCGCCGGTCAGCCGCCAGCGCCCCTCGTTCCAGGGGCAGAAGGGGTCGGCGACCTCCAGGACGACGTCCAGCGGGGCGGTGTACGCACGCGCCTCCAGCGCCGCGCCCACGTCCACCAGCCGTACGTGCAGCGAGTCCCGCAGCCGCACCTGGCACCGCCGGATGTCCGAGACCAGGTGCTGCCAGGGATCGTCGACCGGCCGGCCGCCGGTGCGGATGACCGAGGTCAGGTCGATCTCGAACAGGAAGCGCCACAGCGCCGCGCGGGACGCCGGGTCCAGGGCCTCCAGATCGCGCAGCACGATCGTGCCCTTGGGCCCCGCCAGGTCCCAGTCCGGTTTGATGGCGAACCGGACGTACCCGGTGACCTCGCCGTCCGACTCGGCCAGCACACAGCGCAGCGGGGACGCGCCCTCGCGCTCACCGGGCGGGTCGAGCACCGGCAGCCGCTCCCACTTCGGCAGCCGCTCCAGCATGCCCGGCCGGGTGGGCACCAGCCGGGCGTACACGGCCTCGCAGGCCCCGGTCCCGTCGGCCGGTGCCACCTCCCGCAGGGTCACCCGGTCGGTGCCCTCGGGAACGGCGAGCCGCACCCGGTCGGTGTCGATCTCCGCGTACGCGCTCTGGGTGGCGATGCCGTAGCCGAACCGGCCGTAGATGTCCGGTTCCGACGCGGTCAGCACCGCCAGCGGTTCGCCCATGGCGCGGATGTCGTCGAGCTGGCGTCTCATCATCGAGCGCAGCACGCCGCGCCGCCGGTGCGTCGCCTGCACACTGACCATGGTCACACCGGGTGCGGCCACCGAGGCGCCGCCGGGAACCGTCATCCGGAAACTGAAGAGCCCCGCGGTGCCGACGATGTCCGCGCCGTCCCAGACCCCGATCGAGCGCTCGCATTCGGTCAACTCCCGCCAGAGCCCGGATTCCTCGGGCGCTTCGGGAACTCCGCCGAATGCGAGTACCAGCTTTCCGTACCAATCATCCCAAACCGCAGGATCGAGCACGCGCAGCTCAGTCGTCATATTCCCATCCCTAGCAGCCGTTTCCCGTACACGCGAACGAATTTCGCTTACGATTGCCCCCCTGCGCGGGTGGTTCGACGCGCCACGAATCGACGCGCGTCCAAACGGGTGGGTAGGGTCCCGGTGCAATGACAGGCGGCGTGGACACTCCGATGGCCCGGATGCGCAGAGCACTGCACCGGGCTCGCACCGGCGTGCGCAAAGCCGGAGTGGACTACTTCCGCGGTGAGGGCTCCGACCGGCTGGCACTGGCCATGCTGCTCCTCGGGGTCCCCGCCATCGCCTGCGGCACCATCGCCCAGCCCGACTGGTGCGCCCCCTCCGCACTCGTACTGCCCATCGTCGCGGGCGGTCTGCTGCTGCGCCCGGCCAGCCTGCTCGCCCTCTACGCGGCCGCCGCCACCGCCCTGATCGTGGAATCCGCCGTCCTCGGCCCCTACACCGAGGAGGACGCCTCCTCCCGGGTGACCCCCGGCACCATCCTGGTCGTCGCCGCCGTCGGTTTCTTCGGCCTGCTGATCGCCCAGTTCCGCAGCCGGGTCGGCGTGCCCTGGCGGCGCGGCGGCACCATGCTGTTCGACCTGCGCGAGCGGATCCGGGTGCAGAGCAAACTGCCCGGGCTGCCGCGCGGCTGGCACCGCGAGATGGCCCTGCGCCCGGCCGGGGGCCAGTCCTTCTCCGGCGACTTCGTGGTGGCCGCCCGCACCGGCGGCGGCCGCACCCTCGAGGTCGTCCTCACCGATGTCTCCGGCAAGGGCATGGACGCGGCCTCCCGCGCCCTGCTGCTCTCCGGCGCCTTCGGCGGACTGCTCGGCTCCCTGCCGCCGCACGGCTTCCTCCCCGCCGCCAACGGCTACCTCCTGCGCCAGGACTGGGACGAGGGCTTCGCGACCTCCGTCCACCTCGTCCTGGACCTGGACAGCGGCGACTTCGAGCTGTTCTCCGCCGGGCACCTCCCCGCGCTCCAGCTCAGCGCGGGCACCGGCAAATGGGAGGAGAAGGCCGCCGACGGCCCGCTCCTCGGCGTCTACGACGGCGCCCAGTTCGACCCCATCAAGGGCACCCTGCGCGCCGGCGACGTCCTGATGCTCTTCACCGACGGCCTCGTGGAGACCGCCGACCGCGACATCAGCGAGGGAATCGACCGGCTCACCGGCGAGGCCGACCGCTATGTCTCCTCGGGTTTCCACGGCGCCGCCTGGCATCTGATCGAGACCGTCGCCAAGGACGTCAACGACGACCGCGCGCTGCTGCTGATCTGCCGCGACTAGGACGACCCCCCAGGTCACCGGGGGTTAGCCCCACCCCGTACACACCGGAAACCGCCATGGCCGCGGCCGCTCCGCGCTCCGTACGTTCGAGGGGTCGGGCGAACTCCTCGGAAGGCGGAAACCATGCGGCTGCGCGGGCGGCGACGCGAGCATCACACCAGCGGGCATCACACCGGCGAGCACCACACGGCCGGAACCCGCGACCACGCCGTCGAACTGCGGGGCGTGCGCCGCAGTTACGGCCGCGGCGGCCGCGCCGTGCACGCCTTGCGCGGGATCGACCTCGCGCTGCCGCGCGGCAGCTTCACCGCCGTCATGGGCCCGTCCGGATCCGGCAAGTCCACATTCCTCCAGTGCGCCGCGGGACTCGACCGGCCCACCGCGGGATCCGTGACGCTGGGCGGCACCGAGATCACCGGCATGAGCGAGAACAAGCTCACCGCGCTGCGCCGCAGCCGCCTCGGCTTCGTCTTCCAGGCATTCAATCTGCTGCCCTCGCTCACCGCCGAGCAGAACGTGCTGCTCCCCCTGCGGCTCGCGGGCGTCCGCCCCGACCGGCGCCTGGCGCGCGAAGTGCTCGCCCAGGTCGGACTGCACGAGCATTCCCGGCGCCGCCCCGGGCAGCTCTCCGGCGGCCAGCAGCAGCGGGTGGCCATCGCCCGCGCCCTGGTCACCCGCCCCGACGTCGTCTTCGCCGACGAGCCGACCGGGGCCCTGGACACCGTCACCGCCGCCGAAGTGCTCGTCCTGCTGCGGCACGCCGTGGACGCGCTCGGTGCGACCGTCGTCATGGTCACCCACGACCCGGTGGCCGCCGGCTACGCCGACCACACGCTCTTCCTCGCCGACGGATCCATCGCCGACCGGCTGCCCCGCTCCCCGGCAGCCGAGATCGCCGAGCGGATGACCCGGCTCACCGGCCGGGCCCCCGCCGCCGCTGCCATGGCCGGGGGACCGGTCCGATGAGGTCGCTCAGCAACGGACTGGCCCGCGCCGCCGTCCGGTTCAAACCGTCCGCCTTCGCGGGCACCTTCATCGCCCTGATGCTCGCCGCGATGATCGTGTCCGCCTGCGGGATCCTGCTGGAGACCGGCCTGAGGGCCTCCGTACCGCCGGAGCGCTACGCCGCCGCCCCCGTCGTGGCCACCGCCGGTCAGGAGGTCGGCTACGGCAGCGGGGACACGGCCGACAGCCTGCAGGTCCCCGACCGGGCCCGGCTCGACGCCGCTCTCGTCGCCACCGCAGCCCGCACCCCGGGCGCCGCCGCCGCGGCACCCGATCTGACCTTCCCGCTGCGCACCGCCGACGGCGGGCTGACCGGCCACGGCTGGGGCGCGGCCCCCTTCACCGGTATCGCCCTGGCCGAGGGCAGCGCCCCGCGCGGCGGCGAGGCGGTGCTCACCGAGGCCGCCGCCCGGGCCGCGGACACCGGCGTGGGCGGGCGGATCACCGTGACCGCGCCGGACGGCGACCACACCTTCCGGGTGTCCGGACTCGCCCGTACCACCGGCCCTGCGCACTCCGCCGAGGACGAGGGGCCGGCCGCCTGGTTCACCGACCGCCGGGCGGGGGCGCTCAGCGGCCACCCCCGTGACGTCGACGCGATCCTCGTCCGCCCCGGACCCGGCACCACGGCCGACACGCTCGCCGACCGTCTGGAGCGGGCCTTCCGGGGCGCCGCCCACGCTCGGGGCGTCCACACCGGCGAGGGCCGTGGCGACGTCGAGGAGCCCGCGCTCGCCGAGGCGAAGGAGATGCTCATCGCCCTCGGCGGCTCCTTCGGCGGAGTGGCCACCGCCGTCGCCGTCTTCACCGCCGCGGGCACCGTCGCCCTCTCCGTCGGCCAGCGCCGCCGCGAATTCGCGCTGCTGCGCGCGATCGGCGCCACCCCGCGCCAGATCCGCCGGTCGATCGCCACCGAGGCCCTGCTGGTCGCACCGCTCGCGGGCGCGCTCGGCTGTCTGCCCGGAATCGCCCTGGCGCGCTGGTGGTTCGGACAGCTCAAGGACAAGGGGGCGGTCCCCGGGGAGGTGGAGTTCGCGCTCTCCTGGCTGCCGCCGGCGATCGCCGTCGGCGCGGTCCTGCTGACCGCTCTCCTGGCGGGGCTGGTGGCCGCCCGCCGCCCCGCGCGGATCACACCGGGCCAGGCCATCGGCGAGGCGGCCGTCGAACGGCTGCGGCCCGGACTGATCCGTACGCCACTGGGCCTGGCCGCCCTCGTCGGCGGCTTCGTCCTTGCCGGGGTCGCCGCCTCGGCCACCGGTGAGGACGCGGCCAACGCCGCCCTCGGCGTCGTGATGCTCTTCATGCTCGCCGTGGGGCTGCTCGGCCCGCAGATCGCCCGGCTGTGCGCCTGGCTGATCGGGATGCCGCTGCGCGCGGGATCGGCCGCGGCCCATCTGGCGTCCACCACCACCCGGGCCAACGCCGGCCGGCTCGCCTCCGCGATCACCCCGATCGTGCTGGCCATGGCCTTCTCCTCCACCCTGGTCTTCCTGCACACCAGTGAGGACCACGTGACGGCGGAGCAGTCCCGGGCGGGCATCGTCGCCGACCAGGTGCTCACCGCACCCGACGGCCTCCCGGCCGGCACCGCCGGACGGGCCGCGTCCGTCCGGGGCGTCACGGCGGCGGTGGGCGTCCTGCGTACCGGCGTCCTGGTCCCGACCGGCTCGGGCGGATCCAGTCCGCTGGAAGGCGTCTCCGCCCAGGGTGTCTCGGGCGGCGGCCGCGCCCTGGCGGCGGTGCAGGACCTGGACCTCCGTACCGGCCGGCTGGACGATCTCGGCCCGGGCCGGGTGGCGGTCGACGCGAACGTGGCGGAGGCGGCGGGCGTCGGGGTCGGCGACCGGCTGCGGCTGCGGCTCCCGGACGGCACCGCTGTGCGGCCGAAGGTGGTCGCCACCTATGGGCGGGGTCTGGGCCTCGCCCGGGTCACCCTTCCCCGGGCGGCGCTGACGGCCCATATGACGTCGTCCTTCGACAGCACGGTGCTGGTACGGGACGACGCGGGCGCGGACCGGGCGGCCGTCGCGGCGGCCCTCGGCCGGATCGGCGCGCAGGTCACCGACCGGGACGGCTACGCGGCCGGCCAGGACGAGGAGCGCGAGCTCAACGCCTGGGCCAACACCACCATGGCCGCGGTCCTCGGCGGCTTCGCCGCCGTCGCCGCCGCCAACGCCCTGGTGATGACGGTGCTCGACCGCCGCCGCGAGCTGAGCACCCTGCGGCTGATCGGCTCCACCCGCCGGCAGATCCTCGGAATGGTGCGCTGGGAGGCGCTGCTGGTGGTCACCGCGGGCATCGTCCTGGGCACGGCCATCGCCCTGGCGACGCTCACCCCGATGACCCGCGGGCTGACCGGGGAGGGCCCGTACATCCCACCGGTCACCTACGGCGCCTTCGCGGGCTCCGCGGTGGCGCTCGGCCTCGTGGCGACGGGGCTGCCCGCGCGGGCGGCGCTGCGCCGGAAGCGCCGGGGTCCCTAGAGGGAGGGGGAACGAAGAGGGCCGGAGCCAATGGCTCCGGCCCTCTTCGCCGTTCCGTCCCGCGGATCCCCGGTGGGTGTGCTCAGGCCGCCGTCGTGGTGCGGCTGCGGGCCTGTTCTGCGGGGTCCTTCTTGAAGGCCCACGCCATCTTCGGCTCCATCGCGAAGCGGAAGGCACGCTGGACCGGGGGAGTGCACAGCACCGTGACCACGGAGGCCGCGATGATCGTGACCGTGATCTCGCCGAGCGGCTTGTGCAGCCACTCGTACTCGTCGAACCAGCCCCAGAAGCGGGAGCCCTTGGCGAGGAAGCCGTGCAGCAGGTAGCCGTACAGCGTTCCGGCGCCCAGCGCGGTGAACCACATGTGGCGCCGCGGCACCCAGGCGAAGAAGCAGCTGACCAGCACGACAGAGCAGCCGAACAGGGCCAGCGTCATCACCGGACCGGTCCATGGCGGAGCGCCGAGCTCCTGGACGCTGTCCCGGTGGTAGAACCAGGCCGAGTTCATCCGCGGCGCCGCCCAGTAGGCGAACGCCAGGGCGCACAGACCGATCGGCAGCGACAGCCAGCGCACCTCGCGCCGCCGGACCATCTGGAAGTGCTCGGGCTTCATGCACAGGCCCATCACGAAGAAGGGCAGGAACTGGAGCACCCGCTGGAGGTCGAGGTCATCGCCGATGTCGGGGGAGACCGACGCGAGTGTGGCGACCGCCAGCGAGAGCGGGACCGGCCAGCGGACCAGCTTCCAGATGGGCGTGGACAGCCGCCAGACGAAGAGCGCGATCAGGAACCAGGTGAGGTACCAGGGGTCCAGCAGGCTGAAGTCATACGTGGGGTCGTCGTCGGCCCAGCGCTTGAAGAAGGTGTAGGCCACCTCGAAGATCACGTACGGGACCGCGATCCCGGTGATGAGCCGCTTGAGCCGGTCCGGCCGCATGTCGAAGCTGCGCGAGAAGTAGCCGGAGATCACGATGAAGGCCGGCATATGGAAGGTGTACACCGTCATGTACAGCGCTTCCGCGGTGCGGCTGTGATCCGTGAGCGGTTCCCAGGAGTGGGCCATCGCGACCAGCACGATCGCCAGGTACTTGGCGTTGTCGAAGAACGCGTCGCGCTGCTTCGGCTTCTGTCCGGCCGGAACGCTCGGGGCGGGCGGGGCCGCCTTGTGTTGTCCTGCTTCGTTGTCCCGCGAGGTGGGAGAGGGGGGTGCCGCCTCCTGGACCGGGGGGAGGGGAGCCCGCTGATAGCCGTGCGGGCGCAGGGAGTTGGTCACAGGCCCTCCCACCAGGAACTGGGAGAAACCGTCCGGGACCTCACTGCGCGAGGGGGAGTCATGGCAGCGTGGAACATCTAAGGCACGATAGCGCCGAAACCTGTATTGCGTAAAACCTCGTTCACTTCTTTGTGGCCAATACCTCTCATAGCTTGGCTGTTAACCCTCGGCGATCAAGTCGACAAAGCGATCCGATCACGTGATTTCACGGCTTTCGCTGTCCGTTCTGTCATGCTTCATACCCCTTAAATGGCGCATATGCCCCGCAGGAGGCTCTGGCGGAATGTCTGATTCATTGATGCTTTGTCACCCGCCCGAGCGACCGCCAGAAGAATTCCGAAATGGCCGCGCAGGCCGCCGGGTTGGCTATCGGGCGAGTCTCGAAATTGACGTTCGGGCGACTCCTCGAATTGTGGGCAGCGTCACCCGTGTCCGCTTGTGTGATGGATTACCGGATGGGTACCGGAGGGGTGGGTGGGTTACGCGCACTCCGCCGGTGTCCGCTTCACCCCGCTGCTGTGGAGCGGGAGTTGGTGGCACGATGGTGACCGCGGGGGTGTGCGGGGTCGCGTGCTTCCGGGCCGGAGACGTGTGCGACCGAGGGTGCGTGATCAGCTGTGGTCATTTCTCTGTCACTGGTGGTGCTGGTCGGCATCGTCCTGGTGCTGATGATCCGCAATGGCTCGATCAAGTGGGGTCCGGGTCTGGTGGCGATCCTCTTCGGCTTCCTGCTCGCCTCTTCGGACCTGGCACCGGACATCCAGGACTTCCTCGACTCGGTCGCGAACGCCATCAGCGACATAGACGTCTGACCCCGCCCGGCAACACGCGCGCACCACGCACAACGGCCCGGGCCGGACATGATCCGGAACCGGGCCGAGGGCCTGTGGAGCGGGCGACGGGAATCGAACCCGCGTAGCCAGTTTGGAAGACTGGGGCTCTACCATTGAGCTACGCCCGCGCGCGCCGCATGCGCCCGGCCGGACCGGGACGGCACCGTCCGGAACGATCGCCCGGAGCGCGGCACGGCATGCATCGTAGCGGGTTCCGGCGGTTCCCCGCACACCCTTGCCCACCAGTCGAATATCCGGCGGCCGGGGCGTCCGCGGCCATGTACCCTACGTGTCGCACCGACGGGGTGTGGCGCAGCTTGGTAGCGCGTCCGCTTTGGGAGCGGAAGGTCGTCGGTTCGAATCCGGCCACCCCGACCATCACCGGCGACAAGATCGCATTGTGGGGCGCGTCAGCCGTGCGGTTACTATGCAAGCTGCGCGTCTGTGTCTTTATCTCTGCCGGGCGCGATCCGCTGCGGACGCATCAGCGCATGCAGCAGAACACCACACGTCAGCCCCAAGGAGACCGAACCGTGAAGAGCGCCGTGGAGAACCTGAACCCGACCCGGGTTCGGCTCACTGTCGAGGTGCCCTTCGAGGAGCTCAAGCCCAGCCTCGACGCGGCGTACAAGAAGATCAACCAGCAGGTCTCGGTGCCTGGGTTCCGCAAGGGCAAGATCCCGGCCCGCGTGATCGACCAGCGGTTCGGCCGCGGGGCGGTGCTGGAGGAGGCCGTCAACGACGCGCTCCCGAAGTTCTACACCGAAGCGGTCAACGAGGGTGAGCTGAACCCGCTGGGTCAGCCCGAGGTGGACATCACCGAGCTCAAGGACAACGAGCTCCTGGCCTTCACCGCCGAGGTCGACATCCGCCCGGCGATCGAGATCCCCGACTACTCGGGCATCGAGGTCACGGTGGACTCGGTCGAGGTGTCCGACGAGGACATCGACCAGTCGATCGAGCAGCTTCGTGACCGCTTCGCCACCACCAGCGCCGTCGAGCGCGCCGCGGCCGAGGGCGACGTCGTCGTCATCGACCTCGAGGCCAAGGTCGACGGTGAGGTCCTGGAGGACGGCGTCGCCCAGGGCGTCACCTACACCATCGGCTCCGGTGAGCTGCTGGACGGTATCGACGAGGCCGTGACCGGCCTGGAGGCCGGTGGCTCCACCACCTTCACCTCCGAGCTCAAGGGCGGCTCCGCCCAGGGCAAGGAGGCCGAGGTCTCGGTCGAGGTCTCCGAGGTCAAGGCCCGTGAGCTGCCCGAGCTGGACGATGACTTCGCCCAGCTCGCCAGTGAGTTCGACACCCTCGAGGAGTTGCGCGCGGACAGCCGCAAGCGCCTGGAGCGGACCAAGAAGTTCGAGCAGGCCACCCAGGCCCAGGAGAAGGTGCTGGACGCCCTCCTGGAGCTGGTCGAGGTCCCGATCCCCGAGAAGCTCCTCGAGGACGAGATCAACACCCGCAAGCACAACCTGGAGCACCACCAGCTCGGCCAGATGGGCCTGAACCTGGAGTCCTACCTCCAGATGCAGGACAAGACCGCCGAGGAGTTCGACGCCGAGCTCAAGGAGCAGGCCGAGAAGGGCATCCGCACCCAGTTCGTCCTGGACGAGCTGGTCAACAAGGAGCAGCTCTCGGTCGGCCAGGAGGAGCTCACCGAGCACCTGATGCGCCGTGCGCAGTCCTCCGGTATGAGCCCCGACCAGTTCGCCCAGGCCGTCGTCGAGGGCGGCCAGGTGCCGATGCTCGTCGGTGAGGTCGCCCGAGGCAAGGCGCTGGCCGTCGTGGTCGAGGCCGCCAAGGTCGTCGACGACAAGGGCGAGACCGTCGACCTGGACGACGAGGACGAGACCGGCGAGACCGTCGAGGCCACCTCCGAGGAGGGCGCCGAGGCCGCCGAGGCCGCCGCCGAGGAGACCCAGGCCGAGGGCGACAAGCAGGACAAGGCCGAGAGCTGACCTTCGTCCGCCCCCAGCCCGTACGAACGGGCCCGAACGTCTGCACACGTCCGGGCCCGTTCGTGTTCCGCGAAGCCGTACCCCCGGACCCGTGCCGGGGGCGGGACATGCGCTCAGAGCGAACAGTTCCTGATGCGGGATGGCGCCCGCCGACCAGCGCGTTAGGGTCCGTAGATACGAGGGCAGGGGAGTCTCACGAGCCCGCCGGAGCGCACCGGCGGCCATGTCCCCCAGCCCAGAAGAAGACGCTGAGACGGCCAGTCGCCGTCAGAGACGAGCAGGTGGATACGTGACGAATACGATGCCTTCCGCCGCCGGCGAGCCGACCATCGGTGGCCTCGGCGACCAGGTCTACAACCGGCTGCTCGGTGAGCGGATCATCTTCCTCGGCCAGCCGGTCGACGACGACATCGCGAACAAGATCACGGCGCAGCTGCTCCTGCTGGCAGCCGACCCGGACAAGGACATCTACCTCTACATCAACTCCCCGGGCGGCTCGATCTCGGCCGGCATGGCGATCTACGACACCATGCAGTACATCCAGAACGACGTGGTCACCATCGCCATGGGCCTCGCCGCCTCGATGGGGCAGTTCCTGCTGAGTGCCGGAACCCCGGGCAAGCGGTTCGCGCTGCCGAACGCCGAGATCCTGATCCACCAGCCCTCCGCGGGCCTGGCGGGTTCGGCCTCGGACATCAAGATCCACGCAGAGCGGCTGCTGCACACCAAGAAGCGCATGGCGGAGCTGACCGCCTTCCACACCGGCCAGACCGTGGAGCAGATCACCCGCGACTCGGACCGTGACCGCTGGTTCTCCGCCGATGAGGCCAAGCAGTACGGCCTGGTGGACGACGTCATGGTGTCCGCGTCCAGCGTTCCGGGCGGGGGCGGCACCGGGGCCTGAGTCCCGCCGTCCCGTAGCCGACCTCCAGCCCTCAGATCGCCACAGGATGGTGAAGACCCAGATGAACAACTTTCCCGGCAGCGGTATCTACGACCGCCCGATGGCCGAATCCCGCTATGTCGTGCCGCGCTTCGTCGAGCGCACCTCCCAGGGCATCCGTGAGTACGACCCGTACGCCAAGCTCTTCGAGGAGCGGGTGATCTTCCTGGGCGTGCAGATCGACGACGCATCGGCCAACGACGTCATGGCGCAGCTGCTGTGCCTGGAGTCGATGGACCCGGACCGCGACATTTCGGTCTACATCAACTCGCCCGGCGGCTCGTTCACCGCGCTGACCGCCATCTACGACACGATGCAGTTCGTCAAGCCCGACATCCAGACGGTCTGCATGGGCCAGGCGGCCTCCGCCGCCGCCGTGCTGCTCGCCGCCGGTACCCCCGGCAAGCGGATGGCGCTGCCCAACGCCCGGATCCTGATCCACCAGCCGTACAGCGAGACCGGCCGGGGTCAGGTCTCCGACCTGGAGATCGCGGCCAACGAGATCCTGCGGATGCGCTCGCAGCTGGAGGAGATGCTGGCCAAGCACTCCACCACGCCGATCGAGAAGATCCGCGACGACATCGAGCGGGACAAGATCCTCACCGCCGAGGAGTCGCTGGCGTACGGTCTGGTCGACCAGATCGTCTCGACCCGCAAGACCTCCGTCGGCCTCGGCTGACGCACCGGTGACATCGCCCCCCTCGGACCGAGTAGGTCCAAGGGGGGCCCGAACCGGGGGCCCGGCAAGGTACCGTCATAGAGGGCCGGAGCCGGTCTCCGGTCACACAGCAGAAAGCGCAGCGCAAGCACCCGGGTCCGCGGAGCAAAGCGGATCCAAGGCGAAGGGGAAGCACCTCGTGGCACGCATCGGTGACGGCGGCGACCTGCTCAAGTGCTCGTTCTGCGGGAAGAGCCAGAAGCAGGTGAAGAAGCTCATCGCGGGCCCGGGTGTGTACATCTGCGATGAGTGCATCGATCTCTGCAACGAGATCATCGAGGAGGAGCTCGCCGAGACCTCCGAGGTGCGCTGGGAGGAACTCCCCAAGCCGCGCGAGATCTACGAGTTCCTCGAGGGCTATGTGGTCGGCCAGGAAGCCGCCAAGAAGGCGCTCTCCGTCGCCGTCTACAACCACTACAAGCGGGTGCAGGCGGGCGAGAACGGCGGCAACAGCCGCGACGACGGCATCGAGTTGGCGAAGTCCAACATCCTGCTGCTCGGCCCCACCGGCTCCGGCAAGACGCTGCTGGCCCAGACCCTCGCCCGGATGCTCAACGTCCCCTTCGCCATCGCCGACGCCACCGCGCTCACCGAGGCGGGCTACGTCGGCGAGGACGTGGAGAACATCCTCCTGAAGCTCATCCAGGCCGCTGACTACGACGTCAAGAAGGCCGAGACGGGCATCATCTACATCGACGAGATCGACAAGGTGGCCCGCAAGAGCGAGAACCCCTCGATCACCCGCGATGTCTCCGGTGAGGGCGTCCAGCAGGCACTGCTGAAGATCCTCGAGGGCACCACCGCCTCGGTTCCGCCGCAGGGCGGCCGTAAGCACCCGCACCAGGAGTTCATCCAGATCGACACCACGAACGTGCTGTTCATCGTGGGCGGTGCGTTCGCCGGTCTGGAGAAGATCATTGAGTCGCGGGCGGGCGCCAAGGGCATCGGCTTCGGCGCCACCATCCGCTCCAAGCGCGAGATCGAGGCCAGCGACCAGTTCCAGGAGGTCATGCCGGAGGACCTGGTGAAGTTCGGGATGATCCCGGAGTTCATCGGCCGTCTCCCGGTCATCACCTCCGTCCACAACCTCGATCGCGAGGCGCTGCTCCAGATCCTGGTCGAGCCGCGGAACGCGCTGGTCAAGCAGTACCAGCGGCTGTTCGAACTCGACGGTGTGGAGCTGGACTTCGACCGTCCGGCCCTCGAGGCCATCGCCGACCAGGCCATCCTGCGCGGCACCGGCGCCCGCGGTCTGCGCGCCATCATCGAAGAGGTGCTGATGTCGGCGATGTACGAGGTGCCGTCCCGTAAGGACGTCGCCCGGGTCGTCATCACCGAGGAGGTCGTGCACTCCAACGTGAACCCGACCCTCGTCCCGCGCACCCGCGGCAGCGAGCCGGGCGAGCGCCACGAGAAGAGCGCCTGACCGCCTCAGCGCCCCGGCGCGGCCGTCAGCGCCCCCAGAGCGTACGAAGAGGGCCCCGGGTCTCCCGGGGGCCCTCTTCGTGTCTCCTGGTGCCTCTGACGCGCGCCTGAGGGCACCCCCGCGGCGCCCTCAGGCGGGCTTGCGGGTGTCCTTGTAGATACCGGCGGTCACCTTGGCGAAGGCTTCCAGGTCCACATCGGACGCGTCCTCGCTCTCACCGTCGACGTCCAGCACCATCGCGGCGTCCGTCTTCTCCGCCCAGGCGCAGGCCGGGGCGTAGAGCCGGTCGTAGATCTTGACGACCTCGCATTCGATGGCGGGGCCGTCCGCGCCGCCGGGCGTGAACTTCTTGCGCTTCTGCTCCACGCTCGGAGAGCTGTCGCCGCCCTTGAAGCCCTTGAACATCGAGTCCTGGACCTTCCCGGGATCGCTGATCTCGCCGTACATTCCGGAGAAGACCAGCCCCGAGTTCTCGTCGTCGGACTGGGTGTAGCGGGCCATGACGGAGGTCGCGCCCTTGGGCATGCTGTCCTGCACGGTCGTGCCCTCGTTCTTGAGGTCCGACGTGCCCTTGTCCAGCTTGTAGTTGCCCTCGTCGAGCTCCTTGGGGGTGACCAGCTTCATCGCCTCGGGCTTGTCCTCGCCACCGGTGAGCACCACGGCTCCGGTGACGACCGCAGCCGCCACCACGACCGCGGCGGCCGTAATGGCGATGATCTTGGTCTTGTTGCGGCCGCCGCCGGTTCCGGGAGCTCCGGTATAGGCGGGCTGGCCGTAGGGGCCCGGCTGCTGGGGGTAGCCGTAGCCCTGCTGGGGTGCCTGCGGCTGCTGGGGGTAGCCGTAGGACGGGGACTGGGCGTACGGGTTGGGCTCGCCCTGCGGCTGCTGCTGACCCCCGCCGTACGGATTGGGCTGACCGCCACCGAACGGTCCGGGCGGCGGACCGGGCGGCGGCGGTGGCTGGTTGTAGCTCATGGGTGCTGGGGATTCCCCTTTCCGGTTCGGTTACTTGATCTCGACGCGCGCGTCCTTGCGGACGTTGGCGGTGATGTCGGCGGCCTGGTCCAGGGTCAGACCCCGGCCGGACACCGCGGACGCCGTGTCGGAGACCACCACGTAGCCGACGGTGCTGTGGTCACCCCACATGCAGATCGGGATGGTGAACGACTTGGCCCCGCTGGTGGCGGACGACCCCGGGTTGAACTTGGCGTTCTGGCACTTCATCACGGCGTCGTCGAGCCCGCTGGGGGACTTCTCCTCCGGGCTGCCGACCAGTTCGGCCGTGGCGCCGCTGGACCCGGCGGACGGGTCGTCCGTGGCGGCCTTGGCCATCTTGTCGAAGGCGCCGTCGACGACCTTCGCGGGATCCTTCACCTCGCCCCAGACGCCCTTGAACTCCAGGGCCTTGAGGTCCATGCCCGAGCCCGACTTGTAGCGGGCGCCGGTGCCCTCCGGGTCGGTCACGCCGAAGGCGGCGAAGTCGCGCTTGTCGCTCTCGGACAGGGCGGAGCCCGAGTCCTGACCGGGCTCCTTCTGGTACTCCGAGGCAACCGTCTCGGGCGTCGTGAGCTTGTAGCGCTTGCCGTCGTCGGGGACCGAGCCGCCGACCTTGTCGCCGCCCTTGGCCTTGGATCCGCCCTTCTCGTCGTCACCGCCGCCCATGAGCACGATGCCGCCGATCACCGCGGCCACCACGACCACCGCGCCGATGGCGATGGCTATGCCCTTCTTCTTGTTGCCGCCCGGCTCTGGCTGGTACGGGCCCGGCCCGCCCGGCTGCCCGTAGGGCGGCTGCTGGCCGTACGGCTGCTGGGGCTGGCCGTACGGCGGGGCGGGCTGCTGGGGCTGCTGCGGGTAGCCGTAGCCCGCCTGCGGCTGGCCCTGCGGCTGCGCGTAGGGGTTCGGCGGCGGGGGCTGCTGCCCGTAGCCACCCTGCTGCGGGTAGCCGTAGCCGGGCTGGCCGGCGGCACCGCCCTGCCCGTAGGGACCCGGCTGCTGCGGCTGCTGGCCGTAGGGGCCCGGCTGGTTGTAGCTCATCTCAGTCCTTCGTTCGAACTCGGGTGTTGCTAGCTGTCCCGTGCGACGCGCGCGTCCTTGCGCACCTTGGCCGTCAGGTCGGCGGCGTCCTTCAAGGACATGCTGTCGCCCAGAACCGCGGCAGCCGGGTCCGCCATCACGGCCACGCCCAGGGTGTTCTCATCGCCCCAGACGCACGCGGGTGCCTCCATGGATCCCTGTTGCGATGTGAACTTCATCGACTGGCACTTCAGGACGTCCCCGTCGAAGTCCTTCGGGGTGAACTCCTGGGCCGAGCCGTTGGCCTCGGCGGTGCCGTTGTCCTGGAGGGTCTTGACGATGACCGCCAGGACGAGGTCGGCACCCCGCCGGGGGTCGGTCACCTCGCCCCAGACGCCGGTGAACTTCATCATCTTCTTGCCGGCCGTCTGGTAGTCGGCGGCCACCAGGTGCGGGTCCTTGACGACCGGGACGCTCCGGAGGTCCTTGCGGCCTGCCGCCGACAGATCGCTGTCGTCGGTGCCGGACCCCTGGCGCTGGTACTCCGCCGCGACCGTCTTGGGCGTCGTCAGCTTGTACGGACCGCTCTCGCCGCCGAGCAGCGCGAAGCCCCCCACCACCAGACCGCCCACGACCACCAGGGCGCCCACCGTGAGACCGATGGTCCGCCCCTTGCCGCGGCCACCGGACGCGGGAGCGGGTGGCGGTCCGCCGTAGTAGCCCGCCCCCTGCTGCGGCGCCCCCTGCTGCGGAGGCCCGCCGTAGGGCGTCTGGGGCGGTGCCGCGTACGGCCCCGGCGCGCCGTAGCCGCCCGGCTGTCCGTAGCCTCCCTGCGGGGGCTGGGCGTATCCGCCGGGCTGCTGGGCATACGGATTGGGCACAGGCGGCTGACCGGCGCCGTACGGCCCTGGCTGACCCCCATAGGGGCCGGGCTGCGGCGGCGGCTGCTGATAGCTCATCGTGCCTCTCTCCTTGATGCGCATGACAGGTGCGGAACATCCTTCCCGACGCGCTGCCGTGGCTCGGCGCCGGGGCCACAACGGGTTCGTAACGGACTGCCCCCGCCCTTTAGACTGCCGTCGTGACCGAGAACTCTTCGCAGCGCCCCGACGGGCCGAACAGCCACCCCGAACTGCCGACCCAGTACGCGCCGGCCGATGTAGAGGGGCAGTTGTACGAGCGCTGGGTAGAGCGAGGTTATTTCGAGGCCAGCGCGAAGAGCGACAAAGAGCCGTACACCGTCGTCATCCCGCCCCCGAACGTGACCGGATCGCTGCACCTCGGTCATGCCTTCGAGCACACCCTTATCGACGCGCTCACCCGGCGCAAGCGCATGCAGGGCTACGAGACGCTGTGGCAGCCCGGTATGGACCACGCCGGTATCGCCACGCAGAACGTGGTCGAGCGCGAACTGGCCAAGGAGGGCGTCTCCCGCCACGACCTGGGCCGGGAGGCGTTCGTCGAGCGGGTCTGGCGCTGGAAGGGCGAGTCCGGCGGGCAGATCTCCGGCCAGATGCGGCGCCTGGGCGACGGTGTCGCCTGGAACCGTGAGCGGTTCACGATGGACGAGGGCCTGTCCAAGTCCGTCCAGACCATCTTCAAGAAGCTCTACGACGATGAGCTGATCTACCGCGCCGAGCGCATCATCAACTGGTGCCCCCGCTGTCTCACGGCCATCTCCGACATCGAGGTCGAGTACGACGACGAGGACGGCGAGCTCGTCTCGATCCGCTATGGCGAGGGGGATACGTCGATCGTCGTCGCGACCACCCGCGCGGAGACGATGCTGGGCGACACCGCGGTCGCGGTCCACCCGGAGGACGAGCGCTACCGCCACCTGGTCGGTACCGAGATCGAACTGCCGCTCACCGGCCGTCGTATCCCGGTCGTCGCCGACGCCCACGTCGACCCGGAGTTCGGCACCGGCGCGGTCAAGGTCACCCCGGCCCACGACCCGAACGACTTCGAGATCGGCCAGCGCCACGGGCTGCCGAACCTCTCCGTCATGGACGAGCACGCGGTGATCACCGCCCACGGTCCCTTCCAGGGCCTGGACCGGCTGGAGGCCCGCAGCGCCATCGTCGGCGCGCTGCGCGCCGAGGGCCGCATCGTCGCCGAGAAGCGGCCGTACACCCACTCCGTCGGCCACTGCTCGCGCTGCAAGACCACCATCGAGCCGCGGCTGTCCATGCAGTGGTGGGTCAAGGTCGGTCCGCTCGCCAAGGCCGCGGGCGACGCGGTCCGCGACGGCCGGGTGAAGATCCACCCGGAGGACATGTCGAAGCGCTACTTCGACTGGGTCGACAATCTCCACGACTGGTGCATCTCGCGCCAGCTGTGGTGGGGCCACCGGATCCCGGTCTGGTACGGGCCGGAGGGCGAGGTCGTCTGCGTCGGACCGGACGAGGAGCCGCCGAGCGGCGCGGGCTGGCACCAGGACAACGACGTCCTGGACACCTGGTTCTCCTCCGGGCTGTGGCCGTTCTCCACGATGGGCTGGCCGGAGCGGACCGAGAGCCTGGAGAAGTTCTATCCGAACTCCGTCCTGGTCACCGGCTACGACATCCTCTTCTTCTGGGTCGCCCGGATGATGATGTTCGGCCTCTACGCGATGGACGGCACCCCGCCGTTCCACACCATCGCCCTGCACGGGATGGTCCGCGACCAGTTCGGCAAGAAGATGTCCAAGTCCTTCGGGAACGCGGTCAATCCGCTGGACTGGATGGACCAGTACGGCTCCGACGCGGTCCGCTTCACCCTGGCCCGCGGCGCCAACCCCGGTGTGGACGTCCCGATCGGCGAGGACTGGGTCCAGGCGTCCCGGAACTTCGCCAACAAGATCTGGAACGCGACCCGGTTCGCCCTGATGAACGGCGCCACGGTCGAGGGCGAACTCCCCGCCCCCGAGCGGCTCTCGGCCACCGACCGCTGGATCCTGTCCCGGCTGAACGAGGTCGTCGCCGAGGTCGACGCGTTCTACGAGGACTACCAGTTCGCCAAGCTCTCCGACGTCCTCTACCACTTCGCGTGGGACGAGGTCTTCGACTGGTACGTCGAGCTGTCCAAGACCACCTTCGCCAAGGGCGGTCCGGAGGCCGACGCCTCGCGCCGCGTCCTCGGTGAGGTCCTGGACGTCACCCTGCGGCTGCTGCACCCGGTCGTCCCGTTCGTCACCGAGAAGCTGTGGACCTCGCTGACCGGTCAGGAGTCGGTGGTCATCGCCGACTGGCCGAAGGACAGCGGCTTCCGGGACGAGGCGGCGGAGCGGGAGATCGAGAACCTCCAGCAGGTGGTCACCGAGGTCCGCCGGTTCCGTGCCGACCAGGGTCTCCAGCCCGGCCAGCGGGTCCCCGCGCGGCTCGACCTGTCCGGCACGCCGCTGGCGCCCCATGAGGACGCCATGCGGTCGCTGCTGCGTCTCCAGCCCGCCGGTGAGGAGTTCACCGCGACCGCCTCGCTGCCGGTCGCGGGCGCGACGGTGGCGCTGGACCTGTCCGGCGCGATCGACGTCGAGGCCGAGCGCAAGCGGCTGGCCAAGGACCTCGCCGCGGCCGAGAAGGACAAGGCGCAGACCACGGCGAAGCTGGCCAACGAGGGCTTCCTCGCCAAGGCGCCGGACCATGTGGTGGAGAAGATCCGCACCCGGCAGGCGACGGCCGAGGCCGATATCGCCCGCATCACCGCCCAGCTGGCGGCCCTGCCCAAGGGCTGATCCACCGCGTATCCACCAGCAGCGCCCCCGCCGTCCTACGGCGGGGGCGCTGACGCGTTCCGGCCCACTCCGGTCCGGGGCACACCGCTCCGGCACACCGATCTCACAGCGGATGCACAGGTATGCCCCATCGGGAACCACAACGGGCCTTCCGGGAGTCTTTCTCCGTGTACGTCCCGGAAGGAGATCTGGCCGAATGAACAAGCCCCTGCGGAACGCCTCGGTGTTCTCCCTGCTGCTGGTGCTGACCCTGATCGCCTGGGTCACCTACGTCCAGGTGGCGCGGGGCAGCAGCCTCCGGGACAACCCGCACAACAGCCGCAGGGCCATCTCCCGGTACGCCAGCCCCCTCGGTGACATCGTGGTCGGCGGCAAGCCGGTCACCGGCTCCCGGGCCACCGAGGGCAGTCTGCGCTACAAGCGCACCTACACCGACGGCGAGCTGTACGCGCCGGTCACCGGCTACGCCTCCCAGTCGTACGGCAGCAACCAGCTGGAAGCCCTGGAGCGCCCGGTCCTCGACGGCTCCGACAGCAGGCTGAAGAACCCCCTCCAGGCGGTCACCCGGGAGCGCTCCGAGCCCGGTGACGTGATCACCACGATCGACCCGGCCGCCCAGAAGGCCGCCTTCGAGGGGCTGGGGGACAAGACCGGCGCCGCCGTGGCGATCGATCCGGACACCGGCCGCGTCCTCGCCCTGGTGAGCACGCCCTCCTACGACCCCGGAACCTTCGCGGGCTCCTCCGCCGACGACCAGAAGGCATGGCAGGCGCTCCAGAAGGACGAGAACCAGCCGATGCTGAACCGGGCGCTGCGCCAGACGTACCCGCCGGGTTCGGCCTTCAAGCTGGTGGTGGCCGCCGCCGCGCTGGAGGACGGGCTGTACGACTCGGTGGACGTGCCGACCAAGAGCCCCGATCCGTATCTGCTGCCGGGCACCGCCACCCGGATGCGCAACGAGAACCCGTCCGCGCCCTGTGAGGACGCGACGATCCGTACCGCCCTCCAGTACTCGTGCAACACGGTCTTCGCGAAGATGGCCGTGGACCTGGGCCAGAAGAAGGTGGCGGCGCAGGCCGAGAAGCTGGGCTTCGGCGACTCCGAGCTGGACATCCCGGTGCGTGCCGCGAAGAGCGTCTATCCGGACGGGATGAACGACGCGCAGACCGGACTGAGCGGTATCGGCCAGTTCGACGTCACCGCGACCCCGCTCCAGATGGCCATGGTGACCTCGGCCATCGCCGGGGACGGCAAGCTGATGACGCCGCACCTGGTGGACCGTACGACCGACGGCGGCGCGTCCGCCCTGGACCGCACCGGGCCGGAGGAGTACGGCCGGGCGATGTCCGAGGACACCGCGGCCCAGCTGCGCTCGGCGATGCGGACCGTGGTGGACGAGGGCACCGGCACCAACGCCCGGATCCCCGGGACGGAGGTGGGCGGCAAGACCGGTACCGCGCAGCACGGGGAGAACAACAGCGGTAAGCCGTACGCGTGGTTCGTCAGTTACGCGGATGACGGCAAGGGGCACAAGGTGGCGGTGGCGGTGGTGGTCGAGGACAGCGACGCCGCGCGCGCCGACGTCTCCGGCGGGGGCCTGGCCGGTCCGATCGCCCGGTCGGTGATGCGGGCCACGCTGGACTGACGGTACGAGGCCCTGTCCTGTCGGTCTTCGTGGATCAGCCCGTCAGCGCGGCGAGGTGCGGTGCCAGGCGTCGCGGGCCCGCGAAGACCGGCAGGACAGGGTCTGGGCGCGCGAAGGACCCGCGGGTTCTGACTCGTAGACTGGACCGCGTGAGCGAGCGCCCCCAGAACGAAGCCGACGAACCGGACGAATTCGAAGAGATCGTCGAAGCCGAGACCGACCGTGATCCCGACCTGGCGGTGATCGAGGCAGGCAGCCGGACCCTGCGTACCCAGTCCGGGCCGCCGCAGGGTGACGGCATCCCGGCCCGGCCCACCGATCCCGAGGTGGACCGCGCGCTGCGCGAGGTGGAGGCGGAGCTGGCCGCGCGCTGGCCGGAGACCAAGCTGGACCCGTCGCTCGCGCGTGTCGAGGCGCTGATGGACATCCTCGGCTCCCCGCAGCGCGCCTACCCCTCGATCCACATCACCGGGACCAACGGCAAGACCAGTACCGCGCGCATGATCGAGTCGCTGCTGGGCGCCTTCGAGCTGCGCACCGGCCGCTACACCAGCCCGCATGTGCAGTCCATCACCGAGCGGATCAGCCTGGACGGCGCGCCCATCTCCGCCGAGCGGTTCATCGAGACATACCAGGACATCAAGCCGTATGTGGACATGGTGGACGGGCAGCAGGAGCACCGGCTGTCCTTCTTCGAGGTACTCACCGGGATGGCCTACGCGGCCTTCGCCGACGCGCCGGTGGACATCGCGGTCGTCGAGGTCGGCATGGGCGGCTCCTGGGACGCCACCAATGTGATCGACGCGGGGGTCTCGGTGATCATGCCGATCTCCCTGGACCACACCGCCCGGCTCGGCACCACGCCCGAGCAGATCGCCGTGGAGAAGTCCGGGATAGTCAAGCAGGACGCCACCGTGGTGCTGGCGCAGCAGCCGGTGGAGGCCGCGTCCGTGATCCTCAAGCGCGCGGTCGAGGTGGACGCCACGGTCGCCCGTGAGGGCATGGAGTTCGGAGTGCTCTCCCGCGAGGTGGCGGTCGGCGGTCAGCTGCTGACCCTGCGCGGCCTCGGCGGTGAGTACCCGGAGGTCTTCCTCCCGCTGTACGGCGCCCACCAGGCGCACAACGCCGCGGTGGCCCTGGCCGCCGTCGAGGCGTTCTTCGGCGTCGGCACCCAGCACGCCCGCACGCTCGACATGGACACCGTCCGCACCGCCTTCGCCTCGGTCACCTCGCCCGGCCGGATGGAGGTCGTCCGCCGCAGCCCCACCGTGGTGCTGGACGCCGCCCACAACCCGGCGGGCGCGCGCGCCGCGGCCGAGGCCGTCACCGAGGCGTTCGGCTTCAGCCGGCTGATCGGAGTGGTCGGGGCCAGCGACGACAAGGACGTGCGCGGGCTGCTGGAGGCGTTCGAGCCGGTTTTCGCCGAGGTCGTGGTGACCCGCAACTCCACCCATCGCGCGATGGACGCGGACGAGCTGGCGGCCATCGCGGTCGAGGTGTTCGGCGCCGACCGGGTGCAGGTCGAGCCCCGGCTGGACGACGCGCTGGAGCAGGCTGTCACCCTGGCGGAGGAAGAGAGCGAATACTCCGGCGCAGGGGTCCTGGTCACCGGATCCGTGATCACGGTCGGCGAGGCCCGGCTGCTTCTGGGAAAGGGCTGAAATGCGAACGCTGTGCGCCTCCACCCTGATCGGTGAGTTCTTCGTCATCGGCTTCGGGGGGCTGGTCGCGATGAAGACGGCCGATCTGTCGGCCGGAGTCGTCTGGACGGTCTGCGGTGTCGGCATGGCGCTGTGCGTGCTGCTGTGCGGGATGCTCAGCCGTCCCGGGGCGGTGCAGATCGGCTGGGCCCTCCAGCTGGGCCTGGTGCTGAGCGGGCTGGTCGTCCCCGTGATGTTCTTCCTCGGCGCGGTCTTCGCCGGGCTGTGGTGGGCCTCGGTCCACTTCGGCCGGAAGGTCGACGCGGCCAAGGCCCGGTACGCCGGAGCCGGTGCCACTCCGTCCGCTGACGCTGCGTAACGTGACCGCTGTTCACCCATGTAGCCTCTGCGGCACAGCTTCACCCGCATGCCATTTCTCAAAGGAGCCCGCACCGTGAGCCAGCGCACCCTCGTCCTTCTCAAGCCCGACGCCGTACGCCGCGGTCTGGTGGGCGAGGTCCTGGGGCGGATCGAGAAGAAGGCGGGCTGGCGGATCACCGCCCTGGAGCTGCGTGAGCTGGGCCGTGACCTTCTGGAGCAGCACTACGCCGAGCACGTCGGCAAGCCGTTCTACGAGCCGCTGGTGGAGTTCATGTCCTCCGGCCCGGTCGTGGCCCTGGTCGTCGAGGGCGAGCGCGTGATCGAGGGCGTACGGGCGCTGGCCGGTCCGACCGACCCGATCGCCGCCGCCCCGGGCTCCATCCGCGGGGATTTCGGCACCATCGTTCGGGAGAATCTCATCCACGCCTCGGACTCGGAGGAGTCCGCACAGCGGGAAATCAAGATTTTCTTTCCCGGTCTCGCCTGATTCCGGCCGGATCCCATCCGGCCTGGGCTAAATGATCATCAACTCGTCACACCCCTGCTGACCTGGGGGCGGCCGAATTCATCGGCCGCCCCTCCGCATATGCGGCCCGATCGGGGGAACGCATCTCCGCGACACGACGTCACCATTAGAGGGGGCGGGCTCGTGTTCTGCTGACAATGGCGGAGGACCCCCGCAGCGTGTTCGAGCGGGCGTGACTACGATGAAGCCTCCGCGCCTCGCAGCGCACCCATCCTGCCGAACCTCAAGCAAGCAATCGCTCCAGTAGGGAAGGCCTGACGTATCCTCATGGGGAACAATATGTCGTTCATCGGCCGTGACATGGCTGTCGACCTCGGCACCGCCAACACGCTGGTGTACGTCAGGGGCCGCGGGATCGTTCTCAACGAGCCGTCCGTCGTCGCCATCAACACCAACACCGGCGGAATTCTCGCCGTGGGCGCCGAGGCGAAGAAGATGATCGGCCGGACCCCTGGCAACATCGTCGCCGTGCGTCCGCTCAAGGACGGCGTCATCGCCGACTTCGAGATCACCGAGCGGATGCTGCGGTACTTCATCCTGAAGATCCACAAGCGCCGCTATCTCGCCCGGCCCCGTGTGGTGGTGTGTGTGCCGTCCGGTATCACCGGTGTGGAGCGCCGTGCCGTCATCGAGGCGTCCACCCAGGCGGGTGCCCGCCAGGTGCACATCATCGAGGAGCCCATGGCCGCCGCCATCGGTTCCGGTCTGCCGGTGCACGAGGCCACCGGCAACATGGTCGTGGACATCGGCGGCGGCACCACCGAGGTCGCCGTGATCTCGCTCGGCGGCATCGTCACCGCGCAGTCCATCCGGGTGGCGGGCGATGAGCTGGACAACGCGATCATCCAGCACATCAAGAAGGAGTACAGCCTCCTGCTCGGCGAGCGCACCGCCGAGAACATCAAGATCACCATCGGCTCCGCGTTCGAGAGCGACCAGGAGGAGCACACCGAGATCCGTGGCCGTGACCTGGTCAGCGGACTCCCCAAGACCGTCGTCATCTCCGCCGCCGAGGTCCGCAAGGCGATGGAGGAGCCGGTCAACTCGATCGTCGACGCGGTCAAGACGACCCTCGACAAGTGCCCCCCGGAGCTCTCCGGTGACGTGATGGACCGCGGCATCGTGCTCACCGGCGGTGGCGCCCTGCTGCGCGGCCTGGACGAGCGGCTGCGCCGTGAGACCGGGATGCCGATCCACATCGCCGAGGACCCGCTGGACTCCGTCGCGCTCGGCTCCGGCAAGTGCGTCGAGGAGTTCGAGGCGCTCCAGCAGGTGCTGGACGCCCAGCCCCGCAGATGACAACCCGGCGAATCCGCCGCACGGGTCGACAGCCGCTGGCTGTCCGTGCGGCGGATCGCTGATATACAGGCATAAGGCTCCTTAAGGACCGGCCGCAGAGCACATATCGCCGGGACCGGTCCGACTCCGACGAGGAAGGCACGTCGCCGCACGTGAGGGACACACGAGAGAGCCGGCTGCTCCTGGTGCTGCTGGTCGCCATCGCGTTCGCGCTGATCACGGTGGACATCCGCGGCGGCGAGGATTCACCCCTCGACGGCGCGCGCCAGGCCGCCGCTTCGGTTTTCGGCCCGGTGGAGGACGGCGTCGCGTCCGCCGTCGACCCGGTCGGCAACGCGGTGGCGGCCGTCCGGGACTCCGACGACCGGCACAACCGCATCAAGGCGCTGGAGCAGGAGAACGCCAAGCTCAAGGCGCGGCTCGGCAGCAACGACCGCAACCGCGCGCGGGTGGTCGAACTCGACAGGCTGCGGAAGGTCGCCAGCCGCGGCCAGTACGGCATCAAGGGCGCCGAGGTCATCGGTATCGGCGCCGCCCAGGGCTTCTCCTGGACCGTCACCATCGACATCGGCAGCGACGACGGCATCCGCCGCGATATGACCGTCCTCAACGGTGACGGACTGGTCGGCCGGGTCACCACCGTCGGCCCCTCCACCTCCACCGTGCTGCTCGCCATCGACCCGGACTTCACCGTCGGCACCCGGATGGAGAAGTCCGGTGAGCTCGGCTTCGCGGGCGGTCGCGGTGACCGCTCGCTCCACGTCCAGCTGTTGAACGGGAAGGCGAAGATCAAGAAGGGTGACCGCATGGTCACCTTCGGCTCCCAGGCGGACAAGCCCTTCGTGCCCGGCGTTCCGGTCGGCAAGGTCGTCCGGGTGGACCCCACCGGCGGCGACCTCACCCGCACCCTCCAGGTGCGCCCCTACGTGTCGTTCAGCAAGCTGGACATCGTCGGCGTCGTGGTCGAGCCGCCGCCCTCCAACCCGCGGGACACCGTGCTGCCGCCCAAGCCGGCCAAGCCCAAGCCGACTCCGACGGTCACCGTGACGGCGACCCCCTCCGGCAACGCCGACCGGCGGGGCAACACGGCCGCCGGGACCGACACGACGGGGAACGGCACGACCGGGAACGGCACCGCCGCCAACGGGGACAACGACGCCGCCAACAGCGACAACGGGGACTGACCGATGCTGCACCTCAACCGGATCCTCCTGTCGACCCTCCTCGTCCTCTTCGCCCTGCTCACCCAGATCTGCGTACTGGCCCGGCTGCAACTGCCCGGCGCCGTCCCGGATCTGCTGCTGCTCGTCGTCCTCGGTCTCGCCCTGGTCTACGGCCACACCGGTGGCGCCCTCATCGGCTTCGGCGCCGGGCTGCTGGCCGACCTCGCGCCGCCCGCCGACCACGCGGTCGGCCGCTACGCCCTGGTGCTGTGTGTCATCGGCTATCTGGCCGGGCTCGCCAAACCGGAGAGCGGCCAGCTCCGGTCGGCCACCGGCCCCATGCTGGTGGTCGTCGGGGCGGCCATCGGCGCCACCCTGCTGTACGCGGGAGTCGGCGAGCTCGTGGGTGATGACGCGGCCCGCCATGTGGGCCTGGGCAAGCTGCTGTTCACCGCGGCCCTCTACGACCTGCTGCTGGCCCCCTTCGCGGTACCACTGATCATGGCGCTCGCCCGGAAGGCCGAGAACGATCCGATGGCGGACAGCGCGGGCGGCCCCGGCGGTGACAGCGCGTCCCGCTGGATCAGCGCCGCGGGCGGGGTCCGCACCGCGCGGGCGGGCCGGATGAGCCGGCTGAAGCGCATCGGCCGCCCGGCCCGGATCGGCGGCCAGCGCGGCGGCGGTCTCCTCGCCAAGGCGGGCAAGGGCCGGACCGGACGTATCAAGGGGGTCAAGCGCCTGTGAGCAACATTCCCGAGACCGGGCGGACCCCGCGGGTCACCGTCCGGCTGGTCGCCATCCAGATCCTCGTCTTCTCCCTGCTGCTCACCCTCGGCGGACGGCTGTGGTACCTCCAGATCCGCAACGGCGACGAGTACACCAGGAAGGCCGCCAACAACCACGTCCAGCAGGTCGTCCACCCCGCGGTGCGCGGCTCGATACTGGACGCGCGGGGCGTGCCGCTGGCCGACAACGAGACCCGGCTCGTGGTCTCCGCCAGCCGGACCGCGCTCATGAAGGAGCCGGACGACGGCAAGGCCGTGCTCACCCGGCTCGCGGGCGTGCTGAAGATGAAGCCCGAGGACGTGCAGGACAAGGTCCGGCTGTGTGACGCCAAGACGCCGCAGCCGTGCTGGAACGGCTCCCCCTACCAGCCCATCCCGATCACCGACGAGGCCAGCCCGCAACAGGCCCTGCAGATCCGGGAGCGCGAGGAGGACTTCCCCGGGATCAGCGCCGAGCCCACCGCCGTGCGCCGGTACGCCGCGCCCGCCGGGTCCAACGCCGCGCAGGTCCTCGGCTATCTCTCCCCGGTCACCGACGAGCAGATCAAGAAGGCCGAGAAGACCAAGTCGCCGCTGCTCCGCTCGGACCAGGTGGGCAGCAACGGCCTGGAGCACCAGTACGACAGCCGGCTGCGCGGCAAGGCCGGGGTCACCCGCTACGAGGTCGACAACCTCGGCCGGGTGATCGGGCAGAAGGAGAGCCAGAAGGCCCGCCCCGGGGACAACGTCGTCACCAGCATCGACTCCCGCGTCCAGGCGGTCGCGGAGAAGGAGCTGGCGCAGGCGATGAAGGACGCCCGCAAGGTGCACGACCGGAACACCGGCATCAACTACAAGGCCGACTCCGGCGCGGTCGTGGTGATGGAGGCGAAGACGGGCCGGGTGGTGGCCATGGCCTCCAACCCGACCTACGACCCCAATGCCTGGGTCGGTGGTATCTCCGGCAAGGACTACAAGCAGCTCACCGGCAAGAACTCCAACTACCCGCTGCTGAACCGGGCCATCCAGGGCCAGGCGGCCCCCGGCTCGATCTTCAAGGTGATCCCGACGACCGCCGCGGTCAACGCCGGGTACGACTTCGACGGCCGCTTCCCCTGCACCAGCTCCTTCAGCATCGGCAACCAGGTCTTCAAGAACTTCGAGTCGGCCAACTACGGCTCCATCAACCTCGGCCGGGCCCTCGAGGTCTCCTGCGACACGGTCTTCTACAACCTCGCCTACGAGCAGTGGAAGAAGGACGGCGGCAACAAGCCCAAGAAGAAGCCCGCGGACTGGTTCTACAAGACCGCCCACCAGTTCGGCCTGGGCAAGGAGACCGGGATCGACCTGCCCAACGAGGTCACCGGCCGGGTCCCGGACCGCCAGTGGAAGAAGGACTACTGGAAGGCCAACAAGGACGGCTGGTGCAAGAGCGCCAAGAAGGACGGCGACTACGGCCAGCGGCTCTCCTACGAGAACTGCCTCGAGGGCATGAAGATGCGCGCCGGTGACTCGGTGAACTTCTCCATCGGCCAGGGTGACACCCTCGTCACGCCGATCCAGATGGCCACCGTCTACGCGGCCATCTCCAACGGCGGCACGCTGTACGACCCGAGCATCGGCAAGGCGATCATCAGCCCCGACGGCAAGAAGATCACCAAGATCAAGCCCACCCCGCACGGCAAGCTGCCGATGAACGCCGCCACCCGCGACAAGATCGACAGCGCGCTCGCCGGTGTGGCCACCCGGGGCACCGCCGCCTGGCGGTTCGGCGGCTGGCCGCAGGACAAGATCCCGATGCACGCCAAGACCGGTACCGCCGAGGTCTACGGCAAGCAGACCACCTCGTGGTTCGCGACGTACACCAAGGACTACTCGGTCGTCATGACGATCTCCCAGGGCGGTACCGGCTCCGGGGCCTCGGGCCCGGCCGTTCGCAAGATCTACAACGCCCTCTACGGCATCGGCGGCAAGGGCGGTATCGACAAGAAGAAGGCGCTGCTGCCCGAGCCGCAGGCCGATCTCCCCAAGATCGAGTCCGATGGCTCCATCGAGGCCCAGCCCCTGGGCAAGCAGTTCGCCGTCACGGCGAACGACCGGCGCAGGGGGGCACAGCGATGAGCGCGTCCACCCGCGACTACTCCGTCCGCCGCTTCACCCCGGAGCGCGGCACCTGGAGCAAGCTGACCGCCCGTGACTCGCTGGTGCGCCGGCTGGACTGGGTGCTGCTGGTCTGCGCGCTCGCACTGTCCGCCATCGGCGCGGCGCTGGTGTACTCCGCGACCCGCAACCGCACCGAGCTCAACCAGGGCGATCCGTACTACTTCCTGGTCCGGCACGCCCTCAACACCGGTATCGGGCTGCTGCTGGCCATCGGCACCATCTGGCTGGGCCACCGCACCCTGCGCGGGGCGGTGCCGATCCTCTACGGGCTCTCCGTGGTGCTGGTGCTGGCCGTGCTCACCCCGCTGGGCTCGACCGTCAACGGTGCCCACGCCTGGATCCAGGTCGGCGGCGGGTTCTCCCTCCAGCCCTCCGAGTTCGCCAAGATCACGATCATCCTGGGGATGGCCATACTGCTGGCGACCCGGGTGGACGCGGGCGACCGGGTGCACCCCGACCACCGCACCGTGGTCCAGTCCCTCGGGCTGGCCGCGCTGCCCATCGCCATCGTGCTGCTGATGCCGGACCTCGGTTCGGTGATGGTGATGGCGGTGATCGTGCTCGCCGTACTGCTGGCCTCCGGTGCCTCCAACCGGTGGGTCGCCGGGCTGATCCTCACCGCGGTGACGGGCGCGGTGCTCATCTGGCAGCTCGGCGTGCTGGACCAGTACCAGATCGACCGCTTCGCGGCCTTCGCCAACCCCGCCCTGGACCCGGCCGGTGTCGGCTACAACACCAACCAGGCGCGGATCGCGATCGGTTCGGGCGGGCTCACCGGCAAGGGGCTGTTCCACGGCACCCAGACCACCGGCCAGTTCGTGCCCGAGCAGCAGACCGACTTCGTCTTCACGGTGGCGGGGGAGGAGCTGGGCTTCCTCGGCGCGGGCCTGATCATCGTGCTGCTGGGGATCGTGCTGTGGCGGGCCTGCCGCATCGCCCGGGACACCAGTGAACTGTACGGGACGGTCGTCGCCGCCGGGATCATCGCCTGGTTCGCCTTCCAGGCGTTCGAGAACATCGGGATGACACTCGGCATCATGCCGGTGGCGGGACTGCCGCTGCCGTTCGTCTCCTACGGCGGCTCCTCGATGTTCGCCGTCTGGATCGCGGTCGGGCTGCTCCAGTCCATCCGGGTGCAGCGGCCGGTTTCCGCCTGACACCGTCGTCAGTCGCTCCGGGGGCTCCGGGGGGCTCCCCGCACCGGCCCCGGAGCGACTAAATTCGGTTCATGGTGGACACGATGCGGGAGATCGAGCGCAAGTACGAGGCGAACGGGACCACCAAGGACGGCGGACTGCCGGACCTGACCGGCGTCGACGCGGTCGCGGGTATGACGGACCGCGGTGTGGTCACGCTGGACGCCACCTACTACGACACCCCCGGCCGCAGACTGGCGGCCGACGGTGTCACCCTGCGCCGCCGCACCGGCGGCGGCGACGAGGGCTGGCACCTCAAACTGCCCGTGGGCGAGGACACCCGGGACGAGGTCCGCGCCCCGCTCTCGGACACCCTGCCCGGTACGCTCGCCGCGCTGGTCCGCTCCCGGGTCCGTGCCACCGAGCTGGTACCCCTGGTCCACCTGCTGTCCGAACGGGACGTCAAGCACCTGGTGGACGCCGACGGCGCGCTGCTCGCCGAGATCTCCGCCGACCGTGTCACGGCCCGGCGGCTGGCGCCGGAGACCGGTGAGCCGGTCCGCTGGACCGAGTACGAGGTGGAGCTGGCCGAGGGCGGGGACCCGGCGCTGCTGGACGCGCTGGAGCCGCGGCTGACCGCGGCGGGGCTGCGCCGCTCGGCGGCGCCCTCCAAGCTGGCGCGGGCGCTGGCCGAGACCGATCCGGCGCGGTCCGCGCAGGGGCCCGCCCTGAAGAAGTCCGCCCTGAAGAAGTCCGCGAAGAAATCGGCGAAGAAGTCGGCGAAGAAGGCGGCCGGGGACACCGCGGGCGATGTCGTCCTCGCCTACGTACGCCGCCAGATCACCGCCATCGTGGCCCTCGACCCCGCCGTACGCCTGGACACCCCCGACTCCGTCCACCGCATGCGCGTCGCCACCCGCAGGCTGCGCTCCGTCTTCCGCTCCTACCGGAAGGTGCTGGACCGCGCCGTCACCGACCCCATCGGCGCCGAGCTGAAGTGGCTCGCCGCCGAACTGGGCGTCGACCGCGACCGCGAGGTGCTCACCGCGCGGCTGGCGGAACGGCTCGCGGAGGTCCCGGTCGAGCTGCGGCTCGGCCCGGTCGCCGCCCGGCTGCGGATCTGGTCCGGGGCGCGCCGCCAGGGCTCGCGCGGCCGGCTGCTGGAGGTCCTGGACGGTGAGCGCCACCTCGCGCTCCTCGACCGGCTCGACGGGCTGCTCGCCGACCCGCCGCTGCGCCCGGCCGCCGCCCGCCCCGCCGCGGAGGTGATCCTCGAAGCGGTGCTGCGCGACTACGGGCGGCTCGCCGAACGCGTCGAGGCGGCCCTGCACGCCCCCGCGGGCCATGAGCGCGACCTCACCCTCCACGAGGCGCGCAAGGCCGCCAAACGGGCCCGCTACGCCGCCGAGGCGGCCCGTCCCGCCCTGGGCAAGCCCGCCAAGCGGTTCAAGAAGCTGATGACCGGGGTGCAGGAGCTGCTCGGCGACCACCAGGACGGTGTGGTGGCCCGGGAGGCGCTGCGCGAGCTGGGCGTCCAGTCCCACGCGGCGGGGGAGAGCGCCTTCACCTACGGGCTGCTGTACGGCCGCGAGGAGGCCCTGGCCGCAGCCCGCGAGCGTGAGCTGCCGGAGCTGTGGGCCGAGGTCTCCCGCCCCGCGCACCGGGCGGCGCTGCGGCGCTGACCGGCCCGGGGGCGGCTCCGCCGCGGTGTGGCGAGAGGGTGCCCGCGGGACCGGTACGCTTGAGGGTCACCCCTGTCAGCTCACGAAGGTATCTCCCACACGATGTCTGTCGAGTCGGTCTTCCCACAGCTCGAGGCCCTGCTCCCGCACGTGCAGAAGCCGATCCAGTACGTAGGCGGGGAGCTCAACTCCACGGTCAAGCCGTGGGACGACTGTGACGTCCGCTGGGCGCTCATGTACCCCGACGCCTACGAGGTCGGTCTGCCCAACCAGGGCGTCATGATCCTCTACGAGGTCCTCAACGAGCGCGAGGGCGTGCTCGCCGAGCGCACCTACAGCGTCTGGCCGGACCTCGAGGAGCTGATGCGCAAGCACGAGGTGCCGCAGTTCACCGTGGACGCGCACCGCCCGGTCGCGGCCTTCGATCTGTTCGGCGTCTCGTTCTCCACCGAGCTGGGCTACACCAACCTGCTCACCGCGCTCGACCTGGCCGGGATCCCGCTGGACGCCGCCGACCGCACCGAGGACCACCCCATCGTGGTCACGGGCGGTCACGCCGCGTTCAACCCCGAGCCGATCGCGGACTTCATCGACTGCGCGGTGATCGGCGACGGTGAGCAGGCCGTGCTGGAGATGACCGAGATCACCCGGGCGTGGAAGGCCGAGGGCCGCCCCGGTGGCCGCGAGGAGCTGCTCTTCCGGCTCGCCCGCACCGGCGGGGTCTACGTACCGCGGTTCTACGACGTGGAGTACCTGGCCGACGGCCGGATCTCCCGGGTGGTGCCCAACCGTTCGGGCGTGCCGTGGCGGGTCTCCAAGCACACCGTGATGGACCTCGACGAGTGGCCGTACCCCAAGCAGCCCCTGGTGCCGCTGGCCGAGACGGTCCACGAGCGGATGTCGGTGGAGATCTTCCGCGGGTGCACCCGCGGCTGCCGCTTCTGCCAGGCGGGCATGATCACCCGCCCGGTGCGCGAGCGCTCCATCACCGGTATCGGCGAGATGGTCGAGAAGGGGCTGAAGAACACCGGCTTCGAGGAGGTCGGCCTGCTGTCGCTGTCCTCCGCCGACCACACCGAGATCGGCGATGTCGCCAAGGGGCTGGCGGACCGGTACGAAGAGGACAAGATCGGTCTGTCCCTGCCCTCGACCCGGGTGGACGCGTTCAACATCGACCTGGCCAATGAGCTGACCCGCAACGGGCGCCGGTCGGGCCTGACCTTCGCCCCCGAGGGCGGTTCGGAGCGCATCCGCAAGGTCATCAACAAGATGGTCTCCGAAGAGGACCTCATCCGGACCGTCTCCACCGCGTACGGCAACGGCTGGCGCCAGGTGAAGCTGTACTTCATGTGCGGTCTGCCCACCGAGACCGACGACGATGTCCTCCAGATCGCCGACATGGCGACGAAGGTCATCGCCAAGGGCCGTGAGGTGTCCGGCAAGAACGACATCCGCTGCACCGTCTCGATCGGCGGTTTCGTCCCCAAGCCGCACACCCCGTTCCAGTGGGCGCCGCAGCTCAGCGCCGAGGAGACGGACGCGCGGCTGGAGAAGCTGCGCGACCGGATCCGCGGCGACAAGAAGTACGGCCGCTCCATCGGCTTCCGCTACCACGACGGCAAGCCGGGCATCGTCGAGGGCCTGCTCTCCCGCGGCGACCGCCGGGTGGGCGCCGTGATCCGTGCCGTCTACGAGGACGGCGGCCGTTTCGACGGCTGGCGCGAACACTTCTCCTACGACCGCTGGATGGCGTGCGCCGAGCGGACCCTGCCCGACTTCGGGCTGGACGTCGCCTGGTACACCACCCGCGAGCGCTCCTACGAGGAGGTCCTGCCCTGGGACCACCTGGACTCCGGGCTCGACAAGGACTGGCTCTGGGAGGACTGGCAGGACTCGCTCGACGAGACCGAGGTCGAGGACTGCCGCTGGACCCCCTGCTTCGACTGCGGCGTCTGCCCGCAGATGCAGACCGAGATCCAGATCGGCCCCACGGGCCGCAAGCTGCTGCCGCTGTCGGTCGTGAAGTAGCCGAACCGTCGACGGACAGCCCACAAAGTAGGCTGGAAGGTGCCGGGCCGAGCTGGTCCGGCACGGAAAAGCCAGGAACACAAGGAGACACTCCCCTGGGCAAGCGACAGCCCGAAGGCCCGCCGCCCGCACCGGCGGTGCAGCGCATCCGTTTGCGCTACACCAAGCGCGGCCGCCTCCGGTTCACCAGCCACCGCGACTTCCAGCGCGCCTTCGAGCGGGCGCTGCGCCGCGCCGAGGTGCCCATGGCGTACTCGGCGGGTTTCACCCCGCACCCCAAGGTGTCGTACGCCAATGCCGCACCCACCGGCACCGGCAGTGAGGCCGAGTACCTGGAGATCCAGCTCACCGAGGCGCGTGACCCCGACACGCTGCGCGCCCTCCTCAACGAGTCGCTGCCCCCCGGCCTGGACGTCATCGACGCCGTCGAGGCCAGGACTTCCGGTCTGGCGGACCGGCTGGAGGCGTCCGTATGGGAGATCCGGCTGGACCGGGTCGCCCCCGCGGACGCCGAACGGGCCGTCACCGCCTTCCTCGCGGCCGACACGGTCGAGGTGGAGCGCCGCACCAAAAACGGGTTGCGGACCTTCGACGCGCGTGCCGCCGTGGTCCGGCTGGAAGCGACCGGCGCCCCGGCCGATAGGCCGGTGGACGGTGGCTGTGCGATACTGCGGCTGGTGGTACGGCATCTGACACCTGCCGTACGACCCGACGACGTCCTGTCCGGTCTCCGCGCTACGGCCGACCTGGCGCCGCCGGTCCCCGCAGCGGTGACCAGGCTGGCGCAGGGGCTGCTCGATGAGGAGTCCGGCACGGTGACCGACCCGCTCGCGCCCGATCGCGAGGCAGTCACGGCCGCCCCACCCACGGCCGCCGAGCTGACCGCCGCGATGGCGCCGGAAGGTTCCGCGTAAGGACCGCCGTCGATGCGCCGCCGATGCACTTGGGAGCCACCCGGGTCCGGCTGGCGCACTGACCAGGAGACTTTCGCCGGTCCCGGCCATGTCCGGTCCCGGCGAGCGAGACGACAGCTCCCGTGCGGCGCCCACGCCCCGGACGGCGGCACCCGCGCACCGCGCGGCTGCGGCCGGAAGCAGGCGCGGCGCCCGGGAGCGTGACGGGAGAACCGCCCGCATGCTCGAGCCGATTGAGCCGATCGAACCTGTCCAGCCTGTGCAGCCCCTGGGACAGAGCGCGCCCCGCGTCGGCGCCGCTCCCGGGGACGTCCAGGACAGCACCCCCAGCGACACCCTGCCGCCACGCCGCCGCCGCGCGGCGTCCCGGCCCGCCGGACCTCCGGCGGGCGTGGTGGGCGACGCCGAGACCGTCACCCCCGCCGTGCCGGCCATACCGGCCGAGGAGATCGCCGCGGTGACCGCCTCCGAGCCGGCCGCCGCCGCGTCCGACGCCCCGCCGCCCGCGCGTTCCCGCCGCCGTGCCACCCGTAAGGCCACGGCCCCGGCCGGAGCGCCCGAGGCCGCCGAAACGGTCGTTCCCGCCGACGCCGGACGGGGTGACGAGCCCGCCGCGGAGCCGGTGGCCGAGCCGGTCACCGAGGCCGCGCCGCCCGCCCGCAGTCGCCGCCGCGCCACCCGCAAGGCCACGGCCCCGGCCGGAGCACCGCAGAGCGCCGAGACCGCCGAGACCGTCGTGGCCGCCGATGAGCAGCCCGCCGAGGCCACGGCCGACACCCCCGCCGAGCCCGCCGCCGAGTCCGCGCCGCCCGCACGATCGCGTCGCCGTGCCACCCGTAAGGCGGCCGCTCCGGCGGGCGCTCCGCGGTCGGCCGACGAGGACGCGTCGGCTACGGCGGCCGCTGGCGGCAGTGGTGAGGAGGCCACCGCCCCAGCCGCAGTCGCAGCCGACGCCCCGGCCGAACCGGCCGAGGAGGCGCCGCGCGCCCGCAGCCGCCGTCGCGCCACCCGCAAGGTGACCGCCCCGGCCGGTGCGCCGGAGGCGGCCGAGCCGGAGACGGCCGCGGCCGCCCCGGAGCCGGAGCCCGGGGAGACGGAGGAGGCCGCCGAGGCCGAGACCGTGTCCGCCGCTCCCGCACGCACCCGTCGCCGCGCCACCCGTAAGGCCGCGGCCGCCGCCGGTGCGCCGGAAGCCGCCGGGACGCCCGCCGCGCAGGAGGGCGAGGAGACCCAGGAGACCCCCGCCGCCGAGGAGGCGCCGCGCGGCCGTACCCGCCGCCGGGCGACCCGTGCGGCCGCCGCCGAGACCGCTTCCGCCGACGCCCCCGCGGCGTCCGAGGGTGCCGGGGCGGAGCCCGAGCAGGAGCCCGCGCCGCGCCGCCGCCGGGCCGCGCGCCCGCCGACGGCCGTCTTCCAGGCGCCGGTCTTCACCGAGCCGGTGTTCCAGACCCCGGAGAGCGCCGCCGCCGAGGCCGCGGCCGCCCAGGGCGGAGAGACCGCCGAGACCGAGGCCAAGGCCGAGGAGGAGCAGCCCGCGGCCGAGGCCGCGGCGCCCACCCGCCGCCGTCGCCGCCGTCGTGGTGAGCCCGCCGAGGAGCGCGCGGAGGCCGAGGAGACCACCGCGCCCGCCGAGGCCGCCGAATCCGCCGAACCGTCCGAGGCCGAGGCCGAGGCCGAGGAGCAGCACGACGAGGGCGAGCAGGGCGACGAGGAGTCGGGTGACCGCCCGGCCCGCCGCCGTCGCCGTGGCGGCCGTCGCCGCCGCCGTGGTGAGGCCGCCGACGCCGAGGGCGGCGAGGGCCGCGCCGAGGGCGAGGAGCGCGACGAGGACGAGTCCGCCGCCGAGGCCGAGGGCGACGGGGAGTCCGGTGGCCGGTCCGACGAGGGTGCCGGAGCCGACGAGGGTGGTTCCAGCAGCCGCCGTCGCCGTCGCCGTCGCCGCCGCAGCGGGGACAGCGACGTCGAGTCGGGCGGCGACGACCCGGAGCGCACCGTCGTCAAGGTCCGCGAGCCCCGCAAGAAGGACGCCGAGTCCGGCACCAGCGCCGACGAGGTGCAGTCCATCAAGGGCTCCACCCGTCTGGAGGCCAAGAAGCAGCGTCGCCGCGAGGGGCGCGAGCAGGGCCGCCGCCGGGTGCCGATCATCACCGAGGCCGAGTTCCTGGCCCGCCGCGAGGCGGTCGAGCGGGTCATGGTGGTGCGGCAGAGCGGTGAGCGCACCCAGATCGGGGTGCTGGAGG
The DNA here is from genome assembly GCF_056431485.1 of Streptomyces sp. NPDC045899. Taxonomy (NCBI): domain Bacteria; kingdom Bacillati; phylum Actinomycetota; class Actinomycetes; order Kitasatosporales; family Streptomycetaceae; genus Streptomyces; species Streptomyces sp. NPDC045899. Next base: position 253,924 of record NZ_JBWKKP010000009.1, read on the forward strand.
ACAACGTCCTCGTCGAGCACTTCGTCAACAAGGAGCAGTCCAGCAGCTACGTCGGCAACGTCTACCTGGGCAAGGTCCAGAACGTGCTGCCGTCGATGGAGGCCGCCTTCGTCGACATCGGCAAGGGCCGCAACGCGGTGCTGTACGCGGGCGAGGTGAACTTCGAGGCGCTGGGCATGGCCAACGGGCCGCGCCGGATCGAGACCGCCCTGAAGTCCGGGCAGTCGGTGCTGGTCCAGGTCACCAAGGACCCGATCGGTCACAAGGGCGCCCGGCTCACCAGCCAGGTCTCGCTGCCCGGCCGCTATCTGGTGTACGTGCCCGAGGGCTCGATGACCGGTATCAGCCGCAAGCTGCCCGACACCGAGCGGGCCCGGCTGAAGCAGATCCTGAAGAAGATCGTTCCCGAGGACGCGGGCGTGATCGTCCGCACCGCCGCGGAGGGCGCCAGCGAGGATGAGCTCGCCCGCGACGTCCAGCGCCTCCAGGCGCAGTGGGAGGAGATCCAGAAGAAGGCGAAGAGCGGCAACGCCCCGTCGCTGCTCTACGGTGAGCCGGACATGACCGTCCGGGTCGTCCGCGACATCTTCAACGAGGACTTCTCCAAGGTCATCGTGAGCGGTGACGAGGCCTGGGACACCATCCACGGCTATGTCTCGCACGTGGCGCCCGACCTCGCCGACCGGCTCCAGAAGTGGACCTCGGACGTCGATGTCTTCGCCACCTACCGGATCGACGAGCAGCTGATGAAGGCGCTGGACCGCAAGGTCTGGCTGCCCAGCGGCGGTTCGCTGGTGATCGACCGGACCGAGGCCATGATCGTGGTCGACGTCAACACCGGCAAGTTCACCGGCCAGGGCGGCAACCTGGAGGAGACGGTCACCAGGAACAACCTGGAGGCGGCCGAGGAGATCGTGCGCCAGCTGCGGCTGCGCGACCTCGGCGGCATCATCGTGATCGACTTCATCGACATGGTGCTGGAGTCCAACCGGGACCTGGTGCTGCGCAGGCTGCTGGAGTGCCTGGGCCGGGACCGCACCAAGCACCAGGTGGCGGAGGTCACCTCGCTGGGTCTGGTCCAGATGACCCGTAAGCGGGTCGGCCAGGGGCTGCTGGAGTCCTTCTCCGAGTCCTGTGTGCACTGCAACGGCCGCGGCGTGATCCTCCACATGGACCAGCCCACCTCGGCCGGTGGCGGTGGCGGCAAGCGCAAGAAGAAGAAGTCCGGGGGCGGCCAGCAGGCGCCCGAGCAGGACCGGGCCGCCGTCGAGCCGGAGACCGAGCCCGAGGGCGAGACGGTCGTCGAGGCGGCCGAGGAGGTCGCGGCCGAGGCCGCGGCGCCCACGGCGCTGCCGGAGCCGGTCTTCGCGGCCGACGAGGAGCTGTACAGCAGCGCCGCCGAGGCCGAGGCCGCCGCCACCCGTGGCCGTACCCGCCGCCGGGCGACCCGGAAGGCGTCCGCCCCGGCGGGTGCCCCGAAGGCCGCCGCGCAGCAGGAGGCTGTCGTGGTCGTCGGCGCGGACGAGCACAAGGAAGCGCCCCAGGCCGGGAAGCCGGAGAAGAAGGCGCGGAGGTCCGGCAAGGCGTCGGAGCAGGCCGCCGAGGCCACGGCCGAGGTGCCCGCTCCTGCCGCCCCGGAGACCCCCGAGGTCCCCGAGGCTCCCCAGGCCGCTCCCGCGCCGCGTGCGCGTCGCCGGGTGACCCGGAAGGTGTCCGCCCCGGCGGGCTCGCCGGCGGGTGCCGAGGACGCCGCCGTGGTGGTCGTGGGCGCGCCCGCGGCCGACTCGGCGCCGGAGCCCGAGCCGGTGGTCGAGGCGGCGGAGGCCGCCGAGGCCGCGCCGGCCGACGGCGAGGCCGCGGCCCCGGCCAAGAAGACGGCGCGCAAGACCGCCGCCAAGAAGGCCCCGGCGAAGAAGGCGGCCGCCAAGAAGACCGTGGCGAAGAAGACGGCCGCCAAGAAGACGACGGCCAAGAAGACCACGGTGAAGAAGACCACGGCCAAGAAGTCGGCGTCGAAGAAGACCGCGGCGGCGGAGCAGCAGTCGCCGCAGGCGGTCTCGGCCGCCGCCGACGACTGACGGCCGCCGTCCCACGGCCCCGGAGGGGCGCCTCCTCACCCGAGCAGGCGCCCCTCCGGGCTCTGGTAGCCTTGACCCTCGGCGTCTCTACGCCAACCCCTGAGCAGATCCCTCCCGCTCCGTCGGGAGAGGCCGCTCGGCCGAAGATGAATCACAAGCGGCGGTCGCCGCGGGGAATCACTCGGTTGTCATGACCCGTGGAGGGTCATGTGGAGCGGCTGGCATCAGAGGTCCCGTCTACGAACGAGAGAGTGAGAACCGCGTGTACGCGATCGTGCGCACCGGCGGCCGCCAGCAGAAGGTGGCCGTGGGCGATGTCATCGAGGTCGACCGGATGTCCGACAGCAAGGTCGGCGACAGTGTCGAGCTCTCGACTCTGCTCGTCGTCGACGGCGAGGCCGTCACCAGCGACCCCTGGGTGCTGGCCGGCGTGAAGGTCCACGCCGAGGTCGTAGACCACCACAAGGGTGCCAAGATCGACATCCTGAAGTACAAGAACAAGACCGGTTACCGCAAGCGGATCGGCCACCGCCAGCTGCACACCGCGCTGAAGATCACCGGCATCGACTCGGCTGCGAAGTAAGGGACTGAGGAGACATGGCACACAAGAAGGGCGCATCGTCCACTCGGAACGGTCGCGACTCCAATGCCCAGCGGCTCGGCGTCAAGCGCTTCGGCGGCCAGACCGTCAACGCGGGTGAGATCCTGGTCCGTCAGCGCGGCACGCACTTCCACCCGGGCTCGGGCGTCGGCCGCGGCGGCGACGACACGCTGTTCGCGCTGGCCGCCGGTGCGGTGCAGTTCGGCACCCACCGTGGCCGCAAGGTCGTGAACATCGTTCCGGTCGCTGAGTAATCAGCTCCGGCGCGACACGCACACCTTTCCGAGGGCGGACCGCTCTTTCCCGTGACGGGGAAGCGGGTCCGCCCTCGGCGCGTTGACCACCACAGAACACGTACCGAACACCTCTGGAGGCATCCGTCATGACCACCTTCGTGGACCGCGTCGAGCTGAATGTCGCCGCGGGTAACGGAGGCCACGGCTGCGCCTCCGTACACCGTGAGAAGTTCAAGCCGCTGGGCGGCCCGGACGGCGGCAACGGCGGCCGCGGCGGCGATGTGATCCTGGTCGTCGACCAGTCGGTCACCACGCTGCTCGACTACCACCACAGCCCGCACCGCAAGGCCACCAACGGCAAGCCCGGCGAGGGCGGCAACCGCTCCGGCAAGGACGGTACGGACCTGGTGCTGCCGGTGCCGGACGGCACCGTCGTGCTCGACAAGAAGGGCAACGTCCTCGCCGACCTCATCGGCCAGGGCACCACCTTCATCGCCGCCCAGGGCGGCCGCGGCGGCCTCGGCAACGCGGCCCTCGCCTCGGCCCGCCGCAAGGCCCCCGGCTTCGCGTTGCTGGGTGAGCCCGGCCAGGCCGGCGATATCGTCCTGGAGCTCAAGACCGTCGCGGACGTGGCCCTCGTCGGCTATCCCAGCGCGGGCAAGTCGTCGCTGATCTCGGTGCTCTCGGCCGCCAAGCCGAAGATCGCCGACTATCCCTTCACCACCCTGGTGCCCAACCTCGGCGTGGTCACGGCCGGTTCGACCGTGTACACCATCGCGGACGTCCCCGGGCTGATCCCCGGCGCCAGCCAGGGCAAGGGCCTGGGCCTCGAGTTTCTGCGCCACGTCGAGCGGTGCTCGGTCCTGGTGCACGTCCTGGACACCGCCGCGCTGGAGTCCGAGCGCGACCCGGTGACCGACCTCGACGTCATCGAGGCGGAGCTCGCGCAGTACGGCGGTCTGGACGACCGGCCGCGCATCGTGGTGCTCAACAAGGTCGACGTGCCCGACGGCAAGGACCTCGCCGACATCATCCGTCCGGATCTGGAGGCCCGCGGCTACCAGGTCTTCGACGTCTCGGCGGTGGCCCACCTCGGCCTCAAGGAGCTGTCGTTCGCCCTGGCGAAGATCGTCGCCGACGCGCGCGCGGCCAAGCCCCAGCAGGAGGCCACCCGGATCGTCATCCGGCCCAAGGCCGTGGACGACGCGGGCTTCACGGTCGTCGCCGAGGACGGCTCCTACCGGGTGCTGGGCGAGAAGCCCGAACGCTGGGTCCACCAGACCGACTTCAACAACGACGAGGCCGTCGGCTACCTCGCCGACCGGCTGAACCGCCTCGGTGTCGAGGAGGAGCTGATGAAGGCCGGTGCCCGCGCGGGCGACGAGGTCATCATCGGCCCCGAGGACAACGCGGTCGTCTTCGACTGGGAGCCGACCATGAGCGCGGGCGCGGAGATGCTGGGCCGCCGCGGTGAGGACCACCGCTTCGAGGCCCCGCGTCCGGCCGCGCAGCGTCGCCGGGATCGCGAGGCGGAGCGGGACGAGGCGCAGGAGGAGTTCGACTCCTTCGACCCGTTCTAGCATCGCCGCGGTCCGGGAAGGGCTGACGGATATGAGAAGGGCCCGGGAGGAAGCTCCCGGGCCCTTCTGGTGTCCTCGTGCGGATCAGACCGTCGCCGTCTCCTCGGGCTCCGGTGAGCCGGGCTCCAGCTCCATCTCCTCGGCCGCGTCACGGGCCTCGCGCTGCGAGGGGATCTCGTCCGCCAGCCGGGTGGCCATCCGGGCCCGGCGCCGGTCGGCCTCGGCGCACAGGTCCAGCGACGCCTGGTTGAAGCGCACCAGCGACGGCGGGTCGGACGGACCGAGCAGATGCACCTTCAGCTCGGCGCGGGCGGCCGCGAGGGTGTCCTGCTCCGGGTTCCGTACCGCGTCCAGCAGCTCCGCGACGCCCGAGGCGTCCGGGGTGAGGATCGCGGCGGCGCGCACGGTCGGGAAGCCCGCCCGGAACTCCTCCTCCGACATCCCGCTGGTGTTCGCCACGGCGTACGGCTTCTCGCTCGTCAGGTAGTCGGAGACCACGCTGGAGACATCGCTGATCAGCACGTCGGCCTGGTTGAAGCAGGTGAAGATCGCCGGACGCGGGCCGGTGACGACCTGGTGCTCCCAGTCCGGCAGCGAGGCCCAGTAGGCGCTCTCCCAGGCGGCGGTGGCCGCGGCGACGCCCGCCGCGCGGTTGTCCTCCGGGGCGCCCTGGATCTTCATCCGCTCGATCTCGTCCGCGCTGGGACGGAAGGAGGTGCTGGTGAGCCGGTTGAGCTCATCGGCCCGCCGGGTCAGCTCGGCGGCGGCCTCCGCGCCGGGCCGGTCACCGTCGCGGCGGGTGTTCGCCTCGGCGATCATCGCCTTGATGCGCTCGTTGGCGCTGCCCGCGCGGGGGTCGACGGAGCCGGTCATCGGGTGCGGCTTGTACAGCAGCCGGACCTTGGGGTCGGCCAGCAGCGCGCGGACGATGTTCTCGCCCGCGAGCACCACCGAGGTGTTGCCGGGGTTGCCGTCCCAGCCCTCCCAGGTCGGCGCGTAGAGCACGGTGGTGAACTCGCCCGTGGGCGCGCCCACGTGGGGGCGGATGGGCGCGAGCTGCGGACGGCCGACCTCGACCACGTCCTTGTCCTCGACGCCGATGTCGGCGAGCTGGTAGCGCTCGCGCGCGGCCGGGCCCGCGACCCACACCTCGTCGTACGCCTTGGCGTACGGGTTGCAGCTGGAGAGCTTGTCGCTCTCGCCGTGGTTGGTGAACGCGTGCTTGATCGAGGGGATGCGCAGCACCTGGGAGGTCTTGCCGGAGTTCGCCGGGTGCAGCAGCACCTTGAGCGTCGAGTGCTCCAGCCGCATCAGGTGCGCGACCTTGGGGAGGCAGACGATCGGCACATCGGTGGCGTCGATCTTCTGCACCATGAACCGCTCACGGAGCACGATGATCGGGTTGCCGTCGAGCGCGGCGAGCGTGGAGAGCCACATGTTCGCCTGGTAGGCGGAGGAGTTGCCGCCGGAGAAGTACATGCCCACGGTCGGCTGGTACTCGGCCAGCCAGTTGTCCAGCCACTCCAGGGCCTTGGCCTCGCCGGCCACGCGCTTGCGCGGCAGCAGCCAGGTGCCCAGGTGCACGGTGCCGGCGAGGGCGATCAGCAGCGCGACCGCCAGACCGGCACCACCCCACCAGCCGTTCTTCGTGGCGGCGGTGACCAGCAGACCGGCGGTGACCGGAACGGCCAGCCGCAGCAGCCGGCGGCCGTGCTGGCGCGAGAACAGCCGCGGCGGGGCGTCGCTCAGCCGCAGCGCGGACGCGTCGATGTTGCGCGTCACGAAGGGGAGCTGCCGGGAGCGGCGGACCAGTATGGCCACCGCCTGGCACGCGAAGTGCAGCACGTAGAAGGCGAGCAGCGCCACGGTGAGCGGCGCCTGCTCGTGCAGCGGGTTTATGCCCTCGATCCGCAGCAGTCCGACCATGATGAGCATGTCGCGGAACAGCTGGCGCACCGTGACGTCGAAGCGGACCTTGCCCAGCAGCGACAGCAGACCCGGCTGCTTGTGCTGGAGGAAGAGATCGAGTGCGAGACCACACGCCGAGGAGACGATGAGGAGAGGTACGTTCGGAAGCACGGCGCCGACGAGCTGTGTGGTGAAGAACACCACCATCGCGAGCAACGCCGTCAGCTGTACGACCCGGCGTGGGGCGAATCCGGCAGAGGGCACGGGGAGGGCTCCTGGCAGGAGGGCAACGGACGGATAAGGGGGACCCCTGACCGTATGCCGACGTCCGGCCCGGTAGCAATCCGCGCAGGTGCCAACCGCCCCGAACCGGGTCCAAACGATCACCGGGGAGGCGGTGCGGGGCGCGTCCGGGGGCTGGAACGCGCAGGCGGGCAAGGGCGCGCCTGCCGTAGATTGCCCCCTTGTCATGATGAGTGTGCAGGGCATGCGTTCTGTGGGGCGTACGGTGCGTGACCGCCGCGTCCGGACGTGTGACGAGGCCGGGGACGGAGCAGGGGAGCGGAGTGACTGAGCAGGACGGGTCGGCGGTACGGGACGAGGTGGCCGCCGCCCGCAGGATCGTGGTCAAGGTCGGCTCGTCCTCCCTCACCACCGCGGCGGGGGGTCTGGACGCGGACCGGGTCGACGCATTGGTCGACGTGGTCGCGAAGGTTCTGCAGGGGGCCGGGGGCGAGCCGGGGACGCCAGGGGAGGGCAAGGAGATAGTCCTCGTCTCGTCGGGCGCCATCGCGGCCGGGCTGGCCCCGCTGGGCCTGGACCGCCGCCCCCGCGACCTGGCCCGCCAGCAGGCCGCCGCCAGTGTCGGACAGGGCCTCCTGGTGGCCCGCTACACGGCGTCCTTCGCCCGTTACGGGCGGCGGGTCGGCCAGGTGCTGCTCACCACGGACGACACCAGCCGCCGCGCCCACTACCGGAACGCCACCCGCACCCTGGACCAGCTGCTGGCCATGGGCGCGCTGCCGATCGTCAACGAGAACGACACGGTGGCCACGGACGAGATCCGGTTCGGCGACAACGACCGGCTGGCGGCCCTGGTGGCCCATCTGGTGCGGGCCGATCTGCTGGTGCTGCTCTCCGATGTGGACGGCCTCTACGACGGCGATCCCCGGAGCCCCGGCACCTCCCGGATCGACGAGGTCCGGGGGCCGAAGGACCTGGACGGGGTGTCGATCGGCAGCGCGGGCCGCTCCGGGGTCGGCACCGGCGGCATGGTCACCAAGGTCGAGGCGGCCCGGATCGCGGCCGCGGCGGGCGTACCGGTGGTGCTCACCTCCGCCAGCCGGGCCGGTGACGCCCTGCTCGGCCGTCGCACCGGCACCTACTTCCACCGCACCGGCCGCCGCTCGGCCAACCGGCTGCTGTGGCTCGCGCACGCCTCCGCGCCGCGCGGCGCGCTCACCCTGGACGACGGGGCGGTACGGGCGGTGGTGGAGCGCCGCACCTCGCTGCTCCCGGCGGGCATCGCGTCGGTGGAGGGGGACTTCACCGCGGGGGACCCGGTGGAGCTGCGGGACGCCGAGGGGCGCGCGGTCGCCCGGGGGCTGGTCAACTTCGACGCCAAGGAGATCCCCCGGCTGCTCGGCCGGTCCACCCGTGAGCTGGCCCGTGAGCTCGGACCGGCCTATGAGCGGGAGGTCGTGCACCGCGACGACCTCGTGGTGCTCGACCGCTGATCCCCGCCCGTGCCCGGGCCCCGGCCCGGCGGGCGCGCGGCTGTTCTCCCGGCGCCCGCGCACCGGCTCCCCGCGCCGCGCGCGGGCGGGCGGGGGCGCGGGCGGTGGAGGGAAAGTGGGGAGGAATTCGCGACAACTCCGCGTCATTCCTTGGAGACCTTGTGCAAAAAGGCCCCGCGGCACCCCCGCGGCTGGTCAACTTTGTTCCACGGGGCCGCGAGGGCAGCGGGCCCGTGGTGGGCCGCGGCGGCCCCGGAGCGTAAGCGGAAGCCGCGGACCATCGCCACACCGCCACTAGTGCTCCGCCCGCGGACGAGCGGAGCAGCGAGCTACAGGAGGCCGCCGGTGAGACGAGGGCGCCCGGGGGCGTCGCCCAGAGGGGCGGCGGAGCGCACCCTGACCAGTGTCGGAACGGGCGATACCGGTACCTCGGCCGTGGAGGCCGGGACCGGGGAGACCGCGGCGCGGGCCGCCGGGCGCGTGGAGAGCTCCCGGCTGTGGCACATCACCCTCAGCGTCTCGGGCGTCGAGGCGCCGCTGCGGGAGGTCCGCCGGGCCCTGGAGCAGCTGGCCCATGACCACCCCTTCCTGCTGACCAGCCGCTACGCCAACGATCACGCCGAGATCCGGTACTGGGAAGAGGCCCGTGATCTGCATGACGCGGCGGCGGTCGCGCTGCGGCTGTGGGGTGAGCACCGCTCCACGGCCAACCTCCCGCCGTGGGAGATCGTGGGACTCGAGGTCATCGACCGTGACACGTATCACCAGCGGATCGCGGAGGGCTACGGTCCGCCACCCGCCTCCCCGGTGGGTGTGCACCCGTTCTGAGGACGGATGTGCGCCCCCGGAATGTGAGAACACCATCTCGAAGAGCGGAACAGAGGGCAGATCGGGCGCGCGGGCTCAGTAGGCTGCGTGCATGACCAGCGCACCCACGTCGCCGCTCACCGACCCCTGGCCGAAGTCTCCGGTCCTCCAGGCCGCCTACCGGGCCCGTGCCGCGGCCGCCGATCTCGCCCCGCTGCCGCGCGCCGTCAAGGACGACGCGCTGCTCGCGATGGCCGACGCGCTCGAGGTGCGCACCAAGGAGATCATCGAGGCGAACGCGACCGATGTGGAGCGGGCCCGTGCGGCGGGCACCAGCGAGTCCATCGTCGACCGGCTGACCCTCACCCCCGAGCGGGTGCGCGCCATCGCCTCGGACGTCCGGGACGTGGTGGCGCTGCCGGACCCGGTCGGCGAGGTGGTGCGCGGTTCGACGCTGCCCAACGGGATCGACCTGCGCCAGGTGCGGGTACCGCTCGGTGTCGTCGGCATCATCTACGAGGCCCGGCCCAATGTGACGGTGGACGCGGCCGCGCTGTGCCTGAAGTCGGGCAACGCCGTACTGCTGCGCGGCTCTTCGTCCGCGTACCACTCCAACAGCGCGCTGGTGAAGGTCCTGCGGGACGCCGTCGGCGGCGCCGGACTGCCCGCGGACGCCGTGCAGTTGGTGCCCGGTGAGAGCCGGGAGTCGGTCCGTGAGCTGATGCGGGCCCGCGGTCTGGTGGACGTGCTGATCCCGCGCGGCGGCGCCTCCCTGATCCGCACCACCGTCGAGGAGTCGACGGTGCCGGTCATCGAGACCGGTACCGGCAACTGCCATGTGTACGTGGACGCCCAGGCGGACCTCGACATGGCGGTCGACATCCTGGTGAACTCCAAGGCCCAGCGGCCGAGCGTGTGCAACGCGGCCGAGACACTGCTGGTGCACCAGGACATCGCCGGTGAGTTCCTGCCCCGTGCCCTGGACGCGCTGGCCGACGCCGGGGTCACCGTGCACGCCGACGAGCGCGTGCTGGCGCTGGCCGAGGGCGCCAAGGCCACCGTGGTCCCGGCGGTGATGGACGACTGGGAGACCGAGTACCTGTCGTACGACATCGCGGCGGCCGTGGTGGACTCCCTGGAGGCCGCGGTGGCCCACATCCGGCTGTGGTCCTCCGGCCACACCGAGGCCATCGTGACGACGTCCCAGGCGGCCGCCCGGCGGTTCACCCAACTGGTGGACTCGACCACGGTCGCCGTCAACGCCTCGACGCGTTTCACCGATGGCGGTCAGTTCGGCTTCGGTGCGGAGATCGGTATCTCCACCCAGAAGCTGCACGCCCGCGGTCCCATGGGTCTGCCCGAGCTGACCTCGACCAAGTACATCGTCACCGGCGACGGACACACCCGCTGACTCACCCGTTCGGGGGATACCCGACGGCGGGTTCCCCTGGGGTGGATCTTCCCCCGAATACCATTTCGCCCTGCCCAAATTGACCCGTCCGGTCTACTCTGAACGGGTGCCGGACGACGTGGGGGGCACGCCGTTCCCGAACGGCGACGAGCCCGACGACCGCGGCCACGGAGAGGCGAACGACGAGTTCGCCGCCGTGGTCTTCGACGAGGACTTCGTACGGTCGGCCCTGATCCATGAACCGACCGCGGTGGAACGGATGCTGGCGGCCGCCGAGGCCCGTGCCGAGGCCGAGGCGTCCCGGCGGCGCCCCGCCGGGGTGCCCTCCGAGGACGAGCCGTTCGAGGACGGTTACGGGCCGGACGGCGAGGCCGGATACGGCTACGACCCCGATGACACCGACCCTGACGGCCGTTTCGGCTACGACCGGGACCCCGATGGCCTCTACGGCCCGTACGGCCCCTACGGGCGGTACGGCGACGCCGGGCGGCCCTATCGCGGCCATGCCCGCTGGCAGCGCCCCGTGGCCTGGCTGCTGGCCGTCCTGATGGGCGTCGGGGTGGTGGCCCTGGCCTTCACCGCCGTCTTCCGGGGCGCTTCGGGGAACCGCCAGGACCCGTCCCCGCCGCCGGCCACCAGCGGGGTCGACGGCAGTCCCACCGGACCGCCGCGGCTGGAACCCTCTCCGCCCTCCCCGGCCGAGTCCGAGACGCCCCCCGCCTCCAGCGTCCGCCGCTCGCCCTGAGCGCCCCCGCTCCGGGGCCCGCCCGGACCCCGCGCCGAGGCCCCTCTAGCACGTCGCGCGGTATGCGGCGTTTCCTCCCGGAGCCGTCCGAAGTTGTGGAGTACGGCCGCGTTTACCGGTGCCCCCCGCGACCTACTCTTGAGGTATGACCGGGCGTGGAGACCCTCCCGAGGGGACACCCGACGGCGTCCCGGGAGGTGGTGAGGACGAGTACCGCTCCGTCGTATTCGACGAGTCGTTCGTTCGTGCTGCCCGGCTCCAGGAGTTCTCGGCCCGGGAGCGCATGGGCGAGCACGCGCGGGCGGTGCGCAGTCGTCATGCCTGGGCCAGGGCCGGGGCGTCCCGGCAGGCCGTCGTCCTCATCCTGCTGATCGCCCTCGCTTTCGCCGCGGCCGTCTACATGGGGGTGCGCCACCCCTACCAGGCCCCGCCGCCGCAGACCGTGGAACCGCTGCGCAGCAGTGTGGTGCCGCTGGCGCCGCGCGGTGAGGTGCCCGGCGGGGCGCCGGAGAAGCTCTTCCGCGACAGCCCGGCCGCCGAGTTCCGCACCGGCGCCCAGGGGGTCACGCTGCCCGGGGCCCGGCGTACCCGCAGCTTCACCGAGAGCCAGGTGATGGCGGCGCTCACCACGGCCAAGGAGTACGTGGTCACCTCGGCCCTCGACCCCCGTGTGCTCACCGGCGGCCCGGTGCGCATGGTGCGGCTGCTGCTGGACCCGGCCCAGCAGCACCAGTTCGATCAGAGCTTCGAGCATCCGGTGGACGACGGGCGCCATGCCGCCACCGGCTGGCTCACCCGCTTCAACCCGGCCGAGGTCACCCTGGCCGACAGCCCGGTGCGGGTGCGGGGCACGCTCAGCGTCGTCGAGCGCAGCCCCGCCACCCTGGAGATCACCGCCGACCACGTCTTCGTCTACGCGGTGCAGCGGGCCCATGAGCGCGGCACGGACCATGCCGCGCTGTTCACCGTGCGGCGCGAGTCGCGGTTCCGCTTCGACCGCGAGGATCTGCGCGACCACCATCTGGAGCTGGTGCAGAGCGCCGTGCTGGCGGGCCCGCAGTCGTGTGCGGCCAACGCCTCCGGCTATCTGCGGCCGCTGCTCGCCGGACAGAGCGCCAGGGGCGACGTCCCGGACGGCACCGACCCGTACGCACCGGGCCGGACGCCCGTCTCGCTCTGCGGCGCCCTGACGCCTGGCTCTCAGCCCCGGACGGGCGGCGGCTCGTAGGCGGGCACGTGAGTTCCGCGAGGGGCCCGCTACGGCATGGCTCAGCCCTTGCGCGGGGTATCGGGTCCGTCCTCCGGCCCGTCCTCGCGGTCCGTGCCGTCCCCGCCGGAGCCGCCCTCCCGGTCCGGCCCCTGGGGCGTCTCCCCGCCGGGACGGCCACCGCCGCTGAACCGGTCCCGCAGCTTGCTGCCCAGGTCCCCGGCGCCGCCCGCCACGTCCCGCACGAACGACATCAGCGGGTCCTTGCTGGTGCGCACCGACTCCGCGTAGTGGTTGGCGGACTCGCGGAACGATTCGCCGACCGAGGTGTCCTTGTCCTCGTCGCGCCGCGGGTAGTGCCCGTCCATGAGCCGCTGGTAGTCACGGCCGGCGGCCCACTTCTTGAGCTCGGCGGCCCGCACCGTGGTGAACGGGTGGCTGCGCGGCAGCATGTTGAGGATCTTGAGGACGGAGTCGCGCAGGTCCCCGCTCGACTCGTACTCCTCCGCCTGCTCCAGGAACGCGTCCACGTTCATCTCGTGCAGGTGGTGACCGCCCGCGAGCTTCATCAGCCCGCGCATCGACGCCTGGAGGTCCTGGCCCACCAGCAGCCCGGCCCGGTCCGCCGACAGCTCCGATTTGCGGAACCATTCGCGCAGCGCCGTCACCAGGGCCAGCACCGCCACGTTGCCCAGCGGGATCCAGGCCACCTTCAGCGCGAGACTGGTGAGGAAGAGCAGTATCGTCCGGTAGACCGAGTGGCCGGAGAGCGCGTGGCCCACCTCATGGCCGATGACCGCCCGCATCTCCTCCTCGTCGAGGAGCTCCACCAGCCCGGTGGTCAGCACGATGATCGGCTCGTCCATACCGATGCACATCGCGTTCGGCTGCGGGTTCTGGGTGATGTACATCGCCGGGACCTTCTCCAGGTCCAGGATGTAACAGGCGTCCCGCAGCATGTCGTTGAGGTGCGCGAACTGCCGGTCGCTCACCCGGACCGAGTCCGACAGGTACAGCAGCCGCAGACTGCGCTCGGGCAGCAGCCCGCTCAGCGCCTTGAACGCGGTGTCGAAGCCGGTCAGCTTGCGCAGGGCGACCAGCGCCGAGCGGTCCGCGGGGTGCTCGTACGCCCGTGACGAGATGCCCGGGAACCGCCGCCGGCTGCGACCCGGCGCCCGCTCCTGTCCGCCGCCCTGTCCAAAGGTGCTGCTGTCGCCCATGTGGCCCCCTCGTAGCCGATACCGCGCCGGGCCGCCTCGGTCCTGCCCCTACCCCCGGCGGACCCCAGCCTAGGCCCTGACCGGCGGGGCGTTAGCGTGGAGACATGCCCGATATGACTGGCCTCACCGAAGTGCTCGCCGCCAACTCCAAGGACGCCGGACCGGGTGCGCTGCTGCGCACCATCATCGTCGTCGGTGTGGTGGGAGCGGTCCTGCTCGCCTGGTTCCTGCTGCGCGGCTACGGCAAGCAGGACTGACCCCGAGCCCAACCCCCGACCGGGTACGGGACGGAGGGGCGGCGCGGAGAGCGGGGCCGAACACGGCTCGCATACGATGTGGCCGACGTGATTCGACGCCTAGACCCCGATAGGTAGTGCCCCGCGATGAGCGCTTACAGCACCGCACACACCCTGGCCACCCTTGCCGCCGAGGGTGGCGAGCACCACACCGACACCCACGCGAGCATCAGCCCGTACGTGACCGGTGGTGGCGCGCTGCTCATCCTGCTGCTGCTGCTGTGGATCACCACCCGCTTCAACCGGGACCGCTGACCGGGGCCGTGGACCCTGCGGGCCCCGGCCGCGGACCGGGCCCAGTAGGGTCTGCACGCATGGAAGAGCAGAAGGTGCCCGGCAAGCGGCGGCTCGGTGTGATGGGCGGGACGTTCGACCCGATCCACCACGGACACCTGGTCGCGGCGAGTGAGGTGGCGTCGCAGTTCCACCTCGACGAGGTGGTGTTCGTGCCCACCGGGCAGCCGTGGCAGAAGAGCCACAAGATGGTCTCCCCGGCCGAGGACCGCTATCTGATGACGGTCATCGCGACCGCCTCCAACCCGCAGTTCTCGGTCAGCCGCATCGACATCGACCGCGGCGGGCCGACGTACACCACCGACACCCTCCGGGACCTCAGGGCGTCCAACGGTGACGCGGACCTGTTCTTCATCACCGGCGCGGACGCGCTCGCCCAGATCCTCACCTGGCGCGACGCCGAAGAGCTGTTCTCGCTCGCCCACTTCATCGGAGTGACCCGGCCGGGGCACATACTGGCCGACCCGGGTCTGCCGGAGGGCGGGGTGTCCCTGGTCGAGGTGCCCGCGCTGGCCATCTCCTCCTCGGACTGCCGCTCGCGCGTCGCGCACGGCGAACCCGTCTGGTACCTGGTGCCGGACGGCGTGGTGCGCTACATCGACAAGCGCGAGCTGTACCGGCACGACTGCTGATAGGGGTACGCCCGGTGAATGACGGACAGGACCCGTACGACCCGTACGCGCAGGATCCGTACGCCCCGGAGCCGCAGATCTACGGCTATGACGCCTATGGGCGTCCGGTCTACCAGCCGCAGGCCGGGCAGCAGAGCTATGACCCGCAGCAGGGTTACGACCCGCAGCGGAGCCATGAGCCGGGGCAGGGGTACGACCCGTACGGGCAGGCGCCGCCCCAGGGCGGACAGCAGGGGCAGGGCGGCTACGGCTACGACCCTTACGTCCAGCAGCAGCACGCCCAGCAGCACGCCCAGGCGGCGCATCCGCAGGCGCAGCAGCCGCAGACCCAGCAGCAGCCCCAGGCGCAGCCGTACGACCCGTACACCGCTCCGCAGCAGTACCCGTACGACACCCAGCAGCAGGGCTACGGCTATGACTACGCCGCCCCCACCGTCCCGCCGCAGCGCGAGGCCCACCCGTATGAGGAGCTGAGCCCCGAGGCGCTGCGGGAGGAGCAGCGGTCCGGGCCCGCCGTGGACGAGCCGGAGCCCGCCCGCGGGCCGGGCGCTGCGGGGGCATCCGGCCCGGCGGGGGCGAAGGGCGACCCCGACGAGGACTACCGGACCGAGCAGTTCTCCTTCGTCGAGGAGGAGGACGAGGAAACCGACGACGTCATCGACTGGCTGAAGTTCGCCGAGACCCGCACCGAGCGGCGGGACGAGCGCAAGCGCAAGGGCCGCAACCGCATGGTCGCCCTGATCGTGGTGCTGGTCCTGGCCGCCACCGGCGGGGTCGGCTACCTCTGGGCCGCGGGCAAGCTGCCGGGACTGTCCGGCGGGACGTCCGACGAGACGGCGGGCGGTCCGCAGCAGCGCGATGTGATCGTGGTCCACCTGCGCGAGACCAAGGGCGGCCGCAGCTCCACCGCGCTGCTGGTGGACAACGAGACCACGGGCAAGGGCACCACCGTCCTGCTGCCCAACGCGCTGTCCGTCTCCACCGAGGAGGGCGGCTCCACCACGCTGGGCAAGTCGGTCACCGACGAGGGTTCGGACTCCACCCGGGAGTCCCTGAGCACCCTGCTGGGCTCGCGGATCCAGGGCACCTGGCGGCTGGACACCCCGTACCTGGAGAACCTGGTCGAGCTGGTCGGCGGGATCACCGTGACCACCGACGCGGTCGTGCCGGACCGGCAGAAGGGCGCCGCTCCGCTGGTGAAGAAGGGCCCGGAGCAGCCCCTGGGCGGCCAGGGCGCCGTGGCCTACGCCACGTACCGGGCGCCGGGCGAGCCCCAGACCAAGCAGCTGGCCCGGTTCGGACAGGTCATGCACGCGGCGCTGAAGAAGCTGTCCAGCGATGAGAAGGGCGCGACCAGCACCGTGGAGTCGCTGGCGCAGATCCCCGATCCGTCGCTGTCGGAAGCGCAGCTCGGCGCCTCACTGGCCCGGCTGGCCGGACAGGCCAAGGGTGGCGACTACGACACCGCGATGCTGCCGGTGCGCCAGGACGGCACGCTCAGCGCGCGGTCCACCGACCACGTGGTCAAGGACGTCCTCGGCGGCGCGGTCAAGAACACCGGGGGCGACGCCCCCCGGGTCAGTGTGACCAACGCGGGCGGCACCGCGGACGCGGCCGGATCGGCCCGGGTGACACTGGTCAACGGCGGTTTCACGGTCGTCTCCGCGACCGAGGGCGGTGGCACCCCGCAGTCGGTCTCGCGGGTCACCTACGTCCGGGCCGCCCAGGCGGCCCAGGCCAAGGAGGTCGCCAAGACCCTGGGCCTGCCCGCGAGCGCGGTGCGCAAGGGCAAGGGCGCGGCCAACGCGGACATCACCGTCGTCCTCGGCCGGGACTACCGGGGCGGCGGGAGCTGAGCGCCCCGACCCCTCCGCCGGACCACCGCGGCGGCCGCCTCCGGGCGGCCGCCGTGCCGTGTGCGGGGCGCTCGCCGGTCCTGGCACCGTCCTGGCACGACGGGGCGGCGGCGGGGCGTGAGACCCTTGGGGTGCCAGACCCTCGGGGTACGAAGACGACCGAAAGCCAGCCTGTGACCGCCACGGACCGCTCCATCGAGCTCATCAACGCCGCCGCCCAGGCGGCCGCCGACAAGCTCGCGCACGACATCATCGCGTACGACGTCAGCGACGTCCTCTCGATCACCGACGCCTTCCTGCTGGCCTCGGCGCCCAACGACCGGCAGGTGAAGTCGATCGTCGACGAGATCGAGGAGCGGCTGAACAAGGAGCTCGGCGCCAAGCCGGTGCGCCGGGAGGGCGACCGCGAGGCCCGCTGGGTGCTGCTGGACTACGTGGACGTCGTGGTGCACGTCCAGCACAGCGAGGAGCGCGTCTTCTACGCCCTGGAGCGGCTGTGGAAGGACTGCCCGCAGCTGGAGCTCCCGGAAGACGCCGTCGCCACCCGCGGCAAGGCGGAGGAGTACGCGCAGGCCCACGGCGACGGCGGCCCCGCTGGCGGTGAGCTCAGCTGAACGGCACCACCGGTGGCCGGGGGCGCCGTGTCGTCCTGTGGCGGCACGGCCAGACGGCCTGGAACATCGAGCGCCGCTTCCAGGGCTCCCTGGACATCGAGCTGACCGAGACCGGGGTCGCGCAGGCACGCCGCGCGGCCCGGCTGCTGGCCGCGCTGAAGCCGGACGCGATCGTCGCCTCCGACCTCAAGCGGGCCGCGGCCACCGCCGCCGAGCTGGCGGCGGTCACCGGTCTGTCGGTCTCCCACGACGCGGCGCTCCGGGAGACCTACGCCGGACAGTGGCAGGGGCTCACCCACGACGAGATCATGGCGCGCTTCGGTACCGAGTACGCCGCGTGGAAGCGCGGTGAGCCCATCCGCCGCGGTGGCGGCGAACTGGAGACCGAGGTCGCCGACCGGGCCGCCCCGGTGGTCCTGGAGAGCGCCGACAAGCTGCCCGACGGCGGCACGCTCGTGGTGGTCAGCCACGGCGGCACCATCCGCACCACCATCGGCCGGCTGCTCGGTCTGGAACCCCGGACCTGGGAGGCGCTGGGCGGTCTGTCCAACTGCTGCTGGTCGGTGCTGGGCGAGGGGGTGCGCGGCTGGCGGCTGCTGGAGCACAACGCCGGATCGCTGCCCGAGCCGGTGCTCGGCGACGACGACTGAGCGGATTTCCTTTTCCGGCTGGTCACCGGCTATGCTCCTACTCGTTCGAGGCGCTCCGGCGCAGAGAACAGCGGGGCTATAGCTCAGTTGGTAGAGCGCCTGCATGGCATGCAGGAGGTCAGGAGTTCAATTCTCCTTAGCTCCACAGCACCGCACCGGTCCCGTCCCCTTCCGAGGGGGCGGGACCGCTGCTTTTCCCGGCCCGTCACACATGGTCGGCGGACCGGCCCCGCTCGTCGCGTGCCGCCCGCATCGCGGAGAGCGGGCGGACATGGGCGGAGCAGCCGATCAGCGGGTCGTGGATGCCCCGCAGCCGCTCCAGGAAGAGCCGGCTCTCCTCACCGTCCGGGGTGTAGACCACGACCCGGTTCTCCGGCGCCCCGTTGATCTGCATCGACGTGGAGATCAGCCGTATCGCGCCGACCGAGGCGTGTTGCACCACCTTGATCCGTGAACCGGGCGGGGCGACGTCCCCGGTGCGCCAGAGCCGGGCGAAGTGATCGCTGGCGGCCAGCAGCCGGGTGAGGAACTCCTCCCACGCGGGCTCGCCCACATGCCGTCCGTACGCACCGCGCAGCGTGCCCACGATGACCGGCAGCTCCTGGTCCAGGTTGTGCAGCGCGACGCAGCAGCGCTGGTTGACGAAGAGCTGCCACAGCACGTTCCGCTCGGACGGTGCGGTCAGCAGCATCGACGGAAACAGGTGCTGGTAACCGGCGTTGTACGCCAGGATGTCGTAGCGGGTGTTGTAGACCACGGCCGGGAGCGGATCGAGCGCGTCCAGGATGCCCTGCACCTCGGGGCCGACGGTGCCCGCGTCCCGCGCGCGGTCCGGGACGTACGGGACCTCGGCCAGGTGGTACAGGTGCTCGCGCTCGGTCGGGTCGAGCCGCAGGGTGCGCGCGACCGCGTCCAGCACCTGCACGCTCGCGTTGATCGGGCGGCCCTGCTCCAGCCAGGTGTACCAGGTGACACCGACCCCGGAGAGCTGGGCGACCTCCTCCCGGCGCAGCCCGGGGGTGCGGCGGCGCAGCCCGGGCGCCATCCCCACGTCCGCCGGGGTCACCCGGGCCCGGCGGCTGCGCAGGAACGCGGCCAGCTCGGGCCGCCGCCGCTGCTGGACGGTCTGCCGGTGCCCCGCGGTGTGCACGCTCATCGTCGATCCCCCTGTCCCCGTGGCGGCGCCCTCCCCCGTGGCGGACGCCCCCGTGACGGCTCCCGCGCGAGGGGCCGCCGGTCCTCCATGCTCCCGGTGGCGGCCGGAGACTTCCAGGTGCTGCCACTACCAGCATCGGCGGGCTCTCGTTACCGGTACCGGCGGGCCCGCACGCTCGGCTCATGACGCACACCCCGATCACCCCCCTCCCCGCCGAGGACTCCGCACCCAGTGAAGACCGGCCCACTGACATTCCCGCCGTCCCCGCCGCCCGGCGGGCCCCGCGCCCCGGCTGGCTGCTCGCGATCGTGCTGACCGGCCAGCTCATGGCCGTGCTCGACGTCTTCATCGTCAATGTCGCGGCACCGACCGTGCGCACCGATCTGCACGCCTCCGACGCCGGACTCCAGCTCGTCATCGCCGGGTACACCATCGCCTACGCCGTACTACTGATCACCGGAGCCCGGCTCGGCGCTCTCTTCGGCCATCGGCGGATGTTCCTGTCCGGGCTCGCCGGGTTCACCGCCGCCTCATTGGCCTGCGGTCTGGCCGATGGCACCGGACAGCTGATCGCCTTCCGGTTCATCCAGGGCGCGGCGTCGGCCATGATGCTGCCGCAGGTGCTCACCCTCATCCAGCGGACGTACACGGGCGGTTCGCGGGCCCGGGCGCTCGGCATGTACTCCGCGGTGCTCGCCTCGGGGGCCGCCGCCGGACTGGTCGTGGGCGGTGTGCTCGTCGAGGCCGACCTGATGGGCACCGGCTGGCGTCCGGTCTTCCTGGTGAACGTGCCGATCGGGCTGCTGCTCCTCGTCCTCGGGCCGCGGCTGATGGGCCCGCCGGAGGAGGCGCGCGGCCAGGCCGGCGGGCTCCGCGGCGGGCTGGACCTGCCGGGTCTGGTGCTGCTGGCCGCGGCGGTCCTGCTGTTCACGGTGCCCATGGTGCTCGGACCGGAGCGGGACTGGCCGCTGTGGGGCTGGGTCATGCTGGGCCTGAGCGTGGTCCTGACGGCGCTGTTCGCCGGATACGAGGCGCGGCTGGCCCGGCGCGGCGGCAGGCCGCTGATCGCCCCGCGGGTGCTGCGGGCGCCCGGGATGGTGGTCGCGGTGGTCCGCATCATGCTGGGGATGGCGGCCAACGGCGGCTTCCTGTTCGCCACCACCCTGCACGTCCAGGGCGGGCTCGGCTACAGCGCGATGCGGGCCGGGCTGACCTTCGTGCCCTCGGCTGCGGCGTTCGGCACGCTGGCGCTCAACTGGCAGAAGCTGCCCGTGCGCTGGCAGCCCGCCCTGGTACCGGGGGGATTCGCGCTGGCGGCCGTGTCGTTCACCGGACTCGGTCTGGTGCTGCGCGACGGGGGCGACGGCGGCCTCTGGCTCTACCTCGTGCTGGCGGGTACCGGAGCGGGTCTCTCGCTCGCCTATGGACCCGTGCTGACGCGGACGTTGGCGACCGTGCGGCAGCAGGACGCGGCGGACGCCAGCGGCGTTCTGGTGACGGCGGCTCAACTCGGAATGCTGAGCGGAATCGCGGTCTTCGGCACGGTCTTCCTGACCGCGGCGGAGGGCGCGGCGCCCGGAGCGCGCGCCTCGGCCGACGCCCTGTGGGTGACCTGCGTCGCATTGGCCGCGACGGCGGCATGCGGAACGCTGCTCGGTCTGGCGAGGCGTGTGAGGCATCTCCGCTGACCTGGGCGTCGTCCCGTGGCAGAATCGGACGGCCGGAGGGGGCAGGGGCCGACAGTCCGATGGGGAGGGCAGGTGGGATGCCGACCAGCATCCTCGACGCGATCGAGGACCTGTCCGACACGGATCGGCCGGGCATCGCCTGCCCGTCCTGCGGCTCCGGCAAAGTGGCTCAGGTCCTCGGCGACAACGGCGGTGTTTCCTACGTGTGTACGGCCTGCGGGCACAGCTGGAGCTGAGTGACATGGGAGCACACAGCCGGAAATGTGACTGGTGCGGCAGCGGCACGCCGATCGTCCGCGACATGGAGCCGCTCAACTCCGACTACCAGTACTGGTGCGCGGAGTGCGCACGGGCGCTGATCATCAAGGGCGATCCCATCGAGACCTACCGGGAGCTCGAGGGTGAGCCGATCTACGGCCGGCTCCTCGACGAGCACTGCACGCTGAAGCGTTTCTACTCGTTCGCGACGGCGTGACCGGGCCCGCTCCGGCCCCCGCGGCAATCGATTTGGCGGAAGGCCGGGGCGTCCGTGTAATGTAGGCGATGCCGCCGAGGGGAACCGGGCGGAGCAAGACCTGGGGCTATAGCTCAGTTGGTAGAGCGCCTGCATGGCATGCAGGAGGTCAGGAGTTCAATTCTCCTTAGCTCCACAGTGACCGGAGACGGACTGTCCGATATGGATGGTCCGTCTCTTTTGTCTGTCGCGATTCCCTCACTGCGAGCCATTGCCCCCCTGCGGTAACCTGACTCCATGCGTGCCGTACGCCTTCTGCTTAGCGGGCCGCGCTGATCCAGGGCCGACCGAGAACTGCTCCGGTCGGCATCGGCGCGGCGTCCCCTCCTGTGCGAGGGGTCTTTTTGTTTCGAAGGGCCAGAGGGAGCCGTTCCCTACCGCAGGCAGAGACGACCGATGGAGCTTTGAGGATCATGAGCGAGACCACTGCCGCGGCCGAGGTGGCCGCGCCGCACCGCTATACGGCCGCCCTGGCCGCTGACATCGAAGCCCGCTGGCAGGACTTCTGGGACGCGAACGGCACGTATGACGCGCCCAACCCGAGCGGTGACCTGGCCGGTGACACCGAGGCCGCCGCCCGGCCCAAGAAGTTCGTCATGGACATGTTCCCGTACCCGTCGGGTGCCGGACTGCACGTCGGACATCCGCTGGGCTACATCGCCACCGATGTCTACGCCCGCTACCACCGCATGACGGGCCACAACGTCCTGCACACCCTGGGCTTCGACGCCTTCGGCCTGCCCGCCGAGCAGTACGCGGTGCAGACCGGCACCCACCCCCGGGTGAGCACCGAGGCCAACATCGAGAACATGCGGCGCCAGCTGCGCCGGCTGGGCCTGGGCCACGACCCGCGCCGCTCCTTCGCGACGATCGAGCCGGACTACTACCGCTGGACCCAGTGGATCTTCCTGCAGATCTTCAACTCCTGGTACGACCAGGAGGCGCGGACCGCCCGCCCCATCGCCACCCTGGTCGAGCAGTTCGCCTCCGGTGAGCGCCCGACGCCCGACGGCCGCCCCTGGGCCGAGCTGACCGAGGCCGAGCGCGCCGACGTCCTGGGCGGCTACCGCCTGGCCTACGCCTCGGACGCGCCCGTCAACTGGTGCCCCGGGCTGGGCACCGTGCTGGCCAACGAGGAGGTCACCGCGGAGGGCCGTTCCGAGCGCGGCAACTTCCCCGTCTTCAAGGCCAAGCTGCGCCAGTGGAACATGCGCATCACCGCCTACGCCGACCGGCTGCTGTCGGACCTGGATCCGCTGGACTGGCCCGAGGCCATCAAGCTGCAGCAGCGCAACTGGATCGGGCGCAGTGAGGGTGCCCGGGTGGACTTCCCGGTGGCCGACCGCCCCGAGGCGAAGATCACCGTCTTCACCACCCGCCAGGACACCCTGTTCGGCGCCACCTACATGGTGCTGGCCCCCGAGCACGGCCTGGTGGACGAGATCGTCCCGGCCGCCTGGCCCGAGGGCACCCACGAGGTGTGGACCGGCGGGCACGCCACCCCGGCCGAGGCCGTCGCCGCGTACCGGAAACAGGCCGCTGCCAAGTCCGATGTGGAGCGGCAGGCCGAGGCCAAGGACAAGACCGGTGTCTTCACCGGCGCGTTCGCGGTCAACCCGGTCAGCGGCGAGCCGGTGCCGGTCTTCATCGCGGACTATGTGCTGATGGGCTACGGCACCGGCGCGATCATGGCCGTTCCGGCCCATGACAGCCGTGACTTCGCCTTTGCCCGCGCCTTCGAGCTGCCCATGCGCTGTGTGGTCGAGCCGTCGGACGACCGCGGCACCGACCCGTCCGCCTGGGACGACGCCTTCGCCTCGTACGACGCGAAGATCGTCAACTCGGCGGGGGAGTCCGTCTCGCTGGACGGTCTGGGTGTCGTCGAGGCCAAGGCCCGTATCACCGAGTGGCTGGAGGCCCGCGGTATCGGTGAGGGCACCGTCAACTTCCGGCTGCGCGACTGGCTGTTCAGCCGTCAGCGCTATTGGGGCGAGCCCTTCCCGATCGTCTACGACGAGGACGGCATCGCCCATCCGCTGCCCGAGTCGATGCTGCCGCTGGAGCTGCCCGAGGTCGACGACTACGCGCCGCGCACCTTCGACCCGGACGACGCCGACACCTCCCCGGAGACCCCGCTGTCCCGGAACGAGGACTGGGTCCACGTGGTGCTGGACCTGGGCGACGGCCGTGGCCCCCGCCCGTACCGCCGCGAGACCAACACCATGCCCAACTGGGCCGGTTCCTGCTGGTACGAGCTGCGCTACCTGGACCCGCGCAACGAGGACCGGCTGGTCGACCCGGACATCGAGCGTTACTGGATGGGCCCGCGCGAGGGACAGCCGACCGGCGGAGTCGACCTGTACGTCGGCGGCGCCGAGCACGCCGTACTGCACCTGCTGTACGCGCGCTTCTGGTCCAAGGTGCTGTTCGACCTGGGCCACGTCTCCTCGGCCGAGCCGTTCCACAAGCTGTTCAACCAGGGCATGATCCAGGCGTATGTCTACCGGGACAGCCGGGGCATCGCCGTTCCGGCCGCCGAGGTCGAGGAGCGCGACGGCGCCTACTGGTACCAGGGCGAGAAGGTCACCCGGCTGCTGGGCAAGATGGGCAAGTCCCTGAAGAACGCCGTCACGCCGGACGAGATCTGCGCCGAGTACGGGGCCGACACCCTGCGGCTGTACGAGATGGCGATGGGCCCGCTGGACGTCTCGCGCCCCTGGGACACCCGCGCGGTCGTCGGCCAGTACCGGCTGCTGCAGCGGCTGTGGCGCAATGTCGTGGACGAGAACACCGGCGAGGCCGTCGTCGTCGACGCGGAGCCCGACGAGGCGACGCTGCGCGCCCTGCACAAGGCGATCGACGGGGTCCGGCAGGACATGGTGGGGCTGCGGTTCAACACCGCCATCGCCAAGATCACCGAGCTGAACAACCACGTCACCAAGGTGCGCGAGGTGCCGCGCCAGGTGGCCGAGGGCCTGGTGCTGCTGATCGCCCCGCTGGCTCCGCACATCGCCGAGGAGCTGTGGCGCAAGCTGGGCCGCACCACCTCGGTCGTCCACGAGCCCTTCCCGGCCGCCGACCCGGCCTATGTGGTGGACGAGACGGTGACCTGCGTCGTGCAGATCAAGGGCAAGGTCAAGGCACGGCTGGAGGTCTCCCCCTCGGTCACGGAGGACGAGCTGGAGAAGCTGGCCCTGGGTGACCCGGCGGTGGTGACGGCGCTGGACGGCGCGGACATCCGCAAGGTGATCGTGCGCGCGCCGAAGCTGGTCAACATCGTTCCGGCCTGATCCGGCACCTCCCCGTACGGGCGGGCCGGGGGTTCCTCAGGAACCCCCCGCCCGGTCCGTTTAGGGTGGAGGGACGAGTGCCGTTGCCGCGTGCCGCCGCCGTGACCGACGCCAAGGAGCGCACATGGAAGCGATCTGGATCCTGCTGGTGCTGTTCCTCGTCTGTGCCGGGGTGGGTGTCTACGCCACCGCGCGGGCGGTCAAGGCGGCCAAGCGGGGCATCGACCGCACGGTGCACCAGGCCCGGCGGTCGGTGGAGGACACCCGGCTGCGGGCCCGCCAGTTCGCCCAGCCGGGCACCGCCGGTGAGCTGGCCGAGCTGCGGCTGGCCCTGCGTTCCTCGATGCACGCCACCGAGCAGGCGCTGACCGCCTCGGCGGAGCAAGACCGCTCGCTCTCGGAGTCGTTGGGGCTGTTCCGGCGGCTCTCCGAGCACGGGCGGGAACTGGAGGAGGACCTGAAGCGGCTGGAGCGCGACCCCGACAAGGCCAGGGTCACCTCGCTGCTGCCCGAGCTGCGTGACCGCACCCAGCGGATCACCCACTCCGCGGACTCGCTGCGCTGGGCTGCGCGGGACCGTGCCCTGGAGTTCGCCCGGGACGATCTGGACGCGCTGGGACGCGAGATCGACGTGGAGACGGGGGCGCTGCGGCACTGGACGTCGGAGTCGGAGGAGCCGTCAGCGTCCGCGTCCGGGGCTCCCTCGGCGGCTGCTTCCCCGTCCGCGTCCTCGGGGCGGAGTGCCTCCGAGGGGGCTGCCGGGCGGGCACCTGCCCAGGAGCCGCCGTCGATCGGTACGACGCCCCGCGCGGAGGGTTACGCCTGGCAGAAGCCGTGGCGGAAATCCGCCCGTCCGGAGAACACGGCCTGACGCGGTACGGACCGCGGGCGGTAGCGGGCAGTGCCGACCCGGGTGGGCCGGACACGGCCCTGACCGATACGGTCAGTGATCGTCCGGCGGGGTCGCGCTGTCGGCCCGGCGCGTCCCCCGATAACCTCCCTGTCATGTCCCGCCATGTCGCGATCGTGACCGATTCAACGGCGTACCTGCCGAAGGAGGCGATGGAGCGGCACCGCATCACCGCCGTTCCGCTGACGGTGGTGCTCGGAGACCGGGCCCTGGAGGAGGGCACCGAGATCTCGGCGCGTTCCCTCGCGCAGGCCCTCCAGAAGCGCAGGCCGGTGACCACCTCCCGGCCCAGCCCCGAGATGTTCGCGGCGGCCTACCGTGCCGCCGCCGAGGAGGGGGCGACGGGCATCGTCTCCCTCCATCTGTCCGCCGAGATCTCCGGTACCCACGACGCGGCGGTGCTCGCCGCCCAGGACGCCCCGGTGCCGGTGCGGGTCGTGGACAGCGGCATGGTCGCGATGGCGCTGGGCTTCTGCGCGCTGGCGGCGGCCGAGGCGGCCGAGGGCGGTGGCTCGCTGGACGACGCCGTGGCGGCGGCTCAGAAGCGGGCCGACGGCACGGCCGCCTACTTCTACGTGGACACCCTCGACTACCTGCGGCGTGGCGGCCGCATCGGGACGGCGCAGGCGCTGCTCGGCTCCGCACTGGCCGTCAAACCGCTGCTCCAGCTCGATGAGGGGCGGATCGAACTGCGGGAGAAGGTGCGCACCGCCTCGAAGGCCATCGCGCGGCTGGAGGAGCTGGTGGTGGAGCGGGCCGGGCAGAGCCCGGTGGACATCGCGGTGCAGCACCTGGCGGCGGGGGAGCGGGCGGCGGGGCTCGCGGAGCGGCTGCGGGAGCGGGTGCCGGGGCTGGTGGAGCTGTATGTGGGGGAGGTGGGCGCGGTGATCGGCGCCCACACGGGGCCGGGGCTGCTGGGCGCGATCGTCTCGCCGCGATAGGAGCGGCGGCCGTGGCGGGAGCGGCGGCCGAAGCGGGAGCCGCGGCCGAAGCGGGAGCTCGTTCACCCGTCGGGGTGGTCGGGATATCCACAACCGCCGGGTTGTCCCCGGGATATGGGGCGTCCCGGCGGGTTCGGCCGGATGTGCCTACCGTCGGGAGGCATGAGGTCATCGTCACAGACAGTAATCATCGGTGCGGAGCGCGGTCGCCATCGTGGGCGCGGTGCGGGCCGCTTGCGCGGCCGGGGCGCCCGGCCCGGGACATGCGCGGGTGTGGCGTCGCCCTTGCCTGCGCTCGCACTCCCACCCGGACCCGCGTCCGTACCTCCGCGGGCGCCCGTGACCTCGCCTTCGGCACGGGCCGCGGCGCTGCTGGCCGGGCCGGGGGCGCCGGTGCGGACCGCGGGCCCGCCCGGCGGCGGGCGGGAGGGGCAGCACGGGGCGCGTGCGCTCGGCAGCCGGGACGGACCGGCAGGGGCCGAGGGGGCCGGCGGCGCTGACGGACCGGAGGGGGCCGACGTCACGGGGGCCGATGAGGTCGGGGTCGGTGAGGCCGGAGCCGGGTCCGGCCGAGTGACCTTGGGGCGGGGGCAGCGGTTCCGGCTCATGGTGCGGGAGCGGCTGCCCACCTGGCTCCAGGTGCGCTGCGGTATGCGGCTCAGAACCCTCGCGGCGCTCACGGTCGCCCTCCTGGTGGCGGTGGCCTTCGCGGTGCACCACTTCTGGACCGGCCGTCCGCAGACCGTGCGGGCTCCGGAACCGGAGCCGCCGCGCGCCGCGCCCGCGGGGTCCGTTCCCACCCCCGGCGGGCGGCCCTCCGACGGGCGGGCCGGGCCGGGCGCGGGGCGTTCGGTCGTGGTCGATGTGACCGGCAAGGTCCGCCGCCCGGGGCTGCGCACGCTGCCGACGGGCGCGCGGGTGGACGACGCGCTGGCGGCGGCGGGCGGGGTGCGGCCGGGTGCGGACACCAGCGGGCTGAACCGGGCCCGCCCGCTGGTCGACGGTGAACAGATCGTGGTCGGCGCCCGGGCGGGACAGGCCCCGGGCGGCGGCCCGCCCGCGGCCGGGAGCGCGGGAGCGGGCGGCGCACCGGGCAGTGGCAGCGGCGCCGCGGGGGCTCCCGGGTCCACGGGCGGACCGGGGGCGCCCGGCACCCCGGTCAGCCTCAATTCCGCGACCCCCGAGCAGCTCGACACCCTGCCGGGCGTCGGTCCGGTGCTGGCGCGGCACATCATCGACTACCGCACCCAGCACGGCGGTTTCCGCAGCGTCGACGAACTCCGCGAGGTCAACGGCATCGGTGAGCGCCGGTTCGCCGATCTGCGTCCGCTGGTCACCCCATGACGACTCAGCCCACCCGGGCCCGCGCGGCGGTGCATGCCGCGGCGGCCTCACCGCGCGGCGCGTCCGAGCCCCGCCAGGAGGGACCGCCGGACCTCCGCCTGGTGCCACCCGCCCTCACGGCATGGGCCGCCGCGGGCATCGCCCTGGGCACACCGGGCCGGACCGTCGCCGTGGGCTGCGCCGTGGCCTGCCTCGTGGCGGGCGTGCTGCTGCTCCGGACCCGCCGCCGCGCGCCCCGCCCCGGTTCCGGGGGGCGGGCCGCCAACTCCCGGGGGCGCGGGGCCGGGTGGCACGGGCGTGCGGCGGGCGCGGCGGCCGCGGCACTGCTGTGCGGTGCCGCGGCGGGGGCGGTCGCCGCACTGCACGCGGCCGAGGTGCGGCACGGCCCGGTCCCGGAGCTGGCCCGGGAGTACGCGGGAGTCACCGCCGAGGTGGAGATCACCGCCGATCCCCGGCTCACCCGCCCCCGGGTGCGGGGTGCCGCGCTCGCGCCCGTGGCGGTGGTGGTCGAGGCGGAGGTCGGCCGGATCACCGGACCCGACGGCACCACGACCGCCACCCGCGCTCCGGTGCTGATGACGGTCCGGGCGGGCGCCGAGCGGGAACGGGCGCGCTGGCTCGCGCTGCTGCCCTCGACCCGGCTGCGGGTGCACGGCCGACTGGCGCCGCCGCTGCGCGACGGGGACCGGGTCGCGGCCGTGGTGCGGGTCGACGGCGGCGGGCCGCCGCGGGTGACCGGTGCCCCGAGCGCACTCCAGAAGCGGGCGGGACGGCTGCGCGAGGGGCTGCGGAGCGCCACGGACGGGCTCTCCGCGGACGCGCGGGCGCTGCTGCCGGGGCTGGTCGTGGGGGACACCTCCCGGGTGCCGCCCGATCTCGACGAGGCGTTCCGGGCCACGGATCTGCTGCATCTGATGGCGGTCTCCGGCAGCAATCTGACGCTCGTCCTGGCCCTGCTGACCGGACCGCCCCGGCTGGCCGCACGGGCCGAGCGGCGGGGGCTGGCGGCCGCCCTCGGGCTGCGGCTGAGGACGACAGCCGTGCTCGGCGGCGCGCTCACCCTGGGCTTCGTGATCGTGTGCCGCCCCGAGCCCAGTGTGCTGCGCGCGGCGGTGTGCGGGCTGATCACCCTGCTCGCCCTGGGCACCGGACGGCGCAGATCACTGCTGCCCGCCCTGTCCGCCGCCGTTCTGGCGCTGGTGCTCTACGACCCCTGGCTGGCCCGGAGTTACGGTTTCGCGCTCTCCGTCCTGGCCACCGGCGCGCTGCTCACCTTCGCGCCGGGGTGGTCCGCGGCGCTGCGCCGGCGTGGTGTGCCGCCGCGCTGGGCGGAGGTGCTGGCGGCGGCCGCGGCCGCCCAGGCGGTGTGCGCCCCGGTCGTGGTGGTGCTCGCCGAGCGGGTGAGCCTGGTGGGGGTCCCCTGCAATCTGCTGGCCGAGGCGGCGGTCGGCCCGGCCACCGTCCTGGGGTTCGCCGCGCTCGCCGTGGCCCCGCTGGCCCCGCCGCTCGCCGGATGGATCGCCCACCCGGCCGGATGGCCCGCGGAGTGGATCGCCGAGGTGGCCCGGCGGGGCGCGGCCCTGCCCGGCGCGGAGCTGGACTGGCCGGGCGGCTGGACCGGCGCGCTGCTGCTGGCCCTGGCCACGGTGGCCACCGTCCTGGTGGGCCGCCGGGTGCTGCGCCGCGGATGGCTGTGCGCGGTGTGCGTGCTGGTCCTGCTGCTGGCCATCGTCCGCCCGGCGCCGCTGGCCCGGGTCATCACCGGCTGGCCACCGCCTGGTTGGCGGATGGTGGCCTGTGATGTCGGGCAGGGGGACGCACTGGTCCTGGCGGCCGGGCCGGGGACGGCGGTCGTGGTGGACACCGGCCCCGAGCCCCGGGCCGTGGACCGCTGTCTGCGCTCCCTGGGTATCGTCCGGATCCCCCTGCTGGTCCTCACCCACTTCCACGCCGACCATGTGGCCGGTCTGACCGGCGCGCTGCGCGGGCGCGGGGTGGGCGCCATCCAGACCACGAGTCTGGCGGAGCCGCCCGGCCAGGCCGGGTCCGTACGGCGCCGCGCGCGGGAAGCGCAGGTTCCGGTGGTCGTGGCGGAGCCGGGGGAGCGCCGCCGGATCGGATCGCTGTCCTGGGAGGTCCTGTGGCCCGCGCCGCCGTCCCCGGCAGTACCCCCGGGCGCACCCGCCGTACCGCCGACGGAGGGGGCGAACGACGCGAGCGTCACCCTGCTGGTGCGCACCGCGGGGCTGACCCTCCTGCTGCTCGGCGATCTCGAACCACCCGCCCAGCGCGCCCTGCTCGCGGCCCACCCCGAACTGCCCCGGGTCGATGTGGTCAAGGTCGCCCACCATGGCTCCGCCTACCAGGACCCCCGGCTGATGGACCGCCTCCGTCCGCGCCTCGCGCTGATCTCCTGCGGTGCGGACAATCCGTACGGACACCCGTCCCCGCGTACCGTGGCGGCCCTGCGCGCCCGGGGCGCGGCGGTGCTGCGGACCGACACCGACGGTCCGGTCGCCGTGACCGGCCCCGCGCTCCGCGCGGTGCTCAGACGGCCCACACGCCGTCGCGCATCAGGTGCCGGGCCGGAAGTTCGGCCTCCTCGTACCAGACCTGCACCTCGGTGGGCGCCACCCGGTAGTAGGCGTAGGAAGGTCCGTTCCCCGGGCGCCGGGGATCCCACCGCGAGGTGGCCGCGAAGGCATCGGCGGTGGCGGCCGGCACCTCGTCCAGGCCGAACACCTCCACCGTGCCCGCGATCAGCACCACATCCCGGGTGTCGGCCAGGGAGAGCCGGGCCCGGCCGACCTCGCTCAGATTGCGGCCGGTGGGATTGGTCCGGCGGGTGGAGAGCCAGACCGCTTCGCCGTCCCACAGGAACGACAGCGGCACCAGACAGGGCACCCCGTGTGCGTCGGCGGAGGCCACCCAGATGTCCGCCTCCCGCGCCAGCCGCTCCAGCAGGTCCTTCTTGCGCCGCCGCTGATCGCGCACCGCCACCGAACCATCCGCCATGATCCGCTCCGCCCCTCTCGTCCGCTGCTCCCGCGCGCACGCTATCCGCGCGGCGCTGCCCGGCGCTTCGGGCGCGCGACGTAGGGCCGGGGGCGTACGACGGCGCCCAGGGCGGCAGGGAGCCAGGGCGTCAGGGCATGTCAGGACGCCGGGAGCGTGTCCGCGGTTCTCCGGGCCAGGGACAGGGCCTCGCCGACGGCCGCCGGGATGTCGGTCACCGGGTAGAGCGCGTGCCGGACGGTGCGGTCCGCCCCGGAAACCACCAGGATCAGCCGTTTGAGGCGGAGTTGCTGCGCCGCGCGGAAGGAGGGGAGCCGCAGCGCGGCGGCGAACCGCAGTTCGCCGTCGGACAGCAGCGGGAACGGCACCTTCTCGGCGGCGGCGAAGGCGGCCTGTTCATCGGGGCGCTGGGTGCTCACCCCCCGGACCGCCGCGCCCGCCGCGCGGAAGGACTCCCAGGCATCGCGGAACAGCCGGTTCTCCAGGGTGCAGCCCACCGCCCCGGGGATGTCCGCCCAGTTGTCCGGCAGCGGTGAGGGCATTCCGGTCGCGGGATAGGTGAACAGCACCGTGACCGGGCTGTCTTCGGCGACCACGTCATGGGTGGAGCCGTCGGAGCCGGTGAGCGTGAGGCCGGGCGGTACGGCGCCGCCCACCAGCTCGCGGACCCGGGCCGTCTCCGCGCTGCCGTCCTCGGCGGTCGCGGTCAGGGTGCCGTCGCCGAACAGCCAGCGGTCGGCCCAGTCCTGCATACCGATCAACACGGGGAGGAACGCCCGCCCCCGCTCGGTCAGTTCGTAGGTGTGACGGACCGGCCGGTCCTGGTAGGGACGGCGTTCCAGCACCGTGTGGTCGACCAGTGCCTTGAGCCGTTCGGTCAGCACCTTGCGGGAGATGGCCAGCTCCCGGGCCAGCTCGTCGAAACGGGTGTGCCCGCGCGCGATCTCACGCAGGACG
Organism: Streptomyces sp. NPDC045899; assembly: GCF_056431485.1. NCBI lineage: Bacteria > Bacillati > Actinomycetota > Actinomycetes > Kitasatosporales > Streptomycetaceae > Streptomyces > Streptomyces sp. NPDC045899. The sequence goes on from NZ_JBWKKP010000009.1 coordinate 285,610, forward strand.
AGCAGGCTCCACCAGTCGCCGAGCACACCCGCGGTCCGGGCGATGCCGCAGACATCGTCGAGGTCTCGCTTCCTTGTCATCGCCGCCCATAGTAAGTTCCTCTTCGAAACCATGTACGTTCCGAAAGGAAACTCACTGATGTCGCTGGCTCGGTGGACCGAGGTCGACGCCTACTTCAACGCCCTGCTCACCCCTGCCGACCCGGCCCTGGACGCGGCGCTCGACCTCAGCGCGGCGGCCGGTCTGCCGCCGCACCAGGTGGCCCCCAACCAGGGCAAGCTGCTGCATCTGCTGACGAGGATCCGGGGCGCGCGCCGAGTGCTCGAGATCGGCACCCTCGGCGGCTACAGCACCATCTGGCTGGCCACCGCCCTGCCCGCGGACGGCCGGCTGGTCTCCCTGGAAACCGACCCCCGGTGCGCCGAGGTCGCACGCGCCAACGTGGCGCAGGCAGGGCTCGCGGACGTCGTGGACATCCGCACCGGACCGGCGCTGGACTCCCTGGCGCGGCTGGCCGAGGACGGCGAGGACCCCTTCGACGTGGTCTTCATCGACGCCGACAAGCCGAACAACCCCGGCTACCTCCAGTGGGCGCTGCGGCTGACCCGCCCCGGCAGCCTGATCATCGGCGACAACGTGGTGCGGGACGGCGCGGTGACCGACCCCACCAGCACCGACCCCAAGGTCCAGGGCGTCCGGCGGTTCACCGAGCTGATGGCCCGGGAGCCGCGGCTGACGGCCACCGCGGTGCAGACGGTCGGCGAGAAGGGGTACGACGGATTCACCCTGGCCCTGGTCACCGGCTGAGATCACGGCTGGGGGCACCGGGCCCCCGGGCCGCCCGGCGGCCGCGCCGCGCGCCCCATGCCGGACAATGTCCCGGTGATCGAAGAAGGACTGAACGGCGCCCGGCACATCCTGGTGCTGCCTGACCGCGACGCGGCCGAAGAGGTCGCCGAGGCGCTTCCCCGGCGCTTCCGCGTCGCCCACGAGCCCCAGTTGGTCCGGGACGCGCTCGCCGGGGAGGACGACGCCGAGGACGCCCAGTGGCTGGTGGTGGTCGAGGACCCGGCCGGGGAACTGGACCCGGCGGCGCTGGAGGCGTTCGCCGAGGAGCACGAGGGCTGGCTCGAGGCCGAATAGCGGCCCGCGCCCCCTCGGCGAGCCCGGCCACCGCCCCCCGGACCGCCCGGCCGGCCGGCGGGGGATGTCGGTGGTCCGTGGGATGCTGGACCGCGATGGCCAGGAAGACGACGACCGACGATCCGCTCGCCCCCGTGACCCTCGCCGTGGGGCAGGAGGACCTGCTGCTCGACCGCGCCGTGCAGCAGGTCGTGGCGGCCGCCCGCGCGGCCGACGCGGACACCGATGTGCGCGATCTCGCCCCCGACGCGCTCCAGCCCGGCACCCTCGCCGAGCTCACCAGCCCCTCGCTCTTCGCCGAGCGCAAGGTGGTCGTGGTGCGGAACGCACAGGATCTGTCGGCCGACACCATCAAGGACGTGAAGGGCTATCTCGGCGCCCCCGCCGAGGAGATCACCCTCGTCCTGCTGCACGCGGGCGGGGCCAAGGGCAAGGGGCTGCTCGACGCGGCCCGCAAGGCCGGGGCGCGCGAGGTCGCCTGCCCCAAGATGACCAAGCCCGCCGACCGACTGGCGTTCGTGCGTTCGGAGTTCCGCGGTACGGGGCGGTCCGCCACCCCGGAGGCGTGCCAGTCGCTGGTCGATGCCATCGGCAGTGATCTGCGCGAGCTGGCCAGCGCGGTGTCGCAGCTGGCCGCCGATGTCGAGGGCACCATCGACGAGGCCGTCGTCGCCCGCTACTACACGGGCCGCGCCGAGGCGTCCAGCTTCACCGTCGCCGACCGGGCCGTCGAAGGGCGGGCGGCCGAGGCGCTGGAGGCGCTGCGCTGGGCGGTGGCCACCGGGGTGGCCCCGGTGCTGATCACCAGCGCCCTGGCCCAGGGCGTCCGCGCCATCGGCAAGCTGGCCTCGGCCCCGCGCGGCGCGCGGCCCGGCGATCTCGCCCGGGAGCTCGGTATGCCCCCATGGAAGATCGACCGCGTGCGGCAGCAGATGCGGGGCTGGTCGGCGGACGGGGTGGCGGTCGCGCTCCGCGCGGTCGCCGAGGCGGACGCGGGGGTCAAGGGCGGCGGGGACGATCCGGAGTACGCCCTGGAGAAGGCCGTCGTGGCCATCGCCCGCGCCGCCCGTTCGGGCCGCTCCTAGGGACGGGCCTCCCGGATCAGTCCCGCATCTTCTCGAGCGTGGCCTTGGCGCTCTTCTTCAGCATGTCGGTGGCCTCGTCGCTCGTCTTGGCCCTGGAGTCGGACGAGCTGGAGATGTACTCCGACCACGTGGACTGATAGGTGACCCAGCCGTCGCGGACCGCGAGGATCACATACGCCCCGGTGGTGCTGGAGCTGGACCGGTTGGTCTGCGTCACCACGTAGGCCTCGTCGCCCAGGCCGCCGACCGCCTTGACCTCGTAGCTGTAGCTGGAGGACTTCTGGTCCTCGTAGGCCCGGTAGGTGGCCTCGAACTCCGGCGCCGGATTGGTCTTCTTGTGCCGCGACGCCGTGGTGTAGAGCCACACCGAGGAGTAGTCGCTGCTGGAGGCGGTGTCGGGCTTGAAGTCGATGTTGCAGGTCATCGAGTCCAGGGCCGGGTCCTGGGAGCTGCTGTGCGTCGGGTTGGACGTGCTGGAGCTGCTGGCGTCCTTCTTGTCGTACCCCTCGGTCTCGAAGGTCTCGGTGTCGGTCGAGTCGCACAGGTTGTCCGTGTACACGTACCCGGCGAGATCGGGCTTCTCCTTCTTCTCGCCGCCGCCGAACCCTCCGGTGGCCAGTACGGCACCGGCCCACACCGCCGAGGCGACGACGGCCCCGCCGAGCCCCCACAGCCAGCCCTTGCCACCCTTGCCGCCGCCGCCCGCCGGGACGCCCGGGGGCATCGCGGGCGACATGCCCATGGGGGCGCCGGTCTGTCCGTACCCGGCCGCGGGCATGGCGGCCATCGTGGGCTGGGCGTAGGGATTGGCTGCCTGCGGCTGGGGCTGCTGGGGCACGCCGTAGGCGCTGTGCTGAGGCTGCTGGGGCGGCCGAGGCTGCCCGTACGGATTGGGTGTCTCCCCCGGTATCGACATGACGTGAACATACCCGAAAAAACAGGGAAAGCCCCTCGCTGTCCTGGGGAAAGGACGGCGAGGGGCTTCCCGGTGGAATGCTGTGCGCCGCACCCGCGTGGCGAACGCAGGCCGTGTGCGGCGCGGTGCCGCAGTCAAGCTGTCGGCAGCCGGTCGGAGCGGGTGAGAGGGACCGCTGGGCCCGGACCGGCGGATGGGGCGGGATCCGCCCCGATCGGGGCGGTGTGCACCCCGTGAGGCATCAGCCCCGGACGTCAGCCCTTGAGGCCGGCGACCTGCTGCGCGAGCGCCGACTTCTTGTTGGCGGCGTTGTTCTTGTGGAGCACGCCCTTGCTGACGGCCTTGTCCAGCTTGCGCGCGGCGGTGCGGGCGGCGGCGGTGGCCTTCTCGGCGTCACCGGCGGCCACGGCCTCACGGGTGCGGCGGATGGCGGTCTTCAGCTCGGACTTGACGGCCTTGTTGCGCTGACGGGCCTTCTCGTTCGTCTTGTTGCGCTTGATCTGGGACTTGATGTTCGCCACGTAAAGAGCCTTTGCAGGTTCGTTGGATTTCGCTGGTCGTGATGCTGTGCCCGGAGCCGCCCGGGGGCGGCACGAGACACAGTCGGCCAGGTTACCAGCAGGGTCTGTGGCGTCCCAAACCCGGAAGCGCTCGCCAGTCATGGGACCATGGACGGACTGACACAACCCCGATTACACCGAGTCCCGCCTAGACACAGGACCCTGCGTGCCCGCGACCCCTACCAATGTGCCGGAGCCGAGCCGTACCGACCCGGCTCTCATCCGTAACTTCTGCATCATCGCGCACATCGACCACGGCAAGTCGACGCTCGCCGACCGCATGCTCCAGCTGACCGGTGTGGTCGACCAGCGACAGATGCGTGCGCAGTACCTCGACCGCATGGACATCGAGCGCGAGCGCGGCATCACGATCAAGTCCCAGGCCGTCCGGCTGCCCTGGGCGCCCCAGCAGGACGAGGGCGGGCCCGCGGCGGCCACCCACATCCTCAACATGATCGACACCCCCGGCCACGTGGACTTCACCTACGAGGTCTCGCGCTCGCTCGCGGCCTGTGAGGGCTGCATCCTGCTGGTCGACGCGGCGCAGGGGATCGAGGCCCAGACCCTCGCCAACCTCTATCTGGCGATGGAGAACGACCTCACGATCATCCCGGTCCTCAACAAGATCGACCTCCCGGCCGCCCAGCCCGAGAAGTACGCCGCCGAGCTGGCGCACCTCATCGGCTGCGACCCCGCCGAGGTGCTGAAGGTCTCGGCCAAGACCGGCGAGGGCGTCGCGGAGCTGCTGAACCGGGTCGTGGAGCTGGTCCCGGCCCCGGTCGGCGTCAAGGACAGCCCCGCCCGCGCGATGATCTTCGACTCGGTCTACGACCCCTACCGGGGCGTCGTGACGTACGTGAAGGTCGTGGACGGCACGCTCAACAAGCGTGAGCGGATCAAGATGATGTCCACCGGCGCCGCCCACGAGCTGCTGGAGATCGGCACCAACTCACCCGAGATGACCCCCTCCGACGGGCTCTCCGTCGGTGAGGTGGGCTATCTGATCACGGGTGTGAAGGACGTCCGCCAGTCCAAGGTCGGCGACACGATCACCCAGTTCCACAAGGGTGCCGAGGAGCCGCTGGGCGGCTACAAGGACCCCAAGCCGATGGTGTTCTCCGGGCTGTATCCGCTGGACGGCTCGGACTACCCGGAGCTGCGCGAGGCCCTGGACAAGCTCCAGCTGAACGACGCCGCGCTGGTCTACGAGCCGGAGACCTCGGCCGCGCTCGGCTTCGGCTTCCGCGTCGGCTTCCTGGGGCTGCTGCACCTGGAGGTCATCCGTGAGCGCCTGGAGCGCGAATTCGGTCTGGACCTGATCGCCACCGCGCCCAACGTGGTCTACCGCGTGGACATGGAGGACGGCACCGAGCACACGGTGACCAACCCCAGCGAGTTCCCGGTGGGCAAGATCGACACGGTCCACGAGCCGGTCGTCCGGGCCACCATCCTCGCCCCGAGCGAGTTCATCGGCGCGATCATGGAGCTGTGCCAGAACCGCCGCGGGCTCATGCTCGGTATGGACTACCTCTCCGAGGACCGGGTCGAGATCCGCTACACCCTGCCGCTGGCCGAGGTCGTCTTCGACTTCTTCGACCAGCTGAAGTCCAAGACCCGCGGCTATGCCTCGCTGGACTACGAGCCCACCGGTGAGCAGACCTCCGACCTGGTCAAGGTCGACATCCTGCTGCACGGCGACAAGGTCGACGCCTTCTCCGCGATCACCCACAAGGACAAGGCGTACGCCTATGGCGTCCGGCTGGTCGCCAAGCTGCGCGAGCTCATCCCGCGGCAGAACTTCGAGGTGCCCATCCAGGCCGCCATCGGCTCCCGGGTCATCGCCCGTGAGACGGTCCGCGCCATCCGCAAGGACGTCCTCGCCAAGTGCTACGGCGGTGACATCTCCCGTAAGCGGAAGCTGCTGGAGAAGCAGAAGGAGGGCAAGAAGCGGATGAAGATGGTCGGCAGCGTGGAGGTGCCCCAGGAGGCCTTCATCGCGGTGCTGTCCTCCGACTCCGACGGTGGGGACGCCAAGGGGAAGAAGTGACGCGCGCCGTCGCGGTGATGTGATGCGCGGCGCGTCACGCGTGATGTGTGGCGAGTGACGTGAAATGTGTGGTCAGTGGGCCTGGTGTGAAGGATGCGCCGGGCCCGTTGCCATGGTGGGAGAGGTGCGGTGCGTCCAGGTGTGAAGGGTGCGGCGCACCGCCCGTCGTCGTTTGAACAACGTGACCCACAACCCCTTACGCGGTAAGGATTCGGCCCTTACGCTGATCACTGCTCGAAGGTTACTCGCGAGTCACCAAGCAATGAGGCTGGCCCCGGAGGATGCCGTGACCGACACACAGACTTTGCTCGAGAACCGGCCGCCGTCCCTGGCGACACTCTTCCTTCAGCGCGTCGAGAAGACGCCTGAGAAGGAGGCGTTCCGCTATCCGGTCCCGGCCGTCTCGGGCACGGGCCCCGACGAATGGCGCCCCCTGACCTGGCGTGAAAGCGCGGATCGGGTCTTCGCCATCGCCGCCGGCCTGATGGGTCTGGGCGTCCGGCCGGAGGAGCGGGTCGCGCTCGCCGCGGCCACCCGGGTGGAGTGGATCCTCGGCGACCTCGGCGTGCTCTGCGCGGGCGCCGCGACCACCACGGTCTACCCCAGCACCAATGCCGAGGAGACCGCCTTCATCCTGTCCGACTCCGGCAGCCGGGTGCTGATCGCCGAGGACGGCGCCCAGCTCGCCAAGGTGCGTGAGAAGCGCGACCAGCTGCCCGAGCTGATCCATGTGGTGGTGATCAACGCCGATGACGCGGTCCCGGCCGCGGGCGACCCGGAGGGCTGGGTGCTCTCCCTCACCGAGCTGGAGAAGCGGGGCGCGGCCTATCTGGAGCAGCACCCCCAGGCCGTGCGGGAGCGGATCGACGCGCTGCGCGCCGACCAGCTGGCCACGCTCATCTACACCTCCGGCACCACCGGCCGCCCCAAGGGCGTACGGCTGGCGCATGACTCCTGGTCGTACATGGCCATCGCGATCGGCAGTGTCGACGGGCTGCTCCACGCCGACGACGTGCAGTACCTGTGGCTGCCGCTGGCGCACGTCTTCGGCAAGGTGCTGACCGCCGGGCAGATCTACGTCGGTCACACCACCGCCGTGGACGGCCGGGTCGACAAGATCATCGAGAATCTCCCGGTGGTCCGTCCGACCTATATGTGCGCGGTGCCGCGGATCTTCGAGAAGGTCTACAACGGAGTGGCCGGGAAGGCACGCGCGGGCGGCGCGGCCAAGTACAAGATCTTCCAGTGGGCGGCCGGGGTCTCCCGGGAGTACGCCAAGACCTACCAGGACAACTTCCGCCGCACCGGCACCCCTTCGGTCCCGTTCGCCCTCAGGACCCAGCACGCCCTGGCCGACAAGCTGGTCTACGGCAAGCTGCGCGAGGCCTTCGGCGGCCGGCTGCGCGCCGCGGTGTCCGGCTCGGCCGCGCTGGCGCCCGAGATCGGCTACTTCTTCGCGGGCGCCGGGATCAACATCCTGGAGGGCTACGGCCTCACCGAGTCCAGCGCCGCCAGCTTCCTCAACCCGGTGGACTACCGCACCGGTACCGTCGGCAAGGCGTTCCCCGGTACCGAGGTGCGGTTCGGCGAGGACGGCGAGATCCTGCTGCGCGGCCCCGGCGTCATGCAGGGCTACCACGGGCTGCCGGACCTGACCGCGCAGGTGCTGGAGTCCGACGGCTGGTTCCACACCGGTGACATCGGCGAGCTGTCGCCCGACGGCTACCTGCGGATCACCGACCGCAAGAAGGACCTGATCAAGACCTCCGGCGGCAAGTACGTGGCCCCGGCGGAGGTCGAGGGCCAGTTCAAGGGCGTCTGCCCGTTCGTCTCCAACATCCTGGTGCACGGCGCCGACCGGAACTACTGCACCGCGCTCATCGCCCTCGACGAGCCGACCATCATGGGCTGGGCCAAGGAACACGGCCTGGAGGGCAGGTCCTACGCCGAGGTGGTCGCCACCGACGAGGTGCGGCAGCTGATCGACGGCTATGTGCAGCGGCTCAACGAGGGGCTCCAGCGCTGGCAGACGATCAAGAAGTTCCGGCTGCTGCCGCGCGATCTGGACGTGGAGCACGGTGAGTTGACGCCCAGTCTGAAGCTCAAGCGACCGGTGGTCGAGCGTGAGTACAAGGACCTGATCGAGGACATGTACGCCGGTACCCGGGAGGTCTGACGGGAAGTTCACCGTGCCCGGTTGTGCCGGGCACGGGAATTTTTCCCTCATCGCGGCTCACTTGCGTAACTCAGTGCATATGAGGGCGGTCCGTCTGTCACGCTGTCCCTGCCGGTGCCGTTCGCACCGGATGCGGATACGGCACTATGACGGAGCTTCTCAGGAGCCGCACAGTGGGGACGTCATCTTTCGCCATGTCTGGCGGGCCGGTCGACACCGGCGGGGTGGCTGTACCGGCCGGGGGCGTGGGCCCCGTCCGGACCAGCGCGTCGGCCCGCGCCAGCCTGCCCGGAACCCCGCTCGCGGCCTCCGCCGCGCGGCGGTTCGTCCGGGCCGCCCTCGCGGACTGGGCCGCGCTGGAGGTGCCCGCCGCCGACCGGATCACCGAACGGGTCGCGGACGAGGCCGTCCTGCTGGTGAGCGAGCTGGTCACCAACGCCGTGGTGCACGCCGGTACGGCCGTCGAGCTCAGCTGTGCGCTGGACGTCCCCGGCCACGAGGGCGAACCGCCCTCGCTGGTCGTGGAGGTGACCGACCACCACCCCACCCGGGTGCTGCGCGGTGAGCCCCCGGACGGGGAGGAGCCGGAGTACGCCGGCGGCCTCGGGCTGCGGCTGGTGGCCGGGGCCGCCGAGGCCTGGGGCACCACCTACCGGCGCACCAGCAAGACCGTGTGGTTCCAGCTCGCCGTCAGCGCGGACGTGGAGGACGGCCCGGTGGCCGCGGGGTACGACGGCCCCGGCCGGGACACCGCCCGGCTCGCCGAGCGCGCCCTGCCGCGCGAGGCGCGCCCCGTCGAGCTGATCGCCCCCGCGCCCCGGCGGGCCCCCGCCCGCCGCCACGACCCCGAGTGGGCCCGGCACGGTGCGCTCTCCTTCCTCGCCGAGGCGTCCGACATGCTCGCCGGACAGTTCGACGAGGAGCTGGTGACCTCGCTCGCCGTCCAGCTGCTGGTGCCGCGGCTCGCCGACTGGTGCGCGGTGTGGCTGGACGCCGTGAGCGGTCCGTCGCGGCTGGTGCGGGTCTGGCACGCCAGCGAGAGCCGCCTGGAGGAGCTGCGGCGGGTCCTGGAGAAGGAACCGCCCCATCTGCCCGCCGCCGCGCGCGGCGACGCCGTGGAGTGGCCGTGGCCCGCCGACCCCGCCGCGTACGGGCCCGGCGGCGCCGCCCTGGCCTGCCGGCTGATCGCGGGCGGCCGGGCGATGGGCACGCTGCTGATGGGGCGCGCCGGGCTGGTGCGGATGCCCGGCGAGGTCGTCGGGCTGATCGAGGACTTCGCCCGCCGGGTCGCCCTGGCGCTGGCCTCCGCCCGCCGCTACACCCGGCAGGCCGACATCAGCCGGGTCCTCCAGCGCGGACTGCTGCCTTCCGGTATCCCGCGCATCCCCGGCGTCGAGTCGGCGGTCGTCTACGAGCCCACCGGCGAGATCTCCGCCGGGGGCGACTTCTACGACGTCTTCCCGGCCCGTGACGGCCGCTGGGGCTTCGTCCTGGGCGACGTCTGCGGCAACGGCCCCGAGGCGGCCGTGGTGACCGGCCTGGTGCGTCCCTGGCTCCGGCTGCTGGCCCGCGAGGGGTACGGCGTCGGGGAGGTCCTCGACCGGCTCAACCAGCTGCTCGGCGAGGAGGCGGTGGAAGCGGCGGTCGAAGGTGCTGCCGAGGCGGTGGTCGCGGGCGTGGAGGCGGCCGGGGTCGGTGTCGGCGTCGCGGAGCTGGTGGACGCCGGACTCGTCGGCTCGGGGCTGCCGCCGGGCGGCGGTATGGCCCGCTTCCTGTCGCTGTTGTACGGGGAGCTGGAGCCGCTGGGCGGCGGGGACGGCACCGGGGGCGGGCTGCGCTGCACCCTCGCCAGCGCGGGCCATCCGCTGCCGCTGGTGCTGCGGCCGGACGGCTCGGTGCGCACCGTCGCCGAGCCGCAGATACTGCTGGGCGTCGTGGACGATGCCGCGTACGAGAGTGAAACGTTTGACCTCTCGCCCGGTGAGACGCTCCTGTGCGTCACGGACGGGGTGACCGAGCACCGATCGGGCAGCCGCCAGTTCGACGACGAGGAGGGGCTCGCGGCGGTGCTCGCCTCCTGCGCGGGGCTGAGCGCCCGCGCGGTCGCGGAGCGGCTGCGGGAGGCGGTGCACGCCTTCGCGGCGGAGCCGCCCGACGACGACCTGGCGATGCTCGTCCTGAAGGCCCTCTGACCGCGCCACCAGCCCGCTCACCGCCGCCGCGGGCGGGGGCGGCGGGTGGACCGGGGGCGATGGCCGACAATAGGTTGCATGCCTTCCGTACTGCCCGATGGTGAGCCCATGCCCGAGGACGGAGCGCTGCCCCCCGCCGCGCTCGCCGGGGCCGTGCGGCGCCCGCTGGGCTTCTATCTGCACGTGCCCTACTGCGCCACGCGCTGCGGGTACTGCGACTTCAACACCTACACCGCCAGTGAGCTGCGCGGTTCCGGCGGGGTGCTGGCCTCGCGGGACAACTACGCCGAGCAGGTCACCGAGGAGGTGCGGCTCGCACGCAAGGTGCTGGGCGACGACCCGCGCCCGGTCGAGACCGTGTTCGTGGGCGGCGGGACCCCGACCCTGCTGGCCGCGGCCGACCTGGGCCGGATGCTCGCGGCCGTCCGCGAGGAGTTCGGACTGGCGGACGGTGCCGAGATCACCACCGAGGCCAATCCGGAGTCGGTGGATCCGCGCTATCTGGCGGAGCTGCGCGAGGCCGGGTTCAACCGGGTCTCCTTCGGGATGCAGAGCGCCCGCCGGCACGTGCTGAAGGTGCTGGACCGCACCCACACCCCCGGCCGCCCCGAGCAGTGTGTCGCCGAGGCGCGGGCCGCGGGCTTCGACCATGTGAACCTCGACCTGATCTACGGCACCCCGGGCGAGAGCGACGACGACTGGCGGGCCTCCCTGGAAGCCGCCCTCGGCGCCGGGCCGGACCATGTCTCGGCCTACGCGCTGATCGTCGAGGAGGGCACCCAGCTGGCCCGCCGGATCCGGCGCGGCGAGGTGCCGATGACCGACGACGATGTGCACGCCGACCGCTATCTGATCGCCGAGGAACTGCTCTCGGCCGCCGGTTTCGACTGGTACGAGGTGTCCAACTGGGCGACCACGCCCGAGGGCCGCTGCCGCCACAACGAGCTGTACTGGCGCGGCGCCGACTGGTGGGGCGCGGGGCCCGGCGCCCACAGCCATGTGGGCGGTGTCCGCTGGTGGAACGTGAAGCACCCCGGCGCGTACGCCCAGGCCCTCGGCGAGGGCCGGTCGCCCGGCGCGGGCCGCGAGCTGCTGGCCGACGAGGAGCGCCGCGTCGAACGCGTCCTGCTGGAGCTGCGGCTCTCCGAAGGCTGCCCCCTCGACCTGCTCCGCCCCGCGGGCGCGGCGGCCGCGGAGCGGGCCCTGGCGGACGGCCTGCTGGACCCCGAGCCGTACCGGCAGGGCCGGGCCGTGCTCACGCTGCGGGGGCGGCTGCTGGCCGACGCGGTGGTGCGCGATCTGGTGGACTGATACGCGAAGGGTGACGGCGGTCGAGGGCGCGGTAGTGGCGTGAGCACGCTGAGTGCGAGGCGCTGGACTTCACGCTGGAAACCAGCGCGTTCCGGACACTCAGCTGACCCCCACCGTCACGAAGTCGATCAGCTCCTCCACCCGGCCCAGGAGCTCGGGGCGCAGGTCCTTGTAGGAGTGGACCGAGGAGAGGATGCGCTGCCAGGCGGCGCCGGTGTTCTCCGGCCAGCCCAGGGCGCGGCAGACGCCCGTCTTCCAGTCCTGGCCGCGCGGGACCCCGGGCCAGGCGGCGATGCCCACCGAGGACGGTTTCACCGCTTCCCAGATGTCGATGTAGGGGTGGCCGACGACCAGGACGTGGTCACCGGTGACCCCGGCGGCGATCCGGAACTCCTTGGAGCCCGGCACCAGATGGTCGACCAGGACGCCCAGCCTCGCGTCCGGACCGGGCGCGAACTCCCGGACGATGGCGGGGAGGTCGTCCACACCCTCCAGGTACTCGACGACCACGCCCTCGATGCGCAGGTCGTCGCCCCAGACCCGCTCCACCAGCTCCGCGTCATGGCGCCCCTCGACATAGATCCGCCCCGCGCGGGCCACCCTCGCCCGCGCCCCCGGTACCGCGAGGGACCCCGAGGCCGTGCGCCGGGGCGCGGAGGGGGCCGTCGCGCGCGGGCGCACGAGCGTGACCACCTTGCCCTCGAGCAGGAAGCCGCGCGGCTCCATGGGGAAGACGCGATGTTTGCCGAAGCGGTCCTCCAGAGTGACCGTCGGACCCTGCGCGGTCTTCTCGCAGCGGATCACCGCCCCGCAGAACCCGGTGCTGACCTCCTCCACGACGAGGTCCGGTTCGGCGGGGACCTCCGGGGCGGGCTGTGACCGCTTCCACGGCGGGGTCAGGTCCGGGTCGTCGTATCGGCTGCGCATCCGGCTGACGATAGCCGCGCGTCTAGCCGGACACGCCGAAGCGGGCCGCCAGTTCGTCACGCTGGGTGCGGACGAACTCCGCGTCCACCACCGATCCGTGGCCCGGTACGTACCGCGCCTCCTCGCCGCCGAGCTCCAGCAGCCGGTCCAGGGCGGCGGGCCACCGCGAGGGGATCGCGTCACTCCCCGCCTGCGGCGGACCGGACTCCTCGACCAGATCGCCGCAGAAGACCACCTCGGGCCGGCCGGGGACCAGGACCGCCAGGTCATGGGCGGAGTGCCCGGGGCCCACGTTCGCCAGCAGCACCCGCCGGTCGCCCAGGTCGAGGGTGAGCTCCCCGGAGACCAGGTGGTGGGGGAGGACCAGATGGTCCGCGGCCTCGGTGGCGGCTCCCCGGTCCACGCCCTGCCGGATGGCGCTCTCGCGCAGTTCCTCCCGCTCCGAGCGCAGCAGTTCGTCCAGGCCCGCCGCCCCGTACACCTCGCAGCCCGAGAAGGCGGCCGTGCCCAGGACGTGGTCGAAATGCGGATGGGTGAGCGCGATCCGGGTGGGGCGCATCCCGGCGAGCCGGGTGATCTGGGTGCGCAGCGCGGCCCCGTCACGGAGCGTGGCGCCGGTGTCCACCACGAGTACGTCCGTGCGCCCGACGACCACGCCGATGGTCTCGTCCCAGCCGGGCATGCGCAGTCGCGCCACCCCGGCGGCGATGGTCTCCCAGCCCGCCTCCTGCCACCGCGACTCTTCCCAACACGTCTCCATACCGAGACGCTAGCTCCTCGGGCGATAGCGTGGCGGGTCGTGCGGGCTCCGCCACACGTCGGCTCTTGCCCCGGCCACCGCACCCCGCCGTACACTGGCGGAGGGGTTCTGGCACTCGTGACCGTTGAGTGCCAGGGGGACCACCTGAAGAGACCGCTGGACTGGAGGTGCGCGGGTGCTCAGCGAACGCAGACTCGAGGTGCTGCGTGCCATTGTCCAGGACTACGTGGGCACCGAGGAGCCGGTCGGCTCCAAGGCACTCACCGAGCGCCACCGGCTGGGGGTCTCCCCGGCCACGGTCCGCAACGACATGGCCGCGCTGGAGGACGAGGGCTTCATCGCCCAGCCGCACACCAGCGCCGGACGAATCCCCACCGACAAGGGCTACCGCCTCTTCGTGGACAAGCTGGCCGGAGTGAAGCCGCTGTCCACACCCGAGCGCCGGGCCATCCAGAACTTCCTGGACGGCGCGGTGGACCTCGACGACGTGGTGGGCCGCACGGTCCGGCTGCTGGCGCAGCTGACCCGGCAGGTCGCGGTGGTGCAGTACCCGTCGCTGACCCGTTCGACGGTGCGCCACGTGGAGCTGCTGCCGCTGGCCGCGGCCCGGGTGATGCTGGTGCTGATCACCGACACCGGCCGGGTCGAGCAGCGCATGGTGGACTGCCCCTCGCCGGTGAGCGAGGAGTCCCTCGCGGATCTGCGGGCCCGGCTCAACAGCCGTGTCGTGGGGCGGCGGTTCGCGGATGTGCCGCAGTTGGTGCAGGATCTCCCGGAGTCCTTCGAACAGGAGGACCGGGGGACGGTCACGACCGTGCTGGCGACCCTCCTCGAGACGCTGGTGGAGGAGACCGAGGAGCGGCTGATGATCGGCGGCACCGCGAACCTCACGCGTTTCGGGCATGATTTCCCCCTGACGATCCGGCCCGTTCTGGAAGCGCTCGAGGAGCAGGTCGTCCTCCTCAAACTGCTGGGCGAGGCCAAGGACTCGGGTATGACCGTGCGCATCGGGCATGAGAATGCTCACGAGGGGCTGAATTCCACCTCGGTGGTCGCGGTCGGCTACGGTTCGGGCGACGAGGCCGTCGCCAAACTCGGCGTGGTCGGACCGACCCGCATGGACTACCCCGGAACGATGGGAGCGGTACGCGCAGTGGCACGTTACGTCGGACAGATCCTGGCGGAGTCGTAAGTGGCGACGGACTACTACGCAGTCCTGGGCGTGCGGCGTGATGCCTCGCAGGACGAGATCAAGAAGGCATTCCGCCGGCTCGCGCGTGAGCTGCACCCGGATGTGAACCCGGACCCGAAGACCCAGGAGCGGTTCAAGGAGATCAACGCCGCTTACGAGGTGCTCTCGGACCCGCAGAAGAAGCAGGTCTACGACCTCGGCGGGGACCCGATGTCGGGTGCGGGCGGAGGCGGCGCCGGTGGCTTCGGCGCGGGCTTCGGCAACTTCTCCGACATCATGGACGCGTTCTTCGGCACCGCCTCGCAGCGCGGACCGCGGTCCCGCACCCGGCGCGGCCAGGACGCCATGATCCGTCTCGACGTGGAGCTCAGCGAGGCCGCGTTCGGGACCACCAAGGACATCCAGGTCGACACCGCGGTGGTGTGCACCACGTGCAGCGGCGAGGGCGCCGCGCCGGGCACCTCGGCGCAGACCTGTGACATGTGCCGGGGCCGCGGTGAGGTCTCCCAGGTGACCCGCTCCTTCCTGGGCCAGGTCATGACCTCGCGGCCGTGTCCGCAGTGCCAGGGCTTCGGCACCGTGGTGCCGACCCCGTGCCCGGAGTGCGCCGGTGACGGACGGATCCGTTCGCGCCGCACGCTGACGGTGAAGATCCCGGCCGGTGTGGACAACGGCACCCGGATCCAGCTGGCGGGCGAGGGCGAGGTCGGGCCGGGAGGCGGCCCGGCGGGCGATCTGTACGTGGAGATCCACGAGGTCCCGCACCCGGTCTTCCAGCGCCGCGGCGACGATCTGCACTGCACGGTGACCATCCCCATGACGGCGGCGTCGCTCGGCACCAAGGTGCCGCTGGAGACGCTGGACGGCCTGGAGGAGGTCGACATCCGGCCCGGCACCCAGTCCGGCCAGTCGATCCCGCTGCACCAGCGCGGTGTCACCCATCTGCGGGGCGGCGGCCGGGGCGATCTGATCGTCCATGTCGAGGTGACCACCCCGACCAAGCTGGACGCGGAGCAGGAGGAGCTGCTGCGCCGCCTGTCCAAGCTGCGCGGCGAGGAGCGCCCCACCGGCGAGTTCAAGCCGGGGCAGCAGGGGTTGTTCTCGCGTTTGAAGGATGCGTTCAACGGGCGCTAGGTGTCCCCGGCCGCAGGCCCGGACGCTCCGGCCGCGACCGCCGTCGCGGCCGGAGTCCGGTTGCCGTTCGGTGTGGAGCGCATGACACGATGTGGCCATGCCCTCCGCACTGACCGATCTCTTTCGGTATCCGATCGTGCAGGCGCCGATGGCGGGCGGGGCTTCCTGCCCTCCGCTGGCCGCCGCCGTCTCCGAGGCCGGTGGCCTCGGTTCCCTCGCCGCCGGGTACAAGACCCCGGAGGCGATGTACGAAGAGATCAAACAGCTGCGCGGGCTGACCGGCCGCCCCTTCCTGGTCAACCTCTTCATGCCGCAGCCGCCCACCGCGGACCCGGCCGCCGTCGAGGTCTACCGCGAGCAGCTCGCGGGTGAGTCCACCTGGTACGAGACACCGCTCGGCGACCCCGACGCGGGGGCCGACGACGCGTACGAGGCGAAGCTGGCGATCCTGCTCGAGGACCCGGTGCCGGTGGTCTCGTTCACCTTCGGCTGCCCCACCCGTGAGGTGCTGGGCGCGCTGGCCGCGGCCGGTACCCGCACCGTCGTGACGGTGACCTCGCCGGTCGAGGCGCAGACCGCCCAGTGGGCGGGCGCCGACGCGCTCTGTGTGCAGGGCGTGGAGGCGGGCGGCCACCAGGGCGGTTTCCGCAACGACCCGGCCGAGGACGGCATGGGTGGCGGACTCGGACTGCTGTCGCTGATCGCGCTGGTCCGCGAGACCGTGCGGATCCCGGTCATCGCCGCGGGCGGGCTGATGCGCGGTGCGCAGATCGCGGCGGCGCTGGCCGCGGGGGCGAGCGCGGCCCAGCTGGGCACCGCGTTCCTGGTCACCCCCGAATCGGGGGCCAACGCCCTGCACAAGCGCGCCATGACGGACCCGATGTTCGGCCGGACCGAGCTGACCCGGGCCTTCTCCGGGCGTCCGGCCCGGGGCCTGGTCAACCGTTTCATCCGCGACCACGGCCCGTACGCCCCGGCGGCCTACCCCCAGCTGCACCACCTCACCTCCGGGCTGCGCAAGGCCGCGGCCAAGCAGGGCGATCCGCAGGGCATGGCGCTGTGGGCCGGACAGGGCCACCGGCTGGCGCGTGAGCTGCCCGCGGGGAAGCTGGTGGAGACCCTTGCCGCCGAACTGGACGCGGCGCGCGCCGGATTGACCGCCGGGACGTTCCACGGCGAGGCCCGGTGACAGCCCCGGTGTTCGTGGCCGACTCCCTCCAGGGAGCGGCCGCGGGGACCCGCGTCGCGCTGCAGGGGCCCGAGGGGCGGCACGCCGTCTCCGTACGGCGGCTGCGCGTCGGCGAGTCCGTGGTGCTCACCGACGGCCTCGGTACGGGCGTCTCCGGCACCGTGGCGGCCGTCGAGGGCAAGGACCGGCTGCTGGTGGAGGTGGCCGGGGTGCGTCACGACGAGCCGCCCAGCCCGCGGATCACCGTGGTGCAGGCCCTCCCCAAGGGCGACCGCGGTGAACTGGCCGTGGAGACCATGACCGAGACCGGGGTGGACGCCGTCGTGCCGTGGACCGCGGCCCGCTGTGTCACCCAGTGGAAGGGCGAGCGCGGGCTGAAGGCGCTCGGCAAGTGGCGGGCGACCGCCCGTGAGGCGGGCAAGCAGTCCCGCCGGCTGACCTTCCCCGAGGTCGCGGACGCGATGACGACCAAGCAGGTTGCCCGACTTCTGGCCGACGCCGATTTCGCGGCCGTGCTCCATGAAGAAGGCAGCGCCCCGCTGGCCACGGCCGAACTGCCCGCCGGCGGTGAGATCGTGCTCGTGGTCGGTCCCGAAGGGGGAGTCTCGCCCGAGGAGTTGACGGCCTTCGCGGCGGCGGGCGCGGCACCGTACCGGCTGGGTCCGAGCGTTCTGCGCACGTCGACGGCCGGAACGGCGGCCGCGGCGCTGCTGTTGGGGCGTACCGGCCGCTGGGGCTGAGCCCCCGGCAGGGCCCGTGCCCCCGGAGCCTGCCCCGGCCGGGCCACGGTGGCCGACGATGGTCTTCCGGTTCGCCGCGCTCGGTGGGAACCTGTCCCCTATGGGGGCATTGAGCCATGTAAGGCATCGGTACGGTCGTCCGCTCCTGGCCGTCGCGGTATCGGCCGCGGCCGCCGTCGCGGTGACCGGGTGCGACCCCGAGGACAACGGGGTCAGTTCGATCGTCGTCGCGGTCACCACCGACAAGGTCGCCTCCCGCGCCCTGGACAAGGGCGGGGTCGAGGTCCGCTGGCTGACCTGCAACGCGGATCTGAAGAGCGGCCGCACGGCCGGTGCTTCGGCCTCGGACGACGCCAACCGCGAACGGGACGAGGGCACCGAGACCGACGCCTCGGTCGACTGCCGCGGTGAGACCGTGAGCGACAAGAAGATCGAGGTGAGCGGCCGGGTCACCTTCGTGCGCAAGAACCATTGCGTCCGGGGGCACTTGACGGCTTCCGTGGACGGACACCGGGCCTTCGAGGCCCGGGTGATCGGGGAGTGCGAGGGCGGGGACGACGACCGGGGCTCGGGCCGGGATGACGGCCGGGGCGACGACCGTGAGACCAGCCGCCCCGAACCGCACCGCAGCTACCCCCTGGACCACCGGACGACCGAGGGCACCCAGGGCAAGTAGCGGCGGCCCGGGGGCGGGCGGAATCGGGCGGGGCGGCCGGGGCGAGGGGATTCGCGCGCACCGTCGGCGGGGCGTCCCGGTACCATCCGGTCCGTATCAGCCGACGATCCACGAGGAGCCACCGGTGGCGGGAGAACCGCAGGCCGACTGCCTGTTCTGCAAGATTGTCTCGGGGGAGGTGCCGGCCACCGTGGTCCGCGAGACCGACACCACGGTCGCCTTCCGCGACATCAACCCCCAGGCGCCGACCCACGTCCTGGTGATCCCCAAGGTGCACTACCCGGACGCCGCCTCCCTCGCCACGGCCGAACCGCAGATCACCGCCGATGTGCTGCGCGAGGCGGGCGCGGTGGCGGCCGAGGAGAAGATCGACGGCACCGGCTTCCGCGTGGTGTTCAACACCGGCTCCGGCGCCGGGCAGACCGTATTCCACGCACACGCCCACGTACTGGGCGGCCGCGGCCTCAACTGGCCCCCCGGATAGTCCGGTGTCCGCACGCGAACTGGTCGTCCTCGGCACCGCCAGCCAGGTCCCCACCCGGCACCGCAACCACAACGGCTATCTCCTGCGGTGGGACGGCGACGGACTGCTCTTCGATCCCGGCGAGGGCACCCAGCGCCAGATGCTGCGGGCCCGTGTCGCCGCGCATGACATCGACCGGATCTGCGTCACCCACTTCCACGGGGACCACGCGCTGGGGCTCTCCGGAGTGATCCAGCGGATCAACCTGGACAAGGTGCCGCATCCGGTGACCGCGCACTACCCGGCGAGCGGACAGCGCTTCTTCGAGCGGCTGCGCTACGCCACCGCGTACCGCGAGACGGTGCCGCTGACCGAGCAACCGGTCGAGGGCGAGGGCGGGGTGATCGCCCGGACCCCCGCCTACACGCTGGAGACCGCCCGGCTCTCGCATCCGGTCGAGTCCTACGGCTACCGGCTGGTCGAGCCCGACGGCCGCCGCATACTGCCCGAGCGGCTCGCGGAGCTCGGCGTCCGCGGCGCGGACATCGGCCGCCTCCAGCGGAACGGCGGGCTGGAGCGGGACGGGCGCACGATCAGCCTGGAGGAGGTCAGCGAGGCCCGCCGCGGCCAGCGCTTCGCCTTCGTCATGGACACCCGGCTGTGCGACGGCGCGTACGCCCTGGCGCAGGGGTGCGACCTGCTGGTCATCGAGTCCACCTTCCTGGACGAGGACGAGTCGCTGGCCGTCGAGTACGGCCATCTCACCGCCGGACAGGCGGCCCGGCTGGCGGCCGGGGCGGGCGTCCGCCATCTCGTCCTGACCCACTTCTCCCAGCGCTACGGGGACCCCTCCGACTTCGAACGCCAGGCCCGCGCCGCGGGTTTCGAGGGGGAGCTGACGGTGGCGCAGGACCTGATGACCGTGGCCGTGCCCAAACGCCGCTGAGGCGGCGCTTGGGGGTGCGGTGGTTCCGGGTGGCCCCGCGCCCCGGCCCGTGGGCCCTCCGGCGGCGGGAGGGAGTGCGGCCGGGGCGTGCTGCGGGCCGTGCGCCCTCGCTGCCAGGTGCCCGCCGGGCGGTGCGCGGGCCGTGGCGGACCGCCCCCGGCGGCGGGCCGCGCGCCGCCCGCCGAGGGGTGGTTTCGGGCACACTGGCGGCACCCGCTTCCCCGTGGCCGCGGCACGGCCGCGGGGGTGCCGATCACGACCGGTTCGACCTGGGAGCACACGGTGACGACATATGACGGCGACGAGCACGCGGCGGGCCGTCCCCTGCTCGACCCGCTCGCGGCCGTTCGCGGGCCCGGCGATCCGGCCTGCGATGTCTATCTGACAGGCACCGTCTTCCTCGACATCATCTTCACCGGCCTGGACTCCGCGCCGATCCGCGGCACCGAGTCCTGGGCGCGCGGCATGGGGTCCAGCCCCGGCGGCGTCGCCAACATGGCCACCGCCCTGGCCCGGCTGGGACTGCGCACCTCACTGGCGGCCGCCTTCGGCGACGACCACTACGGCGACTACTGCCGGGACGCGCTCGACCGCGGGGAGGGGATCGACCTGGAGCTGTCCCGGACCATCCCGGGCTGGCACTCCCCGGTGACCGTCTCGATGGCCTACGAGGGCGAGCGCACGATGGTCTCCCACGGCCATGAGGCACCACCGCCCGAGGAACTCGCCCCCAGCTGCCCGCCCCCGGCCCGCGCCGCCATCGCCTCGCTCGTCCCCGGGCGCCGCGAGGAGTGGGTGGCGGAGGCCGCGCGCAAGGGCAGCCGGGTCTTCGCGGACGTCGGCTGGGACGACACCGGCCGCTGGGACCCGGCCGACCTCGCCGATCTGGAGCACTGCGAGGCGTTCCTGCCGAACGCGGCCGAGGCCATGAGCTACACCCGCACCGACTGCCCGCGCGCCGCCGCCCGTGCGCTCGCCGACCGCGTACCGCTCGCGGTCGTCACCCTGGGCGCCGAGGGGGCCTACGCGGTGGACGGCCGTACCGGCGAGACCGCCGAGGTGCCCGCGATCGCCGTGGAGGCGCTGGATCCGACCGGCGCCGGGGACGTGTTCGTGGCGGGCTTCGTCACCGGCACCCTCGCCGACTGGCCGCTGGCCGACCGGCTCGCCTTCGCCGGGCTGACCGCCGCGCTCTCCGTCCAGGAGTTCGGCGGTTCGCTGTCCGCGCCCGGCTGGGTCGAGATCGCCGCCTGGTGGCAGCACACCCGCGCCTACGACGAGCAGCCGCTGCGCCGCTACGCCTTCCTGGACCGGATACTGCCGGGCGCCGCCCGCCCCTGGCCGCTGCGCCGTGCCGTCCCCACCATCGGCTTCCGCCAGGCGTGACCGCCCCGGGCCCGGCCGTGGCGCCGGTCCCCGGGGGTGGTGTGATGGACGGGTACGGAGTAAAAGCGCTCGGGTCTTGTCGGTGCTCCGTCGTACCCTGGTATCCCGAGGTTGTCGCGCGGCGAGAACCGCTTGCACAGGAGGTAGGAGCAGGCCCGAGAGCCGGCCCATGACGCAACCAACCACAGCACGGCAGGCGCATGCGCAGTTCACGGTCCCGAACAAGCACCCGATGGTGATGGTGCTGGGATCGGGGGACTCGCTGCTGCGTGTGATCGAGAATGCGTTCCCGGCGACCGATATCCACGTGCGGGGCAATGAAGTCAGCGCGACGGGGGATCCGAAGGAAGTCGCCCTCGTCCAGCGCCTGTTCGACGAGATGATGCTGGTGCTCCGCACCGGTCAACCGATGACGGAGGATGCGGTGGAGCGCTCGATCTCCATGCTGCGCGCGGCGGAGAACGGGGAGGGCGAGGCGGAGGAGACGCCCGCCGAGGTGCTCACCCAGAACATCCTCTCCAACCGCGGCCGCACCATCCGTCCCAAGACGCTCAACCAGAAGCGCTATGTCGACGCCATCGACAAGCACACGGTCGTCTTCGGCATCGGCCCCGCGGGCACCGGCAAGACCTATCTGGCGATGGCCAAGGCGGTCCAGGCGCTCCAGTCCAAGCAGGTCACCCGGATCATCCTGACCCGTCCCGCGGTCGAGGCGGGGGAGCGGCTCGGGTTCCTGCCCGGCACGCTCTACGAGAAGATCGATCCCTATCTGCGGCCGCTGTACGACGCGCTGCACGACATGCTCGACCCCGATTCCATCCCCCGTCTGATGGCCGCGGGCACGATCGAGGTCGCACCGCTGGCGTATATGCGCGGCCGGACGCTCAACGACGCGTTCATCATCCTCGACGAGGCGCAGAACACGAACCCCGAGCAGATGAAGATGTTCCTCACCCGCCTCGGCTTCGACTCCAAGATCGTGATCACGGGTGACATCACCCAGATCGACCTGCCCGGCGGGACCAAGAGCGGTCTGCGTCAGGTGCGGGAGATCCTTGACGGTGTCGACGACGTCCACTTCTCCATGCTCACCAGTACCGATGTGGTCCGGCACAAGCTGGTCGGCCGTATCGTCGACGCGTACGACCAGTACGACAGCCGCAACGGAAAGTAATCACGAAGCCCCATGGCGATCGACGTCAACAACGAATCCGGCACGGACATCGATGAGCGGGCGGTGCTGGACGTCGCCCGCTACGCCCTGGCCCGGATGCGCATCCACCCGCTCTCCGAGCTCTCG
This sequence comes from Streptomyces sp. NPDC045899, assembly GCF_056431485.1. Lineage (NCBI taxonomy): Bacteria > Bacillati > Actinomycetota > Actinomycetes > Kitasatosporales > Streptomycetaceae > Streptomyces > Streptomyces sp. NPDC045899. The sequence goes on from NZ_JBWKKP010000009.1 coordinate 307,753, forward strand.
GTGATCGTCGTTGACACCGACGCCATGGAGCAGCTCCACATCCAGTGGATGGACCTGCCGGGTCCGACCGATGTGATGTCCTTCCCGATGGACGAGCTGCGGCCGCCCGTGAAGGACGACGAGGAGGCCCCGCAGGGCCTCCTCGGTGACATCGTGCTCTGCCCCGAAGTGGCCCGGAGGCAGGGCGAGGAGGCGCCGACCGGACACTCCATGGACGAGGAGCTCCAGCTGCTCACCGTCCACGGTGTTCTCCACCTCCTCGGCTACGACCACGAGGAGCCGGACGAGCGGGCCGAGATGTTCGGCCTCCAGGCCGCGATCATCGACGGCTGGCGCGCCGAGTACGGTCTGACCGGCCCCTCCCCGGCTCCCACGACCCGATGAGCGGGCAGCTCATCGCGGCGGCCGTCCTGCTGGTGGTGGTCGCCTGGCTGGCGGCGTGCGCCGAGGCGGGTCTGGCGCGCACCACCCGGTTCCGCGCCGAGGAGGCCGTGCGCACCGGGCGGCGGGGCAGCGCCAAGCTGATGCATGTCGCCGAGGACCCCACCCGCTACCTCAATGTCGCGCTGCTGGTCCGGGTGGCCTGCGAGGTGGCGGCGGGCGCGATGGTCACCTACGCCTGTCTGCAGGAGTTCCCCGAGACCTGGAAGGCGCTGACGGTCGCCATCGGCGTCATGGTCCTGGTGTCGTACGTCGCCGTCGGCGTCTCACCGCGCACCATCGGCGCCCAGCACCCGCTGAACACCTCGACCGCGGCCGCCTACGTCCTGATCCCGCTGGCCCGTGTGATGGGCCCGATCCCGCCGCTGCTGATCCTCCTCGGCAACGCGCTCACGCCCGGAAAGGGGTTCCGCAAGGGCCCGTTCGCCTCCGAGGCCGAGCTGCGCGCCCTGGTCGACCTCGCCGAGCAGGAGTCGCTGATCGAGGACGAGGAGCGGCGTATGGTCCACTCCGTCTTCGAACTCGGCGACACCCTGGTGCGCGAGGTGATGGTGCCGCGCACCGACCTGGTCGCCATCGAGCGCTACAAGACCATCCGGCAGGCGCTCACCCTGGCGCTGCGCTCCGGCTTCTCCCGGATCCCGGTCACCGGGGAGAACGAGGACGACATCGTCGGGATCGTCTACCTCAAGGACCTGGTCCGCAAGACGCATATCAACCGCGAGGCCGAGTCCGAGCTGGTCTCCACCGCGATGCGGCCCGCCGCCTTCGTACCGGACACCAAGAACGCGGGCGATCTGCTGCGCGAGATGCAGCAGGACCGCAATCACGTGGCCGTCGCCATCGACGAGTACGGCGGCACGGCCGGGATCGTGACCATCGAGGACATCCTCGAGGAGATCGTCGGTGAGATCACCGACGAGTACGACCGGGAGCTGCCGCCCGTGGAGGACCTGGGCGACGGCACCCACCGGGTCACCGCCCGGCTCGACCTCGGCGACCTGGGCGAGCTGTACGGCACGGACCTGGAGGACGAGGACGTCGAGACGGTCGGCGGACTGCTCGCCAAGGCCCTGGGCCGGGTGCCGATCGCGGGCGCCACGGCCGAGGTCGACGTCCCCGAGGGCGGTACGGACCCGGCGCTGAAGGCCCTGCGGCTGACGGCCGAGTCCCCGGCCGGGCGCCGCAACCGCATCGTCACGGTGCTGGTCGAACCGGTCCGGGAGACCGCCGCCGCCGAACCGGAGTCCTGACCCCGCCGCCGACACCACGTACGGTCCTCACCGCGCCGCGGTCCACCCCCACCGGGTTGGCCGCGGCGCGGTGTTGTGCGTCGCCCCCACGCTCGTATGCGCTCACCCACGCGCCCCGGCCGCCTGGGCGCGGCCGTATCCGCGCCGCGGCACCCCGGCACGCCCGCGCAACGGAGCGCGCGGGGCCGCGCTGCGCCATCCGGGTGGAAAGAGCCCCCGCACCCTGGTCCATCTGGCCTAGACCCCTGCTTACTTGCAGATACCGACTGATGGGTCGCCCATACCTCTGTCGGGGGACAGTCGGCTTGTCTACTTGACGTAGACGGTCGGCCGTATGGGCACCCCCGAACAGATGGACACGGCCCCCGCGGAAACACCTCGCGGGGGCCGTGGCGGCCCATTTCATACCGCAACGGGAAAGGGCCACTCTCATGGCTGCCTCGACCACTGCGGTGACGTCCACGCCGAACCCCTCGGTCTTCGGCCAGACCGTCACCTTCACCGCGACCGTCGCCTCGGTACCACCCGGGGCGTTCACACCGATCGGTACCGTCGACTTCACCGTGGACGCCGGAGCTCCCGTGACCGTCCCCGTCGACGGGGCCGGCCAGGCGTCGTTCACCACCAGCTCCCTGAGTGTGGGTCCCCACACGGTCACCGCCACCTACAGCGGTGACGCCAATCTCGATCCCTCGACCGGTACCAACATCCAGCAGGTCAACGCGGCGGTGACGACCACCACCCTCACCGTGTCGCCGAACCCCGCGGTGTGCGGGCAGGACGTGACGCTGAGCGCCACGGTGGCCACCGTGCCCCCGGGCGCCGTCCCCACCGGCTCGGTCACCTTCATCGTCAGCGACGACGGCCCGGCGCTGGTCCAGCCCCTGGACGCCGCCGGACAGGCATCGGTCACCGTCCCCGGCCTGGAGGTGGGCGCACACCTCGTCGCCGCCTTCTACAGCGGTGACCCGGGCTTCTCCCCCTCCAACTCCGCCCTGGTGCCGCTCACCGTCAACCAGGCGACGTCCACGGTGGCGTTCACCGCGACACCGGACCCCTCGTCCTGCGGTGAGCCGGTGACGATGTGCGCCCAGGTGACGGTCGAGGAGCCCGGCACCTGTACCCCGACGGGTTCGGTGACCTTCTCGGTCACCGGCGGCCCGACGCTGAACGCGACGGTCAATGCCAGTGGCCAGGCCTGTGTGACGACGGACGAACTCCCCGTCGGCACGGACACGGTCACGGTCACGTACTCGGGCGACGACGGCGTCGCGGGCGTCAGTACGACAGGCACCGTCACGGTGGACCCGGGCACCTCGACCACCACGGTGACGGCGTCGCCGAACCCGGCGTCCTGCGGCACGGCGGTGACGCTCTGTGCCCAGGTGACGGTCGGTTCGCCGAGCACCTGTGTGCCGACCGGTGATGTGACCTTCGTGATCTCCGGTGGTCCGACGCTGACCGGGACCCTGGACGCCACCGGAATGGCGTGTGTGACCACTACGGCCCTGGGGGCGGGCAACCACACCGTGACCGCCACCTACGAGGGCGACGACGACGTCCAGAGCTCCACGGGCACCACGTCGGTCACCGTGGACCAGGGCACCTCGACCACCGCGGTGACGGTCACGCCCAACCCCTCGTCCTGCGGTGAGTCGGTGACGATCTGCGCCCAGGTGACGGTCGGTTCGCCGAGCACCTGTGTGCCGACCGGGGACGTGACCTTCGTGATCTCCGGTGGTCCGACGCTGACCGGCACGCTCGACGCCAACGGCCTGGCGTGCGTGACCACCACCGCCATCCCCGTCGGCAGCCACACCGTGACCGCCACCTATGAGGGCAACGCCGACGTCCAGGGCTCCAGCGCCAACGTCCCGCTGACGGTCAACCAGGCGACCTCCAGCACGGCGCTGAACGTGAACCCCGAACCGTCGGTGTGCGGCCAGGCAGTGACCCTGTGCGCCCAGGTGACCGTGGGCCAGCCGGGAACCTGTGTGCCGACCGGCAATGTGACCTTCACCATCGCGGGCGGGCCCACGCTGAGCGGCATGCTCGACGCCACTGGCCAGGCATGCGTCACCACCAGTGACATCTCCGTCGGCAGCCATGCCGTCATGGTCGACTACCCCGGTAACACCGGTGTCGCGGGCTCCAGTACGACGGGCACGGTCACCGTGAACCCTGGCGTCTCGTCCACCGCGGTGACGGTCGCGCCCGACCCCTCGGTCTGCGGTGAGTCGGTGACGATCTGCGCCCAGGTGACGGTCGGTTCGCCGAGCACCTGTGTGCCGACCGGGGACGTGACCTTCGTGATCTCCGGTGGTCCGACGCTGACCGGCACGCTCGACGCCAACGGCCTGGCGTGCGTGACCACCACCGCCATCCCCGTCGGCAGCCACACCGTTACGGCGGGGTACGCGGGCTCCACGGGGGTCGTGGGCTCCGTCGGGACGGCAACGGTCAATGTGAACCAGGCGAACTCCACCACGGCGCTGACGGTGAGCCCCGAACCGTCGGTGTGCGGCCAGGCAGTGACCCTGTGCGCCCAGGTGACCACCACGGCGCCCGGTACCTGCGTCCCGACCGGCACGGTGACCTTCACCATCGCGGGCGGGCCGACGCTGACCGGCACACTCAACGCGAGCGGTCAGGCGTGTGCGACCACCACGGCCATCCCCGTCGGCACCCATGCCGTCACCGCCTCCTACGCGGGCGGCGGAGGCGTCGCGGGCTCGATGGCCACTGGTTCGGTCACCGTCAACCAGGCAAACTCCACGACCACGTTGACCATCACCCCCAACCCGTCGGTGTGCAGCCAGTCGGTGAGCCTGTGCGCCCAGGTGACCACCACGGCGCCCGGTACCTGCGTCCCGACCGGCACGGTGACCTTCACCATCCCCGGTGGCCCGACGCTGACCGGCACGCTCAACGCCAGCGGTTCGGCCTGCGTCACGGCCAACGGCCTGGGCGTGGGCCCGCACACGGTGACGGTGGAGTACGGCGGCAACGCCGGGGTGGCGGGTTCGACCACCACCGGAACGGTCACCGTCAACGCGACGCCCACCACCACCACGCTCACCTCCTCGCCCAACCCGTCGATGGTCGGGCAGACGGTCACCTTCACCGCGACCGTGGCCCCGGTGTCCCCGGGCACGGGCGTCCCGACCGGCACCGTGACCTTCGTGATCAGCGGTGGGCCCACCCTGACGGGCACGCTCAACGCCTCCGGACAGGCCAGCGTGAGCACCAACGCGCTCACCAGCGGCCCGCACACGGTGGTCGCCACCTATGGCGGCGACACCTGCTACAGCACCTCGTCCGCCACACTCGTCCAGAGCGTGGGCACCACGGGTACCACGCCCACCACGCTGACGGCGACCCCGGCGATGATCCGTTTGCGGATCAACGGAACGCTGGTCATCCCCACCCTGAGCGCCACGCTCAGGGACAGCTCCAACAACCCGCTGCCGGGGCGGACCATCACCTTCAGGGCCAACAGCGCCACCGGCCCGATCACCCTGGGCAGCGCCGTGACCAACGCCAGCGGGGTCGCGACGCTCACCAACGTGACCGTGCCGCCGACCGTGCTCTCGGCCTCCAGCTACACGGCCTCGTTCGCCGGGGCGCCCGGTCTGAGCCCGGCCTCGGCCAACGCCACCCTGACGTTCCAGGCGTATCCGTTCTACCCGTGAGGCCCATGCGCACCTTCCCCCGGGCCGTCCCGCTCACAGGCGGCTCGGGGGAGGGCACACGCTGACCCACCCACAGCTGCGCCGGACCGCGTCCAGCGGCCCGGCGCAGCTGTGGTGCGCGCGCCGTCAGCCGCGAGTGCGGCGTGCGCGCAGCCCGAAGGCGGCCGCCAGCGCGATCAGCGCGACCACCGCGGCGTCGACGCCGATGCCCAGCCGCACACCGTCCAGGGTCGCGGCCGCGAAGCCCGTGCCCCCGTCGCGCAGCGCGGCGATACGGGCCGAGGCGAGGGCGCTCAGCAGCGGGATGCCCACGGTGAGCCCGATCTGCTGGGAACTGGTCACCAGCCCGGTGGCCAGGCCCTGTTCATGATCCGGCAGTCCGGAGGTGGCGATCACGCCATAGGAGACGATCACCCACAGATGGGCCACGCTGGCGAGGCCCACCGCGGTCATGGCCAGCCAGGCACCGGTGGTGGCGTGTTCCCCCAGCCCCACCATCAGGGCCGTCAGCACCGCCTGGATCAGCATCGACCCGACCAGGGTGCGACGGGCGCCGAACCGGCCGATCACCTTGGGCGCGACCATCCCGGCGACCGCCGAGAGGACGCCCTGCACACCGAAGATCAGGCCGGTGACGAACGTGGACAGCTCCAGCACCTCCTGCAGGTACAGCGTCAGCAGGAAGATGACGGCGCTCATCGCGGCGAAGGTGGTCAACCCGACCAGATTGCCCCAGGCCACGGTGGGGCGGCGCAGCATCGGCAGCGACACCAGCGGTTCCGCGGCCCGTGACTCCACGACGACGAACGCCACCAGCAGCAGGGCGCCCCCGGCCAGCGACACGATCACGTCGGTGCCGCCGAATCCGCGCTCGGCGGCCGTGGAGAGGGCGTAGATGACACCGAGCAGTCCACCGGTGACGGTCACCGCGCCCGGTACGTCCAGCCGTGGCCGCCGCGGATGCCGCGACTCCGTCAGCAGCGCCGGGGCGGCGGCCAGCACCAGCAGCCCCGCGACCGTGAGCAGCCCCATCGTGGAGCGCCAGCCGAGGGCGTCGGTCATCCCGCCGCCCAGCACCATGCCGATGGTGAAGCCCAGCGACATCAGGGTGCCGCTGATGCCCAGGGCGCGTTCGCGCTGCGGGCCCTCGGCGAAGGTGGTGGTGAGCAGTGACATACCGGTGGGCACGATGAGCGCCGCGCCCAGTCCCTGGACAGCCCGTGCGGCGAGGAAGACGGCCGGGTTCCAGGCCAGCGTGGCCAGCAGGGACGCCACCGTGAACAGCGCGAGCCCGGTGAGGAACAGCTTGCGCCGCCCGTACAGATCGGCCACCCGGCCGAAGAACAGCAGGAACCCGCCGGAGGGCAGCGCGAAGGCGGTGACCGCCCACTGGAGGTCGGACTGGCCCATGCCCAGATCCCGGCCGAGCACCGGGAGGGCCACGTTCAGGATCGAGAAGTCCAGCGCCACCATGAACTGGGCGGCGCACAGCACCATCAGGATCAGCTTGGCGCGGCCGGTCAGCCGCGGGGGTGCCGGATCGGGGACCGGGGGAGCGGTACCGCGTCCGGCGGTCGGTTCGGAGAGGACGGAGGAGGAATCGATCGCCATGGTCAACAGGTTCGGATGATCCGCGAGGACGTGGGGAGCGGGCACTTATCCTGTTGGCCGCACCACCAGTCTCGGTGCGAGCATGCTGGTGGTGACGGACCGGTGCGGAGGGGGACGGTATGGCGGCAGCCGCGGAGACGACGACCGGGACGACGACGGGGGCGGGGACCACCGGCAGGTCGCATCGCCGCCAGGAGCTGCGGGACTTCCTGATGAGCCGCCGGGCCCGGGTCAGCCCCGCGGACGCGGGCCTGCCGGACGGCGGCCGCCGCCGTACGCCCGGACTGCGCCGGGAGGAGGTCGCGGTCCTGGCCGGGGTGGGCGCGTCCTGGTACCAGTGGCTGGAGCAGGGCCGGGACATCACCGTCTCACCGCAGGTGCTGGACGCGGTCGCGCGGGTGCTCCGGCTCAACGACCCCGAGCGCCGCCACCTTTATGTGCTGGCCGGGCTCAATCCGCCCGTCCCCGCGTCCGAGTACGGCACGGACCATCTGTGCGAGGGGCTTCAGCGGCTGATCGACGCCTGGATGCCGTTCCCGGCGCACATCATGGACCGCTACTGGAACGTGATCGCCTACAACGACGGCGCCTCGATGGTCCTCGGCTTCCGTCCGGACATGCCGCAGAACTGCCTGTTCACCTTCTTCACCGACCCGGTCTACCGGGCCCGTGCCCAGAGCTGGGCGGAGAACGCGCCCTGGGTCGTCGCCCAGTTCCGCGCCTCCCTCTCCGACCACCCGGACGACGAGGGCTTCGGCGAGATCGTGCGCGAACTGGCGGAGCTGAGCCCGGAGTTCACCGAGCTGTGGGAGCGCCGGGACATCCAGGTCGGCGGTCAGATGTACAAGGAGCTGCACCATCCGCTGGTGGGCGCGCTCCGATTCGAGTCCACGCAGCTGCGGGTCCCGGCCCGTCCCGACCTGACGATCGTGATGCACCATCCGATGCCGATCGAGGGCACCGGGACGGGGGCCGGTGCGCAGACCGTCGAGGAGACCACGGCGAAGCTGGAGTGGCTGCTCTCCCCGGAGGGGCGGCGCGGCGGGATGTACTCGGTCCCGGGCTGACCCCGGACCGCCGCCCGGCCCGCCCGGACCGCCCGCATATGCTCATCCGCATGAGCGAAGCAGCGCAGCTGGACCCGGAAGACCGCAAGATCGTCACGCTGGCCCGCTCGGCGCGGGCCCGCAACGGGGTGGCCGAGGGCGCCGCCGTGCGCGATGAGACGGGCCGCACGTATGTGGCCGGTACCGTCGCACTGGACTCCCTCCGGCTGAGCGCGCTGCGGACCGCCGTCGCGATGGCCGTCGCCAGCGGTGCCAAGTCCCTGGAGGCCGCGGCCGTGGTGACCGAGGCCGAAACCGCCTCCGACGAGGACCGCGCGGCCGTACGTGACCTGGGCGGAGCCGGTACGCCGGTCCTGCTGGCCGGCCCGGACGGCACCGTGCGCGGCACTTTCCCGGCCTGACGGCGGGGCCGCCGCCACGGCCCCTCCGCACCCGCCGGACCGGCCGGTCCGGCGGGCTGGTTCGAGTGGGCCGGGGCATCGGGGAGAATGGGCGCCATGAGTGTCCGTACCCCTCCGTCCCCGTCCGAGCCGGCGGAGACCCCGCACCGCTCGGGCTTCGCCTGTTTCGTCGGTCGTCCCAACGCCGGCAAGTCGACCCTCACCAACGCTCTGGTGGGGACGAAGGTCGCGATCACCTCCAACCGCCCGCAGACCACCCGGCACACCGTGCGCGGCATCGTGCACCGGCCCGACGCGCAGCTGGTGCTCGTCGACACCCCCGGTCTCCACAAGCCGCGCACCCTGCTCGGGGAGCGGCTCAACGACGTCGTGCGGACCACCTGGGCCGAGGTGGACGTGATCGGCTTCTGTCTGCCCGCCGACCAGAAGCTGGGCCCCGGCGACCGCTTCATCGCCACCGAGCTGGCCGGGATCAAGAAGACCCCCAAGGTCGCGATCGTCACCAAGACCGACCTGGTCGAGCCCCAGCAGCTGGCCCAGCAGCTGCTGGCCGTCGACCGGCTCGGCACCGAGCTGGGCTTCGAATGGGCGGAGATCATCCCGGTCTCGGCGGTGGACGCCGAGAAGGGCGCGGAGGCGCGCGGTGCCGGTCAGGTGGGCCTGCTGGCCGATCTGCTGGTTCCGCTGCTGCCCGAGGGCCCGGCGCTCTACCCCGAGGGCGACCTCACCGACGAGCCCGAGCAGATCATGGTGGCCGAGCTGATCCGCGAGGCGGCGCTGGAGGGCGTGCGGGACGAGCTGCCGCACTCCATCGCGGTGGTCGTGGAGGAGATGCTGCCGCGCGAGGGCCGTCCGGCGGACAAGCCCCTGCTCGACATCCACGCCAACCTCTTCATCGAGCGTCCCAGCCAGAAGGGGATCGTGATCGGCCCCAAGGGACGACGCCTGAAGGACGTCGGAACCAAGTCCCGCAAGCACATCGAGGCGCTGCTCGGTACGCCGGTCTTCCTCGATCTGCATGTGAAGGTCGCCAAGGACTGGCAGCGTGACCCGAAGCAGCTCCGTCGGCTGGGGTTCTAGCCCAGCGGCCGGGCTCGCCCGGCCGCTGGGCCGGCTACGCCCCCTCCTTGAGCACCGTGCGGACCAGTTCGCGCTGGGCCTCGCTCAAATGCGGGTCCGCGACATGGACGGTGCGGCCGTCGATGGTGATCTCGTAGTGGAAGCCGTCGGGGACGCCGCGGGTAGCGGCCGCGGCGCCCTTCTCGACGGCCTGGTGGGCCAGGGCGGCCAGATGCGTCGCGTCGGGCCGCTCTGAGGTGTCCAGCTCGGCCCGGCGCTCGATACCGGCGAACCCGCCGGTGCGGATGACGGAGATACGCATGGGTCCATCACTACCCGAGTGCGGGCCCTAGCGCTCGCCCCGCGCCCCCAGATCCGTGATGCCGACCCCGGCCCACGCCTCCAGCACCGCCGTGTGCTCATCGCCCTCGCCGTAGCGGGACTGCGCGGCGGCCACCGTGAGCTGGGCGAAGTCGGTGAACTGGGCGTCGGAGGCGAGATCGCCGCCGGTGAGCACGTCGTACCAGATCTGCCCGGCACGCTCCCAGGCGTTGCCGCCGAGGGCCGTGGCGGCGAGGTAGAAGGCGTGGTTGGGGATGCCGGAGTTGATGTGCACCCCGCCGTTGTCCCGTGAGGTGTGCACGAAGTCGTCCATCGTGCCGGGCTGCGGGTCCTTGCCGAGGACGTCGTCGTCGTACGCGGTGCCCGGGGCCTTCATCGAGCGCAGCGCCACCCCGGTGACCCGCTCCGCGAGCAGCCCCTTGCCGATCAGCCAGTCGGCCTCCCCGGCGGTCTGGCCGAGTACGTGCTGCTTGACCAGCGAGCCGAAGACATCGGACATGGACTCGTTGAGCGCGCCGGACTGGCCGAAGTACTCCAGGTTGGCGGTGTACTGGGTGACGCCGTGGGTGAGTTCGTGGGCCATCACGTCGACCGGGATGGTGAAGTCGAGGAAGATCTCGCCGTCCCCGTCGCCGAAGACCATCTGCTCGCCGTCCCAGAAGGCGTTGTTGTAGTCCTCGCTGTAGTGGACGCTGGCGTTCAGCGGGAGGCCCGAGTCATCGATGGAGCGCCTGCCGTACGCGTTGAGGAACAGCTCGAAGGTGGCGCCCAGGCCGTTGTACGCGCGGTTGACCGACTCGTCACCGCTGGCCGTCCCGCCCTCCTCGCGCACCTTCTTCCCCGGCAGCCGCGTCTCGTGCTCGGCGTCGTAGATGGTGCGCCGCGGCTTGCTGGACGGGGCCCCCTCCAGGGTGGCGGTGACACCGCGGACGGTGGTGATCCGGCGCCGGGTGCGCTCCAGGGCGTCCCGCTCCAGGGTGCGCCGGGCGGGTCCGGCCACCAGGGGATCGTCGTGGTGGGAGAGCTTGTCGAGGACGTGCGGGGGCACGATCGTGCAGAAGACCCTGCGGGAGTTCGTGTAGGCGTCCATGCCTGGCAATGTGGCACTGTGCTGTGGGGTTGTCACTCCTTGCGGTCATGATTGATGAAATCGAGTGGTAGATCCGTAATTCCCGGCGGACCGCGGCGGTGGATGCCCCGTCCCGCATAGTGATACGGCCCCGCCCGTCCGCCGGGTCTCGGTTAGGCTGCTTCCCATCATGCGTTTCGGGCTGCTTCTTCTTAGCTGCCGCGGCGAGGGCCTGTAGTCGTAGGCCGACCCCCTCCCCGCGGAGTTCGGTGTTGCGGTGATTACGCCCCGTCGGCCGCCCAGTGGACCTTCGTCCAGCGGACTCACGAGGAGCCCTACGCGTCATGACTCACTCCGATACGCCCGGCCATTCCGTCGGTCGCCCCACGCCGATCACCGCCGCGACCGTCACCCAGCGCCCCTCCGGGATGCCGATCCACCGCTACGGCCGCTACGAGGCCGTGGACATCCCCGACCGCACCTGGCCGGACAACCGCATCACCGTCGCCCCGCGCTGGCTGTCCACCGATCTGCGGGACGGCAACCAGGCGCTGATCGACCCGATGTCCCCGGCCCGCAAGCGCGAGATGTTCGACCTGCTGGTACGCATGGGCTACAAGGAGATCGAGGTCGGCTTCCCCTCCTCCGGCCAGACCGACTTCGACTTCGTGCGGTCGATCATCGAAGAGGACGCGATCCCCGAGGACGTCACGATCTCCGTCCTGACCCAGGCGCGCGAGGAGCTGATCGAGCGCACCGTGGAGTCGCTGCGCGGCGCCCACCGGGCCACCGTGCACCTGTACAACGCGACCGCCCCGGTCTTCCGCCGGGTGGTCTTCCGCGGCAGCCGTGACCAGGTCAAGCAGATCGCGGTGGACGGCACCCGGCTGGTGGTGGAGTACGCCGAGAAGATCCTGGACGACCGGACGGCCTTCGGCTACCAGTACAGCCCGGAGATCTTCACCGACACCGAGCTGGACTTCGCCCTGGAGGTCTGCGAGGGCGTGATGGACGTCTGGCAGCCCGAGGACGGCCGCGAGATCATCCTGAACCTGCCCGCCACCGTCGAGCGCTCCACCCCCTCCACCCACGCCGACCGCTTCGAGTGGATGTCGCGCCACCTGTCGCGGCGCGAGCACGTCTGCCTGTCGGTGCACCCGCACAACGACCGCGGCACCGCCGTCGCCGCCGCCGAGCTGGCGATCATGGCGGGTGCCGACCGGATCGAGGGCTGTCTGTTCGGGCAGGGCGAGCGCACCGGCAACGTCGACCTGGTGACGCTGGGCATGAACCTGTTCTCCCAGGGCGTCGACCCGCAGATCGACTTCTCGCAGATCGACGAGATCCGTCGTACCACCGAGTACTGCAACCAGATGGAGATCCACCCGCGCCACCCCTACGCGGGCGATCTGGTCTACACCGCCTTCTCCGGCTCCCACCAGGACGCCATCAAGAAGGGGTTCGAGGCGATGGAGACGCGCGCCGCCGAAGAGGGCAAGAGCGTCGACGACGTCGAGTGGGCGGTCCCGTACCTGCCCATCGACCCCAAGGACGTCGGCCGCTCCTATGAGGCCGTCATCCGGGTGAACTCCCAGTCCGGCAAGGGCGGCATCGCCTATGTCCTGAAGAACGACCACAACCTGGATCTCCCGCGGCGGATGCAGATCGAGTTCTCCAGGACGATTCAGGCCAAGACCGATGCCGAGGGCGGCGAGGTCACTCCGGCCCAGATCTGGTCGGTCTTCCAGGACGAGTACCTGCCGACGGACGACAACCAGTGGGGCCGGATCTCGCTGCGCTCGGCGCAGACCTCCACCACCACCGAGGGCACCGACGCACTGACCGTGGAGGCCGTCGTGGACGGCACCGAGGTGGTGCTGAACGGCTCCGGCAACGGTCCGCTGGCCGCCTTCTTCGAGGCCCTGGCCGGGATCGACGTGGACGTCAGGCTGCTGGACTACTCCGAGCACACCCTGAGCGAGGGCGCGACCGCACAGGCCGCCGCCTACATCGAATGCGCGATCGACGGAAAGGTGCTGTGGGGGGTCGGGATCGACGCCAACATCGTGCGCGCCTCCCTCAAGGCGGTCGTCTCGGCGGTCAACCGGGCGGGCCGCTGACCTCCGGCGGAGGATCCGCCGCCAGGGCCGGCCGGCCCATCGGCAAGGGCCGGTTGACCCGTCACCCACATGGGCCCCGTCCACCGCGTGAGGTGGGCGGGGCCCCGGGTTTGGCCTGTTGTCTCCGTTCGGGGTACTGACGTCACATCATTGATGTGGCTAGCATCACGTCAACGCGGCAGAGTGGCCGAAGCGTTATGGAGGTGTGACGTGGTGCACGCGCGTGCCCGACGAGACCGGGACCTGTGTGTGGTAGGCGTACGCACTCTGTGGCGGACCGTCGGTGACGGTGAGTTCTTCTGCCCCGACTGCGGAGGCGACCGCAACTACCGCCGCCGCACCGGCCGCCGCCGCATCGTGGTGCTCGGTATGCCGCTGCTGCCCCGCGGTCCGGTCGCCCCTGTCGTCGAGTGCGCCGCCTGTTGCGGGCGGTTCGGCACCGAGACACTGGACCACCCCACCACCACCCGCTTCTCCGCGATGCTGCGCGACGCCGTGCACACGGTGGCCCTCGCGGTGCTCGCCGCGGGCGGCACCGACGCGGCAGCGGTCCGCCAGGTCGCGGTCGGCGCGGTCCGCGCGGCCGGGTTCGCCGACTGCAGCGAGGAGCAGCTCCTCGCGCTGATCGAGGCCCTCGCCGCCGACACCGGCCGGCTCCCCGGCGCCTGTGGCACCGGGGAGCGCGACGGCCTGGACCCGTGCGGCACGGCGCTGGCCATCGAGCTCCACGAGGCCCTGGAGCCCCTGGCGCCCCATCTGGCCCCCACCGGCCGTGAGGCCATCCTGCTCCAGGGCGCCCGGATCGCCGTCGCCGACGGGCCCTACCGGCCGGCCGAGCGCGCTGTCCTGGAGACCGTGGGACGTGCGCTGATGATCGGTCCCGAGGACACCGCCCGGCTGCTGGCCGCCACCCGCGCGCCCTTCTGACCCCGGCCCCGACTCCGGCCGGGGCCCGGCCGCGTACTCCCGGGGGAGTAGTCACGGTCCCACCGCCACCGCCGCAGTAGCCGCGATCTCCCTCGTGCGCGCGAGGATCCGGGCCCGTTCCCGCGGAAGTCTGGGGGCATGGAGACCACATCGCCGCGGATACCGGCCGCGCCGGACGAACCACCCACACCCGCCTCCGGCAGACGCCGTGCCCTTCCCTGGGCCGTGATCGGCGCCTGGGTGCTGCTGCTCCTCGTCGCCGTGCCGTTCGCCGGGAAGCTGGAGGACGCCAAACGCGACACCGCCGTCGACTACCTCCCGGCCGGGGCCGACTCCACCCAGGTGGCCCGGCTCCAGGAGGAACTGCCCGGCGGGGACACCACCGACCTCGTCCTCGTCTACCGGCGCGACGGCGGGCTGACCCGCGCCGACCGCGCGGCGGCGGGCGCACAGGTGGCCGAGGTGGCGCGCGGCCACGAACTGGTCGGGAAGCGGACACCCCGCGGGATCCCGTCCGAGGACGGCACCACCGTGATGTACCCGATGGCGCTCACCGGGCTCGCGGACGAGAAGGTCCGGGCGGAGGCCGTCCAGGAGATCCGCGACGGACTCGAGGACCACCCCGGGGGGCTGAGCGTGCGGGTCGGCGGCCCCGGGGCGCTGGCGGCCGACTCCCAGGAGGTGTTCGCCTCCACCGACGGCACCCTGATGATCGCCACCGCCGCCGTGGTGGCGGTGCTGCTGATCCTCACCTACCGCAGCCCGTTCCTGTGGCTGATCCCGCTGGTGGTGGTCGGGTTCGCCGCGGTGGCCGCGATGGGCGTCGTCTACGGGCTCGTCGAGGGCTTCGACCTCGTCGTCACCAGTATGAGTTCCTCGGTGATGACCGTCCTGGTCTTCGGCGCGGGCACCGACTACGCGCTGCTGATCGTGTCCCGCTACCGCGAGGAGCTGCGCCGCCACCGGGCCCCCTACGACGCGATGCGCGAGGCGCTGCGCGGCTGCGGCCCGGCGGTGCTCGCCTCCAGCGGGACGGTCGCCGCCGGACTGCTGTGCCTGCTCGCCGCCGACCTCAACAGCAGCAGCGGTCTCGGACCGGTCGGCGCGGTCGGTGTGGTGTGTGCGCTGGCCGCGATGATGACGCTGCTGCCCGCGGTACTGGTGCTGCTGGGCCGCCGGGTGTTCTGGCCGCTGATCCCGGTCCACGGCGGTGAGCCGCGCACCGGGCGCGGGCTGTTCGGGGCGATGGGCGAATCGGCGCGGCGCAGGCCCGTGGTGGTGCTGCTCGGCGGCGCCGCGCTGCTGGGCGCGCTCGCCCTCGGTGTGTTCAATCTGCCCGGCAACCTCAAGCAGAACGACACCTTCACCGACAAGCCCGAGTCCGTGGTCGCGACCGAGACGCTCACCCGCGCCTATCCGGACGCCAGCAGTCAGCCCATCAGCGTGCTGGCGCGCACCGCGCGGGCGGACCAGGCGATGGCACGGGCCCGCGGCACCGAGGGCGTCGCGGACGTCACCCGGGGCCGCAGCGGCGGCGGCTGGACCGAGATCGACGTCTTCGCCGAGGGCGCCCCGCAGTCCGCGCGCGAGACGGCCACGCTCCAGGCGCTGCGCTCCGGGCTGGACCGCGTGGACGGCGCCGACGCGCTCGTCGGCGGGCCCAGTGCCCAGCAGCTCGACCTCGACGACACCAACGCCCATGACCGGATGCTGGTCATCCCGCTGGTGCTGATCGCCGTCCTGCTGATCCTGGCAGCCCTGCTGCGCAGCCTGATCGCGCCACTGGTGCTGGTGGTGGCCGTGGTGGCGGTGTGGGCCGCGGCCATGGGGCTCGGCGGAATGGTCTTCGAGCCCGTCTTCGGCTTCCCCGGGGTCGATCCGGGACTCGCGCTGCTGTCGTTCGTCTTCCTGGTCGCCCTCGGCGTCGACTACGGCATCTTCCTGATGCACCGGATGCGGGAGGAGGCGCTGCGCGGGGCCGGGGTCGCCGAGGCCGCCGTCACCGCGCTGCGGACCACCGGCGGGGTGATCGCCTCGGCGGGGCTGGTGCTGGCCGCGACCTTCGCGGTGCTGGCCACGCTGCCGCTGGTGATGCTGGTCGAGATGGGCTTCATCGTCGCGGTCGGCGTCCTGCTGGACACCTTCCTCGTCCGGACCTATCTGGTGACCTCGGCGAGTCTGCTGCTGAAGCGGTGGGTGTGGTGGCCGGGGGCGCTCTTCCGCCGGACACCGGCCACCACCGGACCGGCCGCCCCCGCCGTCCGCTCCACGGCGGCCGGAGCACCGGCGGAACCGGCCGTAAGGGGCTAGCGGAAGCCACCGGGTCCGGGGGGGGGGGGGGGGGGGGGGGGGAGGGGGGGGGGGGGGGGGGGGAGGGGGGGGGGGAGGGGGGTGGGGGGGAT